>WLWL01000069.1 GCA_012103605.1 Candidatus Nanopelagicales bacterium
TTTCAGCCATCCGGGCGGGCTGGGCTCGGCCGCGGTGGTCCAAGCCCGCTGTGGCTCTTGCCGGGGCTCTCGCCATGGCAGCCGTTTATCTGTCCTGGGCCGCTCTTGGCCCGGTGACGCACTTCGATGCCGGGCTTTATCAATGGGCCGCTGTCCAGTACGCCGGCGACTACGCGGCGATCCCCGGGCTGGCAAACCTCTACGGGCCGCTCGGCTACTCCAGCGCCGAACCCGTCCTTGGAGCGCTCCTGAGCGCAACCCCGTGGCACAGTGAGGGTTACCGGCTCCTCGGAGGCCTGTTCGTGCTCCTGCTCGGCCTCGAGGCTCTGACGCGAACCCTCTCCTATCCTCGAAGAGCGGGTTCTGCGATCGCTCTGGCAGGAACTGCGCTGGTCTTCCCTCCGATGATCTGGATGGCCGATTTCTGGGTCGCCAGCCCCACACCAGATCTGCCGGTCCTCGTCCTCGCGATTGTGGCTGCGGCCTACCTGGCAGACCTGGTAACCGCCGGCAGGACCACGAACGCTCTTCCCACCATCGTGGTGCTCGCCGTCCTGCTGACGGCCCTGCGGCCCACCGCCGTGATCCTTTCGGCGGCTCTCGTGACCACGGCGGTCGTGGTAACGCTCGCCCGCAAGCGGACCATCGTGACGTTTCCGATTGCCTCTGCTGCATTCCTCGCAGTAGCGATGGCTGTGGTCGTCATCGCCCGTGACCGCATTCTCAGCGGCTGGCTGCAGTACCCGCTGAGCGTCTACGCCTTTGATGTGCCCTGGCGGGCCCCTAACCCAGACGTGTTGCGCCAAGCCACGCTGGGTTTCGCCCGTGACCCAGAGAATTGGCAAGAGGCCGTTACAGGTTGGGCCTGGGTGGGTCCGTGGCTGGAACGCCTGCCACGTCAATGGGAGCCCTGGTGGCTCTCTGGGGCCCTGATCACCGCTGTTGTCCTGTTGGTCGTCCAGACAAGCCGACCTGCCCGCCTCAGGACTCTCGTCCTCATTGCAGCGCCTTTTGGGCTGGCAGGGCTGTTCTGGTGGACGATCAGCCCGCCGTCACTTCGGTTCGGCTGGGGACCGCTTTTTGGCGTGACGGCAATCCTGCTCGGCTGGGGCGTGTGGCGCGCGCGGCAGCAGGTGCTGGCGATTGTCGTGACGGCCACGGGTATCGCCGCCATCGCTATGGTGGCGAGCCTCACCCGACTAGATGGAACTACCCCGCGCGAGACGCTGGATTGGCTCGGTATGCCATACGAGGTCGTTCCGTTGCCCTCCCCGAGTACTGCTGAGTTCGTCACCGAGTCTGGTCTCATCCTGCGGGTGCCCACCGATACCGACCAATGCTGGTCGGTGTACCCGCTGTGCACCCCCGATCCGCCGTCAACCTTGACCAAGCGCAGCCCGGGCGTTGGCCAGGGTTTCGTGTCCTAGGCTCTGCACCCGGTCTAGAACGTGATGTCAGGAGACGCTGTGGCAGATGTCTCGGTTGTCATGCCAGCCTTCAATGAGTCGGAGCGAATTGTTTCCGCCATGCAGCGGGTGCTTGCTCAGGACTTCGTCCACGAGTTAATCGTCGTGGATGACGGCTCCCGAGACGGAACTGCCGATCTCGCCGGGTCGGTCCAGGATGAGCGCGTCCGCCTCATTTGTCAGCCGGTCAACCGCGGCAAGGGAGCGGCTCTACGCACCGGGTTTGCTACCGCACAGGCATCCTTTGTCGCCGTGCACGATGCGGATCTGGAATACGATCCCGCCGACATCGGCCGTTTGTTGGCACCATTGCGAGATGGTCGCGCGGATGTCGTTTACGGGTCACGTTTTATCGGTGGTGATGAGCATCGGGTCCTTTACTACTGGCACAGCGTGGGTAACCGAATCTTGACCATATTTTCCAACATGGTGACGAACATCAACCTCACCGACATGGAGACCTGCACCAAGGTATTTAGGCGAAACGTGATCCAGTCTCTCGATCTCAAAGAGGATCGGTTTGGTTTTGAACCAGAGGTCACTGCGAAGGTGGCTATGGGTGGTTACCGCATCTACGAGGTCGGCATCTCCTATTCGGGTCGCACCTATGGTGAAGGAAAGAAGATCGGCTGGCGGGATGGTGTGCGTGCTGTCTACGTGATCGGCAAGCACTCACGTCTACTGAATCGCACCAAGCGCTAACGTGGCGGTGTGAGCACACCGCGCGTCTACGTTGCGTCGCCACTCGGTCAACGCACTGGCGGACCGGAAGCCTTGACTCAATTGGTGCATTCTCTGCGGAAGAGAGGCATTGAAGCTTTCCTGATTGCTATGCGGAACTTCCGGGGGCAGGACAATCACCCGGAATACCAGATTTATGACTATGAAGTAGCTGCGGAGATCACCAATCGAGAGACCGACCATTTTGTTTTGACCGAGGTAAGCCCTATCGAGAGTAGGCGGGAACTATCCTCGGTGCCCGATGAGCACATCTGGATGTTGTGGCTCAGTGTGAATTTCTCTCCAATTCCTGAAGCTCGCTACTTCTCACCAACGCAGTCAGACTGCTCGTTCTACCCTCCAGGCTCCCAAAGGCCCTTGCCAGAGCTGTGGCCGTACGACACGCAACCGATCACGTCTGGTTCATTGCGCACCCTTCGTGAGGCCAGCCGCCGAACGCGGTCCCGGGGCGCGATGCGACTACCGGCAATCGCCATTGAGACGTCGGCTATTCGCTACGCACGAAAGACGGTAGGACGCGCAATCAACTTCGGTACGCAATCCTTTTACGCCGAGTCCTTTGTCAAACGCCACTTAGACCGCCCGGCCTTTTTGCTTGGCGACTACCCACGCTCGCTACCAGGCGTTGCAGATGTGCAGAGGCAACGCAACGTGGTCACCTACAACGGCGCTAAGGGGCAATGGAAAGTCGGAGAACTAAAGGCCCTGCTCCCCGACATTGAATTTCGCCCCATCCAGAACATGTCCTTCGACGAGGTGTGCCGAAACCTCGCAGCCTCGGCCCTGTACGTTGAAATCGGCCACCTACCGGGGCGTGATCGACTTCCTCGGGAAGCAGCGTTGCTGGGAACTCCGTGCATCATGCTCGCCCGTGGGGCGGGCTTCTGTTGGGACGATTTCCCCATCGGTGTTGATTACCGAATCCCGTACACCATTGATTGGGCCCAGTACATGGCACCGGTAATTCAAGCGGCTCTGGATGATCCAGAAACGATTCGAAGGGTGCAGGAGCCATTCCGGGACTGGGTGGCGGGGGAGAAGGCTCGCTATGAGCAAGCGGTGGACGACTGGGTGGAACGCATCACTACGGCTTGACCACGGACTAGTCTTCCCTGGTGCGAGTGGCAGTGGATGAACAAATCTTCGCCATCCAGCCCTATGGTGGGATCTCGAGGCTGTTCGCAGAATTGACACGGCAGTACATGTACGACCCCGAGCTTGGGGTAGACCTCGACCCTCTCCAAGCCCCCATCGTCAACCGCTACATTCTTGATGACCCTGTCTTGACCAACAGGCTTCGAGTGAGGGGCGCTCGGAACCAGTGGACAGCACTCGCTTGGTACTTCTCTCACCTGGAGCGTCGGCGCGCTGATGTTGTTCACACCACCTTCTACCTTCCGCACGGATTGTCGTCAGCACGCGGGACGAAGCGAGTGGTGACTGTTTACGACATGATCCCCGAACGTCTCCCAGACACGCGCCGACGCCTTGATCTACTCACCTTCAAGCGTCGCTACGTCGAGTCAGCCGATCACGTGATCTGTATCTCTCAAGCCACCAAAGATGATTTGCTCGAGTTATACGGAACTCTTGACGCTCCGGTCACGGTCGTGCATCTTGGCGTCGACTCTCAATTTAAGCCAGACGCGCAGCGTATTTCGGATTTTCCTGAGCAGTACGTCCTCTTTGTTGGACATCGAGGCCAGTACAAGGATGCCTCCACTGCCATGCGTGCATTTGCCGCCATCTCCCAGGACTTTCCTGAACTCCATCTCGTGTTTGTCGGTGGTGGAGGACTAGTGCGAGAAGAGCGCGCAATGTTGAGTCAATTGGGAATTGCAGAGGTAACGCATCAGTACGATCTTGACGATCAAGCCATGCCGAGCGCTTACGCCCACGCGGCCGCCTTCGCGTTTCCTTCGCGATTTGAGGGTTTTGGTCTGCCCGTCTTGGAAGCGATGGCATCCGGCGCACCCGTCGTGCTCGCGCGAGCCACTTCTCTCCCGGAAGTCGGTGGTGACGCAGCCCGCTATTTTCAGCAAGGAAATCACCAGGAGCTCGCAGAACAACTGTCGGCGATCGTGGGAAGCCCCCAGGAATCCACTCGGATGTCGATGGCGGGCATCAACCACGCGCGAGGTTTCACCTGGAGGCGCACGGCGCAGCGGACGTCGGATGTGTACCGGCAGGTGCTCTCATGACCATCCGGGCAGAGCACCGGTCGTTACGGGAATATCTCGAAGTCACGTGTACTCCCGAGCAACTGAATCGACCGTTGCTCGTGTCGTTCACCCAGTGGGACTTCGCGGTTGCAGCCGTTGCGGAGATTACTGTCACACTGCATCAGATGGGTCATGCACCCTGTGTTGCCTTCTGGTCATCCCAGACACCGTTGCGCGATGTCGGATGGCAGTCACATCACCTGATCGCCGGGCTCCTGCGATCACCCACCATCGACTTACGTGCGAAGCAAGCGTTGGAAGCGGCCGGATTGGAAGCATCGACCTTCATTCAGCCACAGCCGTGGAGTGCTCCGCAGTCAGTTCTTCCCCGGATCGAGGCGACATATCGGTCCGCCTTGCGACAACTCACCTACCGTGGCGCACCGATGGGTCGCGGCATCCTCCAAGTGCCCCCCAACCCCGACGTGCCCGTGACCGATGAGTACTCCTGGCCTCTCCGGTACGTGGAAAGGGCCGCACGGTCCTATGCCTTTGCTTTTGACCAGACCATCGCGGCGATCGATCGCACGAACGCGACGTCCATTTTTGCCTATAACGGCCGGTTCCTTCATGACAGCGCGGTGGCGGCAGCTGCTGAGCAACGCGGGCTACCGGTGTTGTCGTACGACACTGGCGGCTTGGACACCGACTTTGATCTCACGATTGATGCCACCCACGACTGGTCCGCCCTGCAAGACCGTATGAAGCAGATGCTGGCTGCCTGGCCAGGGGAGGAAGCACACAACGTGGGAAGTGAATGGTTCACCGATCGACGCAACCACACCGAAGAAGCAAACAAGCACTTCACCGGCGCGCAGAAGATCGGGCAAGGAATCGATCGCTCACCCCAGGAGGTTGTGGTCACCTATTTCAGCTCCTCAGGCGATGAGATCGCAGAACTTGATCTTGACTGGGCGGACTTCTTCAATGGGCAGCCAGGGGCTCTACTGGCAGTTGCTCAAGTGTGTCGACAGTGTGACTACCGACTCGTTGTGCGCACTCATCCTCACAAACGCTTTAAGCCTCAAGAGGATGTTCGAGAATGGCACCTTGCCGTTGATGCTGCCAAGCCAGATCTACATTTGGACGAGCATTCCGATATTGATTCCTACACACTGATGGATCAGTCAGATGTAGTGATCACGTACGGATCTACCACGGGTGTGGAAGCCGGGTTCGCTGGGCGCCCCGTGATTGTGATGGGGCCGAGTGCCTACGACGAGTTGGGTTGTGCCGTCCGGGTGCGCACTGAAGATGAACTCAGGCGGGCAGTGGTTGAGAAAACCCCTCCTGGGCCGGACTCAGCACTTCCGTACGGACTGATGATGAAGAGGCGTGGGTTCACGTACGAGTACGTGCAACGTTTGGCTGATGGCTCACGGATGCTCGCGGGTCAAACAATCGACGAGCCGACACCTCTCGTCCGCCATTTGAGCCATGGCCTGAATCGCCGGACCAGGCGATCATTGATGCGCGATTAGCTCGACAGAGCACTCGAATAGCGCTGGAGCACGAACGGCATTTCCACGTAGCGGCGACGTACGAGTTGCGTCGGCTCGAAAGGGGGTCGCTCGTAGTCCATCCCGAACAGGGAGGTGGCGAACTCATTTTCTAAGGCGAGTCGGTCTGAGGTGATCGGCGTCTTACCTTTGTGCAGTCCGATGGTGTCCACCGCCATGATTGTCCCCGCCGGACCGGTCAATTCCGTGACGTTGTCCCACAATCCTGCGTCCCGAACGGCCTCGTCGCTGCGACGGCCGTCCGCCCGAAGCGACCAGGGGATGTTTCGGTGCGAGCCCCGGACGTACACATGAGGACCAGTATTTGTGTCGACATCTGTCAAGTACATGAAGAACTTCAAGAAAGACAAACGGTCGCGATCTTGGTGGAACAACTGCGCGTTGAGGTCTGCATCTTCGGCCTTCTTCGTTGTGGTCCACCAAAAGGCCACCTCATCCATGACTACCGGCTGACCGAGGTAACGCTGTGAAATCAGCGCCATAGCAGGGTCGGTAGCAAAGTCCTGTACCTCCGCGCTTCCCAGGGCTTGCTCTTCGTGAATGTCGTAGCGGCCCGCGGCGGGGTCCTGCCGAGGATAAGTCTCCGGTGGGGTCCCGGCCCCTCGCGCCTCACACGGAACCTGCTCGGCGTAAGCCAGAATTGCCTTGACGAGATGCTCGGCCGCCGGGGTTTTGAAGACGTAGTAGCCGTCTCGCTTGATTCCGGCGATCGCTGGTTCGATCTCCCCGGGATCAATGAAGGAACTACTCGCAGGGTCAGCAACCGCCCAGGAAAAAGAGCCAGACCTTCGGAGCGCGAGCCGGGAGAGCGCTTTCCCAACCCGTGGATCTAGACCCATTGCCTGGCGCATGTTGAATTGGCTTTGCCCGGGGGTTCGGTCGGGTACGTCCCGAGCCGTCTCGAAAGCACGCGCGGCCGCCACTGTTTTCAGCATTCTGGTCACGTTCAGGACAGCCTCGACGCCTGCATTCCCCATACTTGCTCCGTTCAACTACGTTCTGCTGCAGACAAGGGTAGTCCCGGCACATATCTGGTCTCGCGCCGATGCAAACGTCGGTAGTAACGCGTTCAGGGCGAGGTCGTACGTGGAAGGGTCCGCGTGAGCAAGCCATGCTCGAGTAGCTCGTCTACGAGATCTTTGACGATGGATTCCGACACCTGGAACTTCTCTGCCATGTCGCGCACCGAGTGCATCCCATCCGCGTACGCAAGCACATGCGTGCGCAGCAGTACGTCGTCAGCGACTGTGCGTGCATGCATGGAGTGGTAGAGGCCCCGTCGACCTAATTGGGGCTCACCAAGCACTGTTGCTAGGTAGTACTCGGATTGCTCGAATTCGACCAGACAGTCGCGAACGAGATCCAGCCCTCCCTGAAGTCCGGTGGGCGTGATGACGGTGAGATCGTCGAGATGTGTGTGGTACTCCGGATAGGCCCCGTACTTGGTACGCATCAACGACAGCATCGGCACGCCAGTACCCGGCATTCCATAGTGTCGCTCGTCGCTTCCCCGATCGAGAAAGGAGTACGTAACCGGACGGGGAAAAGTCGCGACGACTCTGCTAGCAATGCGATCCATGGGTTGGTCACCTGTTCGGGACGCGAGGTAAGACCAATCTCCGTCATCGCCGATGCAGGTGAGGTTGATCCCAGCCACCACGTGGGCGCGCAGATGTTCGAGGTTGTGGTCAAGGTAAGTGATCGCGCCGATAGTTTCCGGAGCGAAGATGACTCGGTAGCTGAACTTGCGGGGCTCGGACATGACCCAGCGCGCCAAAGCCGTCGCCACGACAGGGCCAGAGAGCTCGTTG
>WLWL01000070.1 GCA_012103605.1 Candidatus Nanopelagicales bacterium
GCGGCCCAACTGGGTGTGCACATGGTCACCCTCGATGAGTTGCTGGCCGATGCTGACTTCATCACGGTGCACCTGCCCAAGACGCCGGAGACCGTCGGCCTCATTGGGGAAGAAGCGCTGAGCAAGGTAAAGCCGACCGTTCACATCATCAATGCTGCGCGTGGTGGAATCGTGGATGAAGACGCACTGTTCACCGCGATGACCGAAGGCCGGGTCGCCGGAGCCGGTCTCGACGTCTACGCGTCGGAGCCGTGCACGGATTCGCCGCTGTTCACACTGGAGAATGTCGTGGCGACACCCCACCTGGGCGCCTCCACCGACGAGGCTCAAGAGAAAGCAGGAATCGCGGTCGCCAAGTCGGTTCGCCTGGCGTTGGCAGGGGAGTTGGTTCCCGATGCCGTCAATGTTCAGGGCGGGCAGATTGATGAAGCGGTCAAGGCGGTGCTACCGCTGGCCGAGCGGATCGGCGCGGTTGCCTGCGGATTGGCGACCGCTGCGGTCGAGCGAGTAGACATCGAAGTTCTCGGCGAGATCGTCGAGCACGACGTGCGCGTGCTCGAACTGTCTGCTCTCAAGGGAGTTTTCCAAGTTCTCATTCACGATCCGGTGTCGTACGTCAATGCGCCGGTGCTTGCCGAGCAGCGCGGAGTGGACGTTGCCCTGACAACGCAAACCGCGAGCGGTGATCACCGTTCCCTGGTGCGCGTCAAGTTGACCCTGACCGACGGTTCAACCGTGCGCGTGGGCGGCACGGTGGCGAGCCCGCGACAGATCGGCAAGATCGTGGAGGTCGACGATTTCGATGTCGACGTACCGCTCAGCGATCATCTGGCCTTCTTCCGCTACCACGACAAGCCGGGCGTCGTTGGCGTCGTCGGGAATCTCTTGGGGGACGCGGGCATCAACATCGGCGGCATGCAGGTGAGTCGCGACGACAGTGAGCACGCGCTGATTGTTCTCACCGTTGACTCGCCGATCCCCGCCGAATTGTTGGACCAGATCACGGACGACATCGGTGCGCATTCCGGCCGTTTCGTGACCCTGATCTCCTGAACCCGATCTCGTAGCCGCGCTCTCCTGGAGCGATTGTCAGTAACGCACCTCGCCCATGCGCGCCATTCGGCGTGGGGGCCGGCCGGTACGCATGGGGATTCGTTTAGTCGTCTCGCTGCGCTCGATTCACCGCGCTGATGATTCCCTTGAGTGACGCGGTGGTGATCGATGGATCGATGCCGACACCCCACAGCACGCGACCGGCCACCGCACACTCGAGATAGGCCGCTGCTCGCGCATCGCCGCCGGCACTCATGGCGTGCTCGGCGTAGTCCAAGACGCGAACGTCGACCCCGTGCGTGGACAACGCTTCGCAGAAGGCGGCGATGGGTCCGTTGCCGACACCGCTGATAGCCACCTCATTGCCTGCGTCGTTCATGACGACATTGACGGTTGTTTCGCCATCGACCGCAGAATCCTGCTGAACGGAGACCAGGGAAAAGCGTCCCCAGGGTGCGTCAGGATTGGGAAGGTACTCGTCGGTGAACGCGGACCACATGTCCTCCGGCGACACTTCTCCGCCTCCGGAGTCGGTCAAATGCTGAATCACCTGGGAGAACTCGATCTGGAGTCGGCGCGGTAGATCGAGACTGTTCTCGGTCCTCATGATGTAGGCCACGCCGCCCTTGCCGGACTGGGAATTGACGCGGATGACAGCTTCGTACGTTCGGCCGACATCTTTGGGGTCGATGGGCAGGTAAGGAACCGCCCATTGATAGGAGTCGACATCCACACCGTCGGCGTCCGCGTCGGACTGCATGGCATTGAGGCCCTTGTTGATCGCGTCCTGGTGCGACCCCGAGAAGGCGGTATAGACGAGATCGCCGCCGTAGGGATGGCGTTCATGAACAGGGATCTGATTGCAGTACTCGACCGTTCGTCGAATGTGGTCGATATCCGAGAAGTCGATTTGCGGATCCATCCCTTGGCTGAAGACGTTCAAGCCGAGAGTCACCAGGCATACGTTGCCGGTGCGCTCGCCGTTTCCGAACAGGCAGCCTTCGATGCGGTCGGCTCCGGCCATGTAGCCGAGCTCGGCCGCAGCAACTGCGGTGCCGCGGTCGTTGTGTGGATGCAAGGACAAGACAATGGAGTCGCGGCGCGCGAGGTTGCGGTGCATCCACTCGATGGAATCGGCATACACATTCGGAGTCGCCATTTCGACGGTGGCGGGGAGGTTCAAAATCACCTTCCGGTCGGGCGTTGGTTGCCACACGTCGGTCACCGCGTTACAGATCTCGAGGGCGAATTCCAATTCGGTGCCGGTGTAGGACTCGGGGGAGTACTGGAAGTAGACCTCGGTCTCACCCTTCATCTCGTCGGCGAATTTCTGACACAACTGAGCTCCGTGGACCGCAATATCGGTGATGCCGGCCTTGTCCAGACCGAAGACCACGCGACGCTGAAGAGTCGACGTCGAGTTGTAGAGGTGAACGATCGCTTGCTTGGCGCCGCGGATCGATTCGAACGTGCGCTCGATCAGTGCCTCCCGGGACTGCGTGAGCACCTGGATGACCACGTCGTCCGGGATGAGGTCTTCTTCGATGATCTGCCGCACGAAATCAAAATCGGTTTGCGACGCTGACGGGAAGCCGACTTCGATCTCCTTGTAGCCCATCTCGACGAGAAGCTGGAACATGCGCAGCTTCCGCTGCGGCGTCATGGGGTCGATGAGTGCCTGGTTGCCGTCCCGAAGGTCAACCGCGCACCAGCGCGGAGCCTTCGTGATCACAGCGTTGGGCCAGGTGCGGTCAGGAAGATCGATGGGGGTGAAGGGCTGGTATCGGGCGTAAGGCATAGCCGACGGCTTTTGAGCGTTGGCCTTTTCGTATTGGTTTGCTGATGTCACGTCGTGCTCCTCGTTCGACATTGGGGGCCGGGGCCGGCCACGCACAACCTCCGCGACGAGGAGGCCGGTAACTAGGCCTCGCCGCGGCTGCGAAGGAGCAGGAGCGAACGCATGGGAGGAGATTACCAGCGTGCCCGGGGGGCGTCACAAACCGTCGGCCTGCGGAAGCAGCGAGTCAGTAGGCTCTCTCACCATGGCTCGAGATCTGAACCTTGCTCTGATTCCCGGCGACGGCATCGGCACCGAGGTGGTTGCCGAAGCGATGAAGGTCCTCGACGCGGTTGCCCCGAAGGCGGGGATCAACGTCTCGACCACGCAGTACGACTTGGGTGCAACCCGTTACAACGCCACCGGCGAGCTGCTCTCGGATGCTGTCATCGAGGAACTGCGAGCTAGTGACGCCATATTGCTCGGGGCTATAGGCGACCCCTCCGTTCCGCCTGGAGTCCTTGAGCGTGGTGTTCTGCTGCCCTTGCGTTTCGTGATGGATCACCACGTGAACCTCAGGCCGGTCAAGTTGTATCCCGGCGTCGAGGGGCCACTTGCGAGTGGAAAGTCGATCGACTTCGTCGTGTGTCGTGAGGGCACGGAGGGTCCGTACGTCGGGGCCGGGGGTGTGTTGCGTCGAGACACTCCCCAAGAAGTGGCGACCGAGGAAAGCTTGAACACCGCGTTCGGCGTGGAGCGGATTGTTCGCGATGCCTTCGACCGTGCAACCAAGAGGAGAAAGCACGTGACGCTGGTGCACAAGACCAACGTCTTGACGAATGCCGGATCCTTGTGGAAGCGGACCTTCGATCGCGTTGCGTCAGAATTCGATGACGTGGCCACGGATTACCAGCACGTCGATGCGGCGGCGATGTTCTTCATCACCGACCCCGATCGATTCGACGTTGTCGTCACGGACAACCTGTTTGGCGACATCTTGACCGATATCGGGGCTGCCATCGGTGGAGGAATCGGGCTGGCGGCCAGCGGAAACATCGATCCGTCTCGATCGAACCCGTCGATGTTTGAGCCAGTGCATGGTTCGGCTCCCGACATCGCAGGGCAGGGCAAGGCCGATCCGACGGCGACCGTCATGTCCCTGGCGATGCTGCTCGACCATGTCGGGGAGAGCGAGGCGTCCGCGTGGGTGGAGGCTGCTGTGGCTGCTGACCTAGAAGCGCGGGGCGATGGGGTGCGCTCGACATCGCAGATCGGCGACGCGCTCGCCGCCGGTGCTGCAGGGAAAGCAGATCGGTAGGTTCACGCCATGACCGCAACGGAAACCGGCTCTCGCCTGTGGAACATATCGACGCATCCGTCGACGTCTCCGACTCCGAGCTCTGAGCGAGACGCGATCTTGGCGAATCCTGGATTTGGCGGCAACTTCACCGACAACATGGTCCGAGCCAAGTGGACGGCCGACAAGGGCTGGCATGACGCCGAACTCGTCGCCTATGGACCCTTGCTTTTGGATCCCGCTACAAACTTCATCCACTACGGCCAGGCGATCTTCGAGGGGTTAAAGGCGTACCGGCACGCGGATGGCTCGATCAAGACTTTCCGGCCGTTCAAGAATGCTCAGCGGTTCGCAGCGTCTGCTCGACGCTTGGCGATGGCGGAACTTCCCGAGGAATTGTTCGTTGCCAGCATTGAAGCGCTGGTCCGCCAAGACCACGAGTGGGTTCCCCATGACGCAGAGAAGACTCTCTACCTTCGACCCTTCATGTTTTCGACCGAGATCGGTCTGGGAGTCAAGCCGGCAGACAGCTACGAATACCTGTTGATCGCGTCCCCGGCCGGCGCCTATTGGCCCAAGGGCCTCAAGCCGGTGAGCGTGTGGTTGTCCGATGACTACGTTCGCGCGGCCCCGGGAGGGACCGGAGAAGCCAAGTGCGCGGGAAACTATGCGGCGTCGTTGATCGCGCAGGCAGAGGCTTCCCAGCACGGTTGCGATCAGGTCGTGTGGTTGGACGCTGCCGAACGCCGGTGGATCGAAGAAATGGGCGGGATGAACCTGTATTTCGTGTACGGGTCGGGAGACTCCGCACGGTTGGTCACCCCGCGCTTAACCGGTTCGCTGCTACCGGGCATCACCCGTGATTCACTCTTGACCGTTGCTTCGGATCTGGGGATGCGTGCTGATGAGGGTCAGATCAGCGTGGAGGACTGGAAGGCGGGCTGCGAGTCCGGCGAGATCACCGAGGTGTTCGCCTGCGGGACCGCGGCCGTGATCACACCGGTTGGAGAGGTCAAGTCACGGACCAATGGATCCTGGGCCGTGGCTGATGGCGGCACCGGGCCGGTGACGTCGCGCCTACGCCAGGAACTGCTTGATATCCAGACCGGAGTGATTCCCGACCGCCACAACTGGCTGCACGCGATCTGCTGATCGGGCCCCGCCGTGGAATGGGACTTCGAGGCCGAGGTGTGGCTGTGGAAGTCCGACGCCGCATGGCACTTCCTCACGCTTCCGCAGGATGTGGCCGATGAGATCGAAGATATGCCGATCAGTCGAGGTGGCTTCGGGTCCCTCCGCGTCGACGTCACAATCGGATCGAGCTCCTGGGGAACATCGGTCTTTCCCAGCAAGGAGTTAGGCAGTTTCCTCCTACCGCTGAAGAAGCCGGTGCGTGCGGCTGAAGGGCTGGGAGTGGGGGATGTGTGCCACGTCCACCTGCGGATCGCCGAATAGTGCGGGCGGCGTTGATCTCCCTCGGGTCGTCAGGGGAAAGTGCAGGTTCGAGGGCTCGTCCGCGAACGGGCCATTAGAAATTCCTCAGTTTCACCAACACCACCCTGCGCCTTTGCGGGGTATGGCAGGATGTGTCTCGTGCGTAACACAGTCATCACCAGCATCATCATCATTACTTAGCGCGTCGAATTTTCTCGACGCGCTGCCCTTCGCCAAGCGAGGGGCTTTTTTGATGGTGGGAGAGAAGGAGAAATGAGTACGTCATCGCTTCCCCAGCGCCTTCCCGAGCGCCTTCCTGAGCGCGATGCGTTTCACGTCTACGACACGACGCTGCGCGATGGTGCTCAGCGCGAGGGCATCTCCTACTCAGTCGTCGACAAACTGGCGGTGGCCCGGCTGCTCGATGACTACGGCGTTGGCTTCATCGAGGGCGGATGGCCCGGCGCCCTGCCCAAAGACACCGAGTTCTTCGCACGAGCGCAAAACGAACTCTCGCTCACGCATGCGCAGTTGGTCGCCTTCGGCGCCACCCGCAAGGCAGGGGTGGCAGTGACCGAGGATCAACAGGTAAGGGCCCTGCTGGACTCCGGTGCCCCGGTCATCACCCTGGTGGCGAAGTCCGACGTGTGGCACGTGGAGCAAGCCCTGAAAACCTCGCTCGAAGAGAACGAGTCGATGATCCGAGACACCGTTGCCTTCCTCGTCAGTGAAGGCCGGCGGGTCTTCATAGACATGGAGCACTTCTTCGACGGGTACAAGCACGACCCCGACTACGGAGTGCGCCTGCTGGTCGCCGCCGCCGAGTCCGGCGCCGATGTTGGCGTTTTGTGCGACACCAATGGCGGAATGCTGCCGTTGGGGATTGCCGAGATCGTGGCGGATGTGGCTTCCCGATCCGGCGTTCGGTTAGGGATCCACTGCCAAGACGACACCGCCAGCGCGGTGGCCAACACGGTCACCGCCGTGGCAGCGGGAGTGACGCATGTGCAATGCACCGCGAACGGGTACGGAGAGCGCACCGGCAATGCGGACCTGTTCCCGGTTGTGGCCAACCTTCAGCTGAAGATGGGTATCGAATGTCTACCCGAGGGCAAGTTGGCGGAGACTCGGCGTATCTCGCACGCGATCGCAGAAATTGCGAACATCGCCCCCGACACCCATCAGGCCTACGCCGGCGTCTCGTCCTTCGCCCATAAGGCTGGTCTGCACGCGTCAGCGCTGAAGGTGAATCCAGAGCTCTACAACCACATCGACCCCGCCCTCGTTGGTGGAGATCAGCGGGTGCTGGTGACCGAGATGGCGGGTCGGGCTTCGGTGGAGATGAAGAGCAAGGAACTCGGCTACGACATCGCCGGCGACGCCGAGCGGGTCACCCACATCGTGGAAACGGTCAAAGATCTGGAGTCCAAGGGCTGGACCTTCGAGGCCGCCGACGCATCGTTCGAGTTGATTCTCATGGGCTCCGACGACAGTGAATCTCGATTCGAGGTGGAGTCGTGGCGGACCATCGTCGAGCAGGACGCCTCCGGTGACGTGCGCACCGAGGCAACCGTGAAGGTCCGCGCCAACGGAGAACGCATGATCAGCACTGCCGAAGGCAATGGACCGGTCAACGCCCTGGACAAGGCCTTGCGCTCGGCCGTGACATCCCTGCATCCGGAACTCGAGCCACTCGAGCTCATCGACTACAAGGTCCGCATCCTCGAGAAGAGCGACGCCGACACCTCCGGTACCGCGAGTGTGACCCGCGTTCTCGTGTCGACCTCCGACGGAAAGCGGGAGTGGACCACGCTCGGGGTGCACGAGAACGTCATCGCAGCCTCATGGCGGGCGCTCGAAGATGCGTTGACATACGGCTTGATGCGCCCGCAGGCGTGAGGCCCGTTCGTCATTAGGGTGGGGCGGTGCTGATCTGCCGTTTCGCCGTCGGCGAGGACATCTGGTTCGGAGCTGTCGACGGTCTCGACGATGACGATCAGGTGACGGACGAGTC
>WLWL01000009.1 GCA_012103605.1 Candidatus Nanopelagicales bacterium
AGAAGACCGCCGCAAAGAAGGCTCCGGCGAAGAAGGCGCCCGTCAAGAAGACCGCCGCGAAGAAGGCTCCGGCCAAGAAGACCGCCGCAAAGAAGGCTCCGGCGAAGAAGGCGCCCGTCAAGAAGGCGCCCGCGAAGAAGGCGCCCGTCAAGAAGGCGCCCGCGAAGAAGGCGCCCGCGAAGAAGGCGCCGGTCAAGAAGACCGCCGCGAAGAAGGGCTCGGGTGAGGAGCAAACCGTCCAGGTGGTGGAGCTGGATGGAGAGGTTGTTGAGGTCGAGTCAGGTGAGGAACCGGATCTGAAGAAGGCTGCGACGCTGGAAGCCGAACTTGAGGCCGATCTTGAGGTGGACCTCGCCCAAGTGAAGTCCGAGGAGAGCAAGGACGAGAGTTCGGAGAATCCCGAGGGTGCGGAGTTTGTGCTCTCGGACGTGGATGACACCGACGAGCCTGTCCAGACGGTGACCGTTGCCGGTGCAACGGCCGATCCGGTGAAGGACTACCTGAAGCAGATCGGCAAGGTCGCCCTGCTGAACGCCGAGCAAGAGGTGGAACTTGCCAAGCGCATCGAAGCTGGGCTGTTCGCGGAGGAGATGCTCGCCGAGACGAAGAAGATCGATAAGAAAACGCGGCTCGATCTGGAGTGGATCGCCACCGATGGTCGCCGAGCCAAGAACCATCTACTAGAAGCGAACCTTCGCCTCGTGGTGTCACTCGCGAAGCGCTACACCGGTCGCGGCATGCTGTTCTTGGATCTCATCCAGGAGGGCAACCTTGGCCTGATCCGGGCGGTGGAGAAGTTCGACTACACGAAGGGGTACAAGTTTTCCACCTACGCGACGTGGTGGATCCGCCAAGCAATCACCCGTGCCATGGCCGATCAGGCACGGACTATCCGAATCCCCGTTCACATGGTGGAGGTCATCAACAAGTTGGCGCGGGTTCAGCGGCAAATGTTGCAGGACCTCGGTCGCGAGCCCACGCCGGAGGAGTTAGCCAGAGAACTCGATATGACCCCGGAGAAGGTCGTCGAGGTGCAGAAGTATGGACGCGAACCGATTTCGCTGCACACCCCGCTCGGAGAAGAGGGAGACAGCGAGTTCGGAGACCTGATTGAGGACTCGGAGGCCATCGTCCCGAGTGACGCTGTCTCATTCACGTTGCTGCAGGAGCAACTCGAATCGGTTCTCGAGACACTTTCCGATCGGGAAGCTGGCGTGGTCCGGATGCGTTTCGGGCTTACGGATGGGCAGCCAAAGACCTTAGACGAGATCGGCAAGGTCTACGGGGTCACTCGGGAGCGGATTCGGCAGATCGAATCGAAGACGATGTCGAAACTTCGCCACCCATCACGTTCACAGGTGCTCCGCGACTACCTCGACTAGTACCTCGGGGTGTCCCGTGATTCAGTCCTGCGGTGCGTCGGTTCCATCCGCCGGCACACCCGCGTCAAGCCGGTGTGTCTCGTCGATGATGTCCTCGGCCTTGGGTCGCAGGGCCTCTTCGTGTCGACTCCAATGGTGACCGCAGAACTGCAGGTCGGCTCCGCCAGGAAGTAAGACGCGTACGTACGCTTGAGCACCACATCGATCGCAGCGGTCAGCCGCGCTGAGTGTTGGGGCTGTGAGCGTTGTAGTCATCAGACCTCCTGATCGCGGTGCACCTGCGGGATGTCACCTGGTGATTCTCAGTCTTGCACGGTATTCCCGATTTCGCCCTGTTCTAAACACTGAATTCGCCGGTGGCGAAACGGGTCGGCGTGGCTGGCGACCACCCCGTGCGTGCAGCTGAATAGGGGGTGACCGGCAGCGAGCCGATCCGCGTAAGTGCCGCTTAGTGGCGATAGCGTTCACGAAATGGCGGCGAAGAAGACCACCGGGGCCTACTCGGCCCGGGATCTGGCGGTTCTTGAGGGCCTCGATGCGGTGCGCAAGCGGCCCGGCATGTATATCGGAAGCAACGATGGCCGCGGGCTGATGCACTGCTTGTGGGAGATTTTCGACAACTCCGTGGACGAGGCGCTGGCGGGGCATTGCAGCAAGATTGAGGTGGTCTTGGAGGCCGGCGGGTCGGTCCTTGTCAGTGACAACGGACGAGGTATCCCGGTCGATAAGGAGCCAAAGACCAAGTTGTCCGGTGTGGAGCTCGTGTTGACCAAATTGCACGCCGGAGGCAAATTTGGTGGCGGGTCGTATACGGCGTCCGGCGGCTTGCACGGTGTGGGTGCTTCGGTAGTGAACGCCTTAAGTTCCCGACTGGACGTGGAGGTGGACCGGTCAGGAAAGACCCATGGAATGTCCTTTCGTCGTGGTGTGCCGGGAGTGTTCGAGGGCACCGGGCCGGACGCGGAGTTCCAACGAGCCAAGGGTCTGAACGTGGTGGGCAAGGCACCGCGGACGAGAACAGGCACTCGGGTGCGGTGGTGGGCCGATCCGCAAGTGTTCACCAAGGATGCCGACTACGACAGGGTCACACTCAGAGAGCGGGCGGTGCAAAGCAGTTTCCTGGTTCCTGGACTGTCGATCACGCTGCGCGACGAACGGGACGAAAGCGATATCTGGGAAGAGACCCTGGTGCACAAGGGCGGCATAACCGAATACGTCGAGTACCTCGCGGAGGGAGCGAGGGTGTGCTCGGTGATTCGATTGCGGGGCAGTGGGAACTTCCACGAGACGGTGCCCGTTCTCGATGGCAAAGGTCACATGACGTCCCGGGATGTCGAACGAGAACTAGGCGTGGACATTGCCCTGCAGTGGGATGAGGGATACGACGCCACCACCAGGAGTTTCGTCAATGTGATCGCTACCTCTCAGGGAGGCACGCACGTCGCCGGTTTTGAACGAGCGCTTGTCAAGGTCGTGAACGATCAGTTGAAGAAGGCCCGCATTCTCAAGTCTTCAGAAGCCTCAGTTACTAAGGACGACGTCATCGAAGGACTGACAGCCGTTGTCACCGTCCGGCTTGCTGAGCCGCAATTCGAGGGTCAGACGAAAGAGGTTCTCGGGACGCCCGCGGTGAGCAGGATCGTCGGCAACGTGGTCACCAAAGAGTTGGGGCAGTGGTTCACCAAGCCCCCCCGGGGTGAGAAGGCTGCCGCGCGTGCGGTGCTCGACAAGGTTGCTGCAGCCATGCGGACCCGAGTTGCCGCGCGCGCACATCGGGACACTCAGCGTCGTAAATCGGCACTGGAAACCTCCACCTTGCCGGCCAAGCTCGTCGATTGCCGACGCAGCGAGGCTGACGGGACCGAGCTCTTCATCGTCGAGGGCGATAGCGCACTAGGCACGGCGAAAAGTGCTCGAGATGCAGACTTTCAGGCCCTGTTGCCCATTCGAGGCAAGATCTTGAATGTTCAGAAGGCTTCGCTTGCGGATATGTTGAAGAACGCTGAATGCGCGGCCATTATTCAAGTGATCGGTGGCGGATCGGGTCGAAGCTTCGACCTCGGCAGCGTCCGCTACGACAAGATCATCTTGATGTCGGATGCCGACGTCGATGGAGCACACATTCGGTGCCTGCTGCTCACGCTCATCCATCGATACCTGCCGGGCCTTCTCGAGGACGGAAGGGTTTTCGCGGCCGTACCACCGCTCCACAGGATCGAAATCCTCGGAAAAGGTGGGAAGGGAAGCGAGGTGGTGTATTCGTACTCCGACAAGGAGATGCAATCCATCGTCAAGACGGCCACATCCAAAGGCAAGCGCGTGAAGGAGCCTGTGCAGCGGTATAAGGGTCTTGGTGAGATGGATGCCGGTCAATTGCGCGAGACCACGATGGATCCAGCGAAGCGCACGCTGCGGCGCATGACGGTGGGCGATGGGACCGAATCGGCGGGGGTCTTCGATCTGTTGATGGGGGAGCACGTGGCACCGCGCAAAGATTTCATCATCGCGGGTGCGCGGGAACTGGATCGAACGCGAATCGATACCTGAGCCTCTCACCGGGATTACGTGATGCCCTGCCAGAATGTCGCGAGTTGATGCGGACCCACGCTCGGGCCCGTGTGAAAGGAGGAAGCGTCCATGCTCGACCCGACGCAGCGACCGTTCCCCAGCGCTGAGTTTCAGGACGTCCTCGAGGCGAACCGCGCATTCGCGTCTACGTTCGACACCCCGAACGCAACGGGGCCTGCAGCCAAGGGTTTGGCCATCGTCACGTGTATGGACGCACGGATCGACCCTCTGGCCGTGGTCGGAATGCGCGTGGGGGATGCCAAGATTTTGCGAAACCCGGGTGCCCGCGTCACCGTGGACGTGCTTCGGGCGCTTGTCCTTGCGACCAGCCTTCTGGGCGTGAATCGAATTCTCGTGATGCCGCACACGGATTGCCGGATGGCCAGTGGAGACGAAGCCGCCGTACACGAAGCGATATTCGACGCCTCGGGGATCGATTCCCGTTCACTCGAGATCCGCACGGTGTCGGATCAACGCCTAGCGCTGATGTCAGATGTCACGCGGATCAGAACATTCCCGTTCTTGCCGGAAGAGGTGGTCGTGGCGGGAGCGATCTACGACGTACACGAGGGAACGTTGACTACGGTAGATGCGTGACGTCAAAAATCGCCGTCGTGGGGTCAGGTCCCTCCGGGATGTATGCGGCAGACGCCCTGCTGCAGCAGGGTCTCGAGGTTGACGTCTTCGACAAGTTGCCTGTGCCCTTCGGGCTGGTCCGTTACGGCGTAGCCCCGGACCACGTCAGCATCCGGTCGGTGCGCGACACGCTCGATCAGGTCTGGGACAAGCCCGGGATTCGCTTCTTCGGGAATGTCGAGGTCGGTCGCGACATCTCGATCGAGGAATTGAGGTCTGGCTACGAGGCGGTGATTCTGACCTACGGTGCATCCTCGGATCGGCGTCTGGGGATCGAAGGCGAAGACCTCGCCGGAAGCGTCGCGGCGACCGATTTCGTTGCCTGGTATACGGGCTACCCCGACTATTCGGGCCCCGACTTCGATGCCCAGTTGCCCAAGGTGTCATCCGTTGCCGTCATCGGTGTCGGCAACGTCGCCGTGGATGTCGTGCGGGTGTTGAGTAAGTCCGAAGATGAGCTTGCGCAGACCGATATGCCACGGCACGTCCTGGACACCCTCCGCGATGCGCCGATTCGACGAGTCGTTCTGGTGGGGCGGCGTGGTCCGGTCCAGGCGTCTTTCACGACCAAGGAGCTGAAAGAACTTGGTGAGCTGGCCGAGGCATCCGTGGAGGTTCGAGGCCCTGATCTCGATCTCGATGAGTGGAGCGAAGGACAGCTGGCAGACAACAAGGTTGCCTCGCGAAATGTGGGGGTGCTGCGGGAGTGGATTGAGCGGCCGGCCCGACAGGATGCCGAGCGTTCCATCGACATGCGTTTCTTCTCCCGTCCGGTTGGTATCGATGGAAGTGACTGTGTCGAACGACTGAAGCTGGAGCGGACACGCCTGACCTCTGAAGGGCGGTTAGAAGGAACCGGCGAGTTCGAAGATCTGGACGTTGATCTGGTGGTCCGGAGTGTGGGCTACCGCGGTGAACCGATGCCCGATGTCCCCTTCGACTCAGGCAACAATGTGATTCCCAACGTCGACGGCCGAGTGCTAGACGGGGACACGGCCCTTACCGGTGTGTACGTCGCGGGGTGGATCAAGCGGGGACCGACCGGGATCATCGGTACCAACAAGAAGTGCGCGGTGGGAACCGTCGCGTCGGTGCTGGCAGATCGTGAGGCGGGGCTGCTCACGCCCGCGGACGGATCGGCTGTGGTCGGTTCACTTGCCGATCGAGGCATTGTGCCGGTGGATGTTGCGGGGTGGCGGGCTATCGATGCGAAGGAAAAGGAGCATGGCGCCGCACAGGGCCGGCCCCGGGAGACTGTCTCCTCTACCGCGGAATTGCTCGCGATCTCCGCTACTGCTCACGCCACTTGATGCCGCAGCCCATCGACGGCTTGCCACCGGTGTACGTCTGACCCGAGCGTGCCGCCTCGACGGCCGACAGTAGGTGAGCACCATCCACCGGTTGTGGTTGCCTTGGGCGCGCGTCATCCATGGCACCCCGGTAGGTGAGATTCCCCGCGGCATCGAAAACAAAAAAATCCGGAGTGCAGACAGCGCCGAAGGTGCGCGCCACATCCTGGCTGGTATCCACAAGGTAATCGAAATGCCACCCCGCTCGCGTTGCCTGATCGCGCAGTCCAGGAACGTCATCATCGGGATGCGTTTCGACGTCGTTGCTGCAAATGGCTACCCAGGCGACGTCGGGATGGGCATCGGCGATTGCTCCCAATTCAGTTTCCACCGATTGGACGTACGGGCAGTGGTTGCACGCGAAGACGACAACGCACGGCCGGCCCTGAGCGAGCGATCTGACCGACGTGGGTTCGCCGTCGAGATTCGGGAGGGTGACATCAGGAAGTGTGTGAAGTTCGGTCACGTTCGACTCAACAGCCACAGGTCCGCCTAAGGGGTGTCAGGGTGCGTTTCGGAGGGGGCACCGGCAATCTCAGCCTGCCACACGGTGCGCATGGTGGGCGGGGCACCGCAGGAGGCGGGCGCTTCGATCGTGTTGGCCGTACACGTCACACGCCAAGTCCCCTGCTCCGGTGTTCGCACGGTCACGGTTGTGGAGGCGTCCTTCAGGCCATCGTTGAGGTCGTTGTTCAGGCCGTTCGACTCTGTCAGGTGCGTAGACGCACTGGCAGGCATCGCGAGGGTCGAGCGCACCGCTTGGTCGGCGGCTTGGGCAGCGGGGCTCAGGTAGCTGGCGCCCCGCAGAAAGTCTGCGGACGGTTCGCTACCGGCTGGGGAGAACTCGGCAGCGTCGAGACGACCGTAGAGCCGCCCGGAGGGGAGAAACAGACATGTCGGGGCGAACCGATGTCCTCCCAAGTGGCTGCATTCCCACACGTGAGCATCGGGGGCAGCCGCTTGCCTGGCGAGGGCGTACCCACGGCCCGACGTCGCGCAACACACGTCCCGCTTGCCATGTGTACAGACGAACTCCCAGGCTTCTTCCATCGGCAGGCCGAAGTCCGGTAGGACGCCCTGACCAAGGGCTTCGAGATCCCACTGCAGCAGCTCGGACACGTCCGACATCTGGCCGTGCCGGCCGATGCCTCCCGAGGGGCCGCAGGCCGCCACCCACACGTGGCGCAGCGGTGAGGGAACGTCGGCATTGTCGGTTGTGCTCGGTTCGTCACGAGCGCCAGCGCGTCGCGCGCCGCTGGGCCGAGCCAGGATGGTGCGCACTCCATGCGTGTCGAGAGCTGTGCGCAGGTGCTCGACGCAATCACTGTTGAGCCCCGAGTCCTCGAGTGCGTCCCGACCCCACGGACCGGGATGTTCCACGACGATCCACGCTGTTGCCGATGGAGCCGATCCGGCGAGGGGCTCGTGGATGTCAACAGAGCGCTGAGAGCACGGTGCGTCGGTGGAGGTCATGAACCGATGGTCCCGCCAAACGCAGCGACAGGGGCGCTCGGGGCAGTACCGGTGGCGTCTCGCTTGTCGGTGGGTGCGGGCAGCGTCACGGGCTTTCCCGCCGCGGTGGCCCCTCGAACAGGGCCGGGCCCCACCCACGCGAGGGCGATCTCGTCCTCACTCGCCCGAAGTTTGTGACAGCGCACCCCCTTCGTTGCTCGACCCTTATCGGGAAAAACCGACAAGGGGCTGATCTTGACGGACCCGAGTTCGGTCCCCGGCAGTGCGCTCGACGACCCCGCCAGCGTCCCCACCATGGCCTGGTTTCCGCCGTTACTGGCGCCAGCAACGGCGCCGAAGAAGACGGCTCGTGCATCGCTCGGCATCGAGATGCCCGCCATCCCGGAGGCGCCGGCACCTTGTACTCGGACCGAGGCTGCAGGAAAGGTCAGCACGTTGCCCTCTGATGTCACGAATGCCAGGCGAGCGTTCTCGGCCATCGCCTCGGGGGTGAAGGTGGCTCCCACCACCAGATCGCCATCATCCAAGGCAATGATCGATGCCGACCGCGTACGCGCCGACGGTGCGGGCACGGTCACGCGCTTGACAACGCCGCCCCGGGTACCGAGCGCCACTGTCGCGGTGCCGTCCACCGGAGCAAGGCCTACGACACGCTCGTGAGGCTCGAGATCAACGAAGGCACCTAGGGGTGCACCGGCGGCGAGAGACGGGATGTGTGCAACGGGGGGAATTGAGGGTAGGTCGACGACGTCGAGGGAAACCACCCGTCCGGTGGTGGTCAGTGCACCGACGGCGCCTCGCGTGGTGGCCGGAGATGTGGACGTGATCACGTCGTGAATAGATCGGCTGTCATCTGATGCCGCTGCGGGTGTGACCGCTGAGGTGCGGGCGATCAATCCAGCGCTCGAAAGCAAAACGATGCACGGTTCGTCCTTGACCTCAAGAGTTGCCTCACTGCTCTGCGAGGCGGTGGGGGATTTGGCCGCTTTGGTGACGCTCGCTGCCGCCCCTTCGCGCAACTGGGTGCGTCGCGGGGTCGCCAGGGCGGCGTTCACCTCAGCCAACTCCGTGGAGACAACATCGCGCAACCGGTCGTCGTCCGTCACGATGGCGTGCAGATCGTCGATTGATGAGCGTAGTTCGTCTGCTTCCGCCTCGAGTTCGATCCGACTGAACTTCGTCAGGCGTCGCAGGGGCATGTCCAAGATGTAGGTGGCTTGCACCTCGGTGAGATCGAAGACCGTCATGAGGCGATCCTTCGCCTCCGCGGCATTGTCGCTGGCGCGAATCAGTTCGATGACTTCGTCGATGTCGACGATGGCCACGAGCAGACCGTCCACCAAGTGCAATCTGTCAACGGCCTTTTGCCGACGGAATTCACTGCGACGGCGAACGACCTCGCATCGATGGGTGACGAACTGCTCCAGCATGTCCCTCAGTCCCAGGGTTTGCGGTTG
Source organism: Candidatus Nanopelagicales bacterium (assembly GCA_012103605.1). GTDB lineage: Bacteria > Actinomycetota > Actinomycetes > S36-B12 > S36-B12 > S36-B12. The sequence goes on from WLWL01000009.1 coordinate 8,866, forward strand.
ACCATCGACGAGAGCGACCGCGTTGATCGTGATGCTGTCTTCAAGGGGAGTCATCCGAAAGAGCTGCTCCAGCATCGGTTCGGGAGCAATTCCGCTCTTGAGCTCGATGATCAGTCGAAGCCCTGATTCTCCGTCTGTCAGGTCGACGACGTCGGATATGCCGGTCAACTTCTTGGACTGCACGAGATCCTTGATGCGCTCGATGACCCGTTCCGGTCCAACCCCTGCGGGAAGGGATGTCACGACGATTCCGCGGCGGCGCGGCGTGACGTTCTCGACGGTCGTGGTTGCCCGCAGACGGAACGATCCACGGCCAGTGGTGTACGCGTCGCGAACACCGTCGAGTCCGATGATCTCGCCGCCCCCGGGGTAGTCGGGGCCGGGAACGAAAGCCATCAGTTCATGGACGTCCGCAGCCGGGTTCTCCAGTAGGTGTCGTGCCGCGGCAATGACCTCGCCGAGGTTGTGCGGAACAAGATTGGTAGCCATGCCGACGGCGATACCGCTGGCACCGTTGACGAGCAAGTTTGGAAAAGCAGCGGGCAAGACGATGGGTTCGCGCTCTCGCCCGTCGTAGTTCGGAGCAAAATCAACAACGTCCTCGTCGAGTCCGGCGGTCAATTCCAGAGCCGGTTCGGCCAAACGTGCCTCGGTGTAACGCATGGCGGCCGGTCCATCATCGGGAGAACCGAAATTGCCGTGTCCGTCGACCAGGGGCAGACGCAAGGTGAAGGGTTGGGCGAGCCGGACTATCGCGTCGTAGATAGCCGAATCACCGTGCGGGTGAAGGCGGCCCATGACCTCTCCGACCACTCGGGCGCTCTTCACGTGTCCCCGGTCGGGGCGCAAGCCCATTTGGGCCATCTGGAAAAGAATGCGACGCTGCACGGGTTTGAGGCCGTCGCGAGCGTCCGGTAGGGCTCGGGAGTAGATGACCGAATATGCGTACTCCAGGAAGGACGCGCTCATTTCCTCGGAGACGTCGGTATCAAGAATCCGGCCACCGGCGGTCGTGGACTGAGCAGAACGTCGTCGAGTGGTCTTGCGTGCCGGCTTACCCGCCACTGACGTGCACCGTCCTCTCCGTCATCCCGTGTGGTGGAGTGCCCGCGCCGTGGCCCGGGTGATGGTTGATGGGTCCTTGTCTACCGGAGCGTGCCTGGTTCGGTCAGCAATGACGCCCGCCGCGTGTGTGCTGGTCTGGCGTGTCGCGGCGTCAGGCGCCCGGGCGATACCCAGTTGTGTCTGTTGTTCACTAGCCCGGGTTGCCGCCGGTCCGGGTGACGGCCTGCGCCGCGAGGTCCGTGCCGGCCTCGAGGGCCGCGATGAGGGCTTCATCGGTCATGCGGGACGCGACCGGAGCTGGTGAGGAGGTCCATTCCGCGAGAAAGCCAGCGGTAAAGGCATCGCCAGCCCCGGTGGTGTCCACTGCCACGACGTCGCGCGCGGGTACGTGAAGCCAGGCCCCACGGTGGACAGCATGAGCGCCATTCGATCCGTCTTTGACAACCAGCACGCCGTCGAAGCCCATCTGGCTGATCATCGCGTCCACAGATTCCTCGAGGCGGCCCTCGACGCTTGCAGGAACGTTGCTCCCCTGGCCCTCGGTCACAGGATGTGCGCCGCGGGTGTTCACCACGGTGGTCAACTCGACCCGGTTGGCCACAAAGACGTGGCAGGAGGCCGCGACCTGAAGGAGGTCGAGTCGTTGCTGAGCGTCGAGGACCAGAGCGGAAGCATCGATACTGACAGTGACGTCGTCGGGGAGGTCGTGCAGGAACGTTTTGGCCACATCGGGGAGTCGCGCGAGAAAGTAGCCGGACACGTGCACGTGACAGCGTGCCGGGGGAGGCATCGTTGCGAGAACGTGTTGGAACTGTTCACGGACGTGGTCGAGAGCCATGGATGCGTTGGCGCCCGCATCCGGATACATGGTGCGCCCGCCGTCGGGCGCCACGACGATGACGCACCGTCCGGTGGGATCGTCGGTCGTCTGCACCCGGGGGGTGATGTCGCGGGCAACAAGTTGCTCCGTGACCCACGCGGCCTCACTGTCAGCGCCCACCGCGCCGATGAGGTGCACAGCGCCGTGGCCGGAGCCACGGGTCTGGGTTGCGAGCCAGGCGGACGTGTTCGCCCCTTGGCCGCCGAAAATCCGATGGAAGTGGACGGGGTTGTCGTGATCGAGGACGAGCGGTGTCTCCAGGGGTGCAATGTCGTCGACCATGACGTCCCCGATAACGACAAAAACTGTGTCGACCACGAGGTGCCTCTTCCCAATCTGCTGTGCGTCAGCCCAATGCCCGAGCACAGGCGATACGAGCGGCAAGCCCGGCATTGGCGATGATGAGCGCAGCGTTGGCCTCCAAGCTGGCGCCGTGGGTCGCACGATGGAAATGATCGAGCAAGAAAGGTGTGACGTCTTTCCCGGTGATGTGCTGCTCGCTCGCCAGGCGCAGCCCTTCGTTCAACGTCGCATCGTGCAGGTCGGGGTCAAGCTCGTGCTCTGGACTGATGGGATTGGCGACGATGAGGGCTGAGTTGAGATCCAAGCGTTGACGTGCAGCCATGATGTCGGCGATTTCGCTCGGTTCGACCACCTGCCAGCCCATCGGGTGTCCGGAGTCCGCGAGATAGAAACCGGGGAAGCGCTCCGTGCGGTACCCGACCAGGCAGATGTTGAGCGTCTCGAGTCGTTCGAGGGTGGCGCCGACGTCCAAGATCGATTTGACACCCGAACACACGATCGTGATGGGCGTGTTCCCGAGCGTGGTGAGGTCAGCGGATTCATCCCAGGTCTCTCGAGCCTGACGGTGGACACCGCCCAGACCTCCGGTCGCGAACACTTCGATGCCGACGCGTTGCGCGATGATGCTGGTTGCGGCGACCGTTGTTGTGGCGGTTCCTGAGCGTGCGAGGACAACGGGCAGATCTCGCACGCTGGCTTTGACGACGTCGTCACGGTTTGCGATGGATTCGAGTTGGTCGTTCGTCAGTCCCACGTAGATTTCGCCGTCGAGAATGGCGATCGTGGCCGGTGTTGCGCCGTTGGCGGCGACGATGGTCTCGATTTCTCGGGCCACACGAATGTTCTCCGGCCGCGGCAATCCATGGCTAATGATGGTGGATTCCAATGCGACGACGGGAGACTCGCCTCGAATGGCTTCCTCGACGCTCGGATGAAGGTGAATGGGAGAGGAGTCAGACAGCACGCCAGGACACTACTCGTATCTGGCAGCATGGGTCTATGAGTCAGTCGGGCCCGGGCGTGGCGCTGCGCGCCGATATTCAGCGAAGTGGCTACTACCCGGAGATCGTGGGGGAGGCCCTCGACACCGCGCTCGGCAGCGAGGAAGTCATCAGTTATGTCGTTCACCACGAGGCGACCTTTGATCGTGATGAGTTGCGGCGGCATGTGACCGTGCTGGTCCTGACCGCAAACCGATTGATCGTGTGTCACGTCGACGAACACTCGGGCGAGGATGCAGAACTGCACTACGCGACAGCGTCAACCGAAGCGGTGCGGTTGGAGCGGGTGGATTCCGTCGTGGTGACGCGTGTCGTGTCGAATCCAGCTGATCACCGACCCGGAGGGCCAACGGCGGAAGTCGTACTCACCATCGGATGGGGCGCGGTCAGTCGGATCGATCTCGAACCCGCCGGCTGTCAGGACCCCTCGTGCGAGGCAGATCACGGGTTCACGGGAACCTCAAGCAACGATGATCTCGCTGTGCGTGTCTCTGAGGCTGCGGACGGAGCGGACGTGGTGGCCCAGGTTCTCAGTTTCGCCGGCGCGCTCTCGGAGGCGACTGCGACTCGACCCTCGTCGTGACAATTCTCCCCGGAGTGGGACTCGGTGATGTGATGACCTCGGCTGCCGCTGCTGTGGGTGTGCCGGACTGTCATGACGCTCTCGGTGTGGGAGAAACAGACTGCGCGGTGGTGTGCCTCGTCGATGGCCTCGGAGCCACGGCCATCGAGGATCATCCTGAGATCTTCCCTTCCCTGCTCGACGCTGGGGGCGGATGGGTGGAAGCGCCGTTCCCCTCGACGACAGCGACGGGTTTGGTCACCTTGGGGACGGGCCTGCACCCCGGACGCCACGGGATGCTCGGTGCGACCTTCCTGCTCCCGGACACTCACGAGGTACTCACCCCCTTGCGCTGGGGCAGCAGTCCATCACCGCACGCGGTTCAGCCGGAGGCAACGGTTTTTGAGCAAGCCAACCGATCGGGGGTCGATTGCCTGAGCGTCGGCCCGTCGGCGTACGCGCATTCAGGGCTGACCAGAGCTGCATTTCGCGGAGCCGACTACTTCGATGCTGAGAACATCCATCAGCGAGCGGAAGCCATTTCAAGCGCCGGGCAGGGGCGCCAACTGATCTATGTGTATTGGCCGGACTTGGATCGGGCCGGGCACGAGTACGGCGTGGATAGCGATGAATGGCGAGCCGCAGCGTCCGACGTAGACGAGCTGATCGACGCATTACGTTCGGCCCTACCGAGCAATGGGCGGCTCATCGTGACCGCCGATCATGGAATGCAGACCGTCGTCGAACGGCTGTGGATGGAAGATGACCATCGATTGATGATGGACGTGGATGCCGTAGCCGGTGAGCCTCGTGCTCGCTTCCTCTACACCTCACAGATAGACGACGTCGCGAATCGCTGGGCAACCGTGCTGGGTGAACGCGCTCGCGTCCTCACTCGCCACGAAGCAGTGGGTGAGGGGCTATTCGGCGACGTTCACCCTGACATGGCCGACCGGATTGGTGACCTTGTCGTGCTGCCATCGCCGGGGGTCATCGTGGCGAGCAGGTCCTTCGATCCGCTCCTGTCATCACTGGTGGGCCAACACGGTGGCCTGACCGATGCGGAGCGGCGCATACCCGCCCTGATCCTGGGTTAGCCGCTCGCCGACGCTGTGGCAGCATTCGACCCGTGGCTGAGCTCGTGTTCTACGCCGGAACGATGGATTGCGGCAAGAGCACCCTGGCCCTGCAAACCGATCACAACCACGGCTCCCGAGGGCGGGCCGGCATCGTCTTCACGCGACTGGATCGCGCGGGTGAGTCGATGTTGTCGAGCAGGTTGGGGCTCGCCGTACCCGCCATCGAAGTAGGAGACGACTTTGATTTCCGGCGGTTCGTCGTCGATGAGTTGAGTACGGGTATGCGCATTGATTACCTCATATGCGATGAGGCTCAGTTCTACACCCAGGCGCAAGTCGAGCAGTTAGCACGCCTGGTCGATGAGTTGGCTGTCGATGTCTATGCCTTCGGAATCCTCACGGACTTTCGGACGCGGCTCTTTCCAGGATCGCAACGCCTCGTTGAGCTCGCCGACCGGATGCAGGTGCTGCAGGTGGAGGCGCTGTGCTGGTGCGGAACACGCGCCATCCATAACGCACGAACTCTCGATGGAGAGATGACCACCGAGGGTGATCAGGTGCTCGTGGGCGATGTGTCCTCCGCCAATGGCGAACCCGGCACCATCGCCTACGAGGTTCTCTGCAGACGCCACTACCGCGCCGAGTTGACCGCTCGGAAGGCTGGAGTAGAACACATCTCGCGACAGCCGCTCCCGTTTGAGGAGTGACCGAGGGACCGCTAAGCGCTACTCGCTGTCTTTCGTTGCGCCGAACAGGATCTCGTCCCAACTCGGAACGCTCGCCCGTCCTCGCTTGCTCTTCGTGCGCTTGGCCCGCTTGGGTGCCCCGGCGTCTTCGGGAATCAGGGTGTCCTGTGCCGTCGCTGGTGTCGCAGTGTCCGACACCTCCTCACCTGCGGACATCTCATCGGAGGTCGGCTCCGGGGTGGGATCTGAGGTCGGGTCAGACGTAATGGACACCAGGCGTGGTCGTGGCGCTTGCTGGGGCTCATCGTCAGTCGTGGTGTCGGACTGCTCGTTGGCGTCCGCCGGAGGAGTCGGTGTGGCGACCGGCTCCGGCGCCGGTGGTGGTGGTGCGTCGTCCGCTACCTCGGTGGGCCCACCACCCATCAACGCGCGGGCGGATGCGTCTGCGGGGTGCACGGTTCGACCAACGGCCTCGAAGTACCACGTGCCCACGCCTTGATGTGCGTGGTAGGCCGTGACGACCCAACGGCCGTCGTCGGCGCGGTAGGAATCCCAGGTGACGTCCGCCCCTTCAGGATCTACCGACAGGCGTGTGCATACGGATTGATGCAGAGTCGATCCGCCTCGAGACCGGGAAATCTCGACGTTGCGGGCCTGCTCGGCCATATAGGCACGCTCACCCAGGGGCGGCTCTGCGTAGCGGGTGACCCTGTCTAGCGGCCAACCGGTTTCCGACGCGACGACTTCCGGCGACGCGCCTGCGCGAACGCGTGCCTGAATCTCTCGCGGGCTCAACGGTTGCAGAGTGACCTCCCGATACGCAACGGCAGAAACTTACCGCGTGCCGCTGGGTCGGGTAGGTAGCCGGGGGAATTCGTGCCTAGGCGTCTGGATGTGGCCCCGGGACGGGGTCGTCGTTCCATGCCGGTGCCGGTGGGCTTTGCGGTGGTGTCTGCGGCAGCAGATCGACATTTCGACCGATGGTGGCCGCCCTGACAAGAACGGCGGCCGCAGCACACAGGGCACCGACCAACCCGGTTCCCAGGCCGAAGCGCGGTCCGTAGGCGTCGACCAGGATGCCCGCGACGGCTGATCCGAGGGCAAAGCCGGTGGCGAGTCCGGAGTTTGTCCAGGTGAGGCCCTCGGTCACATTGCGGGCCGGCACCAAGCCCCGGGTAAGGGTGAACAGGCCAATCAACGTGGGGGCTATGCAGAAGCCGGCAGCGGCGGAAGCGATGGCGAGGGTGGTGTTGTCGGGGACAAGTGGCACGAACAGCATGACCCCAGCCGTTGCGGCGGCGGCAATTTGGGCGTGCATAAGGACCGATCCCGGCCATTGGCGGATGCCATAAAGAATTCCGCCGACCATTGATGCAGCAGCGAAACACGCGAGCGCGATCCCCGCGAATTCGCCGCTGCCCTGCTCAGCGGTGAAGGCAACGACCCCGACGTCCAGTGAGCCGAAGAGAACTCCGAGGCCGAGGCCGGATAGGACAACGGGTCGAAGACCGGGGGAGCGGAGAACTCGAGTGAGGGAGCGCGAACCCGTGTGCGATGACACAACGGGAGGGGTTGTCCGGCGCGCAGTCGATAGCCAGAGGGACCCCGCTGCGACGCATCCGGCTGCAATCCACAGAGGGGTGGCCAGGCCGTAGGTGAAAGCAACGTACGTGGTGAGGAGCGGTCCGATCGTAAAAATGACTTCATCGAGGATGCTCTCCCACGCGAAGCCGGCTCGTGCGATCGATGGCTCACCCGGTAGCCCAGCCCAGCGCGCGCGCACGTAGGAACCAATGGCGGGCGAGGTTGCCCCTGCCGCGATCACGAGGACGATCTGCAATACAACGGGCGCTTCCACGACGATCGATGCGGTGAAGGCAACGATCAGGCCGCTGTGCAGTACTCCAAGTACTCGCAGGACGATTGTCTGTCCGACGGAGTCCGCCCATCGACTGGTGACGATGCTTACCAAAGCTGCGGTGACCGCGAACAAAGCACTCAGCAGGCCCGCGTATCCGTACGAACCCGAAACGTTGCTGACCAGCAGGACCGTGGCCAGGGCAATCATCGCGACCGGTAGGCGGGCGAGGAGCCCGGCGCTGGTGAAGGTGACGGCTCCCGGTTGCCGGAGTGCATGACGAAAGCCATGCGCGCTGTCACTGGTCATGGTGGCGCAGACTAACGTGCGGTCTCGAAGTCGACGGAGTTCTGCGATCTCCGAAAGGGGCACCAATGGGGACGTCCAGCGATGCACCGGCACGCACGCTCGAAGAGGTGCTCGCGTTGCACCCGTTGGCGGATCTGGCGTGGCGAGCGGCATCGGAAGCGGGTCGATTCCTGCTCACCGAGCGTCCTGATGATTTGTCGGTGGAGTCCAAGTCGACACCCACGGACGTCGTCACGTCAATGGACAAGGCCGCCGAGCACCTTTTGTTCGAGCGCCTCCTGGGCGAGCGTCCTGGTGACGGGTTGATGGGCGAGGAGGGAAGCGACCGAACGTCGGAAACGGGAATCCGCTGGATTGTTGATCCTCTCGACGGAACGGTGAACTACCTCTACCGGATTCCTTTGTGGGGTGTCTCTGTTGCGGCCGAGGATCAGGACATCGGTGCCACGGTTGTCGGCGTGATCGTCACTCCCGAGACAGGCGAAGGCTTCATCGGTATGCGAGGAGGCGGTGCCTGGCGGGTTGTCGGTGATGTGTGTGAACGGCTGCACGTCCGCGCCTGCGACTCACTAAGCCTGACCATGGTGGCGACCGGCTTTTGCTATGAACCTGACATTCGTGCAGAACAGGCGTTGATCGTGCAACGGCTCATCTCTCGGGTGCGGGACATCCGCCGAACGGGATGTGCGGTGGTCGACTTCACGTGGCTCGCCAGCGGACAAACCGATGCGTATTACGAGGCGCACCTGAATGTGTGGGACGTCGCGGCCGGCTTGCTCATCGCGCGCGAGGCGGGGGCAGAGATTGGCGCGTTTGGCCCAAAGGACGATCCAGGATCATTCCTTGTCGCGGTGCCGGGAATCGCGGCAGCCTTCCAAGGCGCGATTGATGAATGCAGTGCCGGGTTGGGTATCAACAAGCGTGATGCCTGAATAATCCGGTTCGCTCAGGGCTTCATCAGTCAAGGCGCCGCATATCCGAGGCGTACCAGCGCGCGTTGTGGCAGTACACGTCAACGTTGGCGGCGAATTCACCGGCATCCACAACATCCTCGGTGATGCGAGCCGGAACGCCGAGGGCGCGGGCGCGGGGTGGCACCACCGTGCCCGGGGAGACAACGGCGCCGGCCCCCACGAGCGCTTGGGGGCCGACCCGCACTCGGTGGAGTAGGACGGATCCGGATCCGATGAGCGAGTCGTCCTCGACGCGGCATCCCTCCAGGTGAGCGTTGTGCCCGACCACGCAGCGGTCTCCGATGATCGTGTCCTGCTTGTCGGTGCAGTGCACGATCGTGCCGTCCTGAATCGACGTCTGAGATCCGACGACGATGGAGCCGTGATCACCGCGCAGAACGGCAGTCGGCCATACCGAGGACTCGGGTCCCACGCGGACATCGCCGATGATGACGGCGTCCGGGTGGACGAAAGCCGTAGGGTCAATATCGGGAGTTTTGTCCCCGAGCGCGTAAAGGGCCATGGCTCCATTGTCACGCTGTGAGCGAACCCACGCGACATGCCCGGGGGTCAACGGGTGAACGGGCGGGCGATAGGGCACAATCTGCGCCCTAGAACGCCAACAGGAGGACATCCGGCTATGGCCACCGACTACGACGCTCCTCGCAAGACAGACGAGGAACTCGCCGAAGACAGCCTTGAGGAGCTCAAGGCGCGGCGCGCGGAGAAGACCGCCTCAGCCGTGGATGTCGATGAGGCTGAGCTCGCCGAAAACCTCGAGCTTCCGGGGGCGGATCTCTCTAGCGAGAACCTCACTGTGACCGTGGTGCCGAAGAAGTCGGACGAGTTCACCTGCATGTCGTGCTTTCTGGTGCACCACCGCAGCCAACTCGATCACGAGGGCAAGAGTGGACCTATCTGCAAGGACTGCGCTTGATCGCTGCGTCGATCACTCGCCGAAGAAGCGAGCCATCGAACGGAAAGCGACGACCTCGATAACGGCGGCGGTAGCACTACCGATCGCCGCCCACGCCAGGACGCGACCCAGGGGAACTGTCCGGTCCGTGTTGGACGGGGGAGCGGCACCTGTCGCTGCACGGTAAGCCGACGCCAGAGTCTTGCGTGCCACATACGTTGCGCCCAGGGCAACAATCGGAGCGATAAGACTGGCCATTGGTGTTTTGGCGGATGCCTGTGCTGAATCCGTCGACTCCGATGCATCCAGGGCATCCAGGGCATCCAGGGCAGTGGGGTCAGCGGCGCCGGAACCGCTCGCGATGCTGTCGTGCGTAGAAGAAGCGCTCATGACCCAACTGTGGCGCATGGTGCTGCATCTCGGGACGTTGGGTCACCTTTCCCGTGGCGAAGCCACGAACCTGTGCACCGATCGTGGTGGCAGGGTGCGAGTGGAGTGTCACTCACCGGTTCGTCCGTGACGGGCGGCGATTGCTTCGGTGAGCTCCCTACCGAAGTCGTCGGCGTGACGACTCGCGACGAGCCAGCCGCTGTGAGGGTCGGAATTATCGACCACCTCGACCCAGACGGCGTTCGATGGCCCCCATGGTGGCAATCGCGTGAATGCGGTGTCAGTCACGTGTGGGTCGAACCCGCGGCGGGCTCGAGCCACATCATCACTGGTGAGAACCCGGACCGCGCCGAGGACGTGCAGGGGCACACGCGCACGGCCGACACCCAACTCACCATCGTCGATGACGATCGTGTCGGTCGCAGCTCGCGTTCCTACGAAGACGATTCCCGCACCGACGGCAAGAACAACGAGGCCGACACCGGTGCCGAGCGCCGCTCCATACGCGACAGACACCATTCCAACGATGAGGAATGCGACAACGATCCACCACACGCCGGGGACCACGCGCTCTCGGTACGTCTGCTTCACGCCGTCATCTTCCCAGCCCCTGGGTGGACGGGCAGTACAGTCGCGTGCCATGACAAGCGTGTTGGCTTCCGGCTCGCTCCCGCCGTGGGCGAACGGATGACGGCCCGGATTCTTGTTCGGCGCCTGGATCCGGATCTTCCGCCTCCGCGTCGCGGCAACCCCGGTGATGCAGGCTGGGATCTTTTCGCCCGTCACGATGTCCACTTGGCGCCCGGAGAGCGACAGATGATTCCCACCGGCGTGGCCATCGCCCTGCCGCCGGGCTTCGTTGGTCTCGTGCATCCTCGAAGCGGTTTGGCGTCTCGTTATGGGTTCACCCTCGTGAATTCTCCGGGAACAATCGACGCGGGGTATCGCGGAGAGATTTGTGTCATCGGGGTGAATACCGATCCGACGATTGACGTGCGGTTACAACGGGGCGATCGGGTTGCGCAACTGATTGTTCAGCGGGTGCACGAGGTGGAATGGCATGAGGTGGACGAGTTGCCGGGTTCGCACCGTGGTGACGGTGGCTTCGGCTCGAGCGGCCGGTAGCGTGGGGTCTCATACTGCGGAATCAGCCGGTGTAGAAGGAGAAGGTGTGGGTCTCTTCAGTCGTCGGAAGGAGCCAAATGCCGGGACGGATGGCATCAGTGGCACGGACGGCACAGGCGGCTCGGACGATCCTGGCGGCACCGACGGCGTCGGCATGAGCCACTCCGACAGCGGTGCGGTCCCAGACACTGATCCAGCGGGTGAGGAAACGTCGAGTGACGTCACACGAGCTGATGGCCCATGGGATTCAGCGGAGGCCTACCCACAGCAACCGCGCATCGACATCGGTTCGCTGTTGGTTCCTACCGATCCCGCCGATCCGACGGTGAAATTGCAGGTTCAGGCCGATCCGAACACTGGAGTCGTCTCGCAATTTAGTTTGGTGACGCAAGACTCCGCGGTGCAGGTTCAACCGTATGCGGCGCCGCGCAGCGGGGGGATGTGGAACGACATTCGGGGTCAAATCGCGTCGTCGATCAACAAGTCCGGCGGGCTCGTGGAAAAGGCCGACGGATCGTTCGGCGTCGAACTTCGTGCGCAGGTAACCGGTCAAGATGGCAAGGCTCAACCCGCGCGCTTTTGTGGGGTGGACGGCCCGCGGTGGTTCCTTCGGTTCGTGTTTCTGGGCAAGGCGTCCCGGGATAGTGGTGCCGCAGAGGCCTTGGAGAAGGCGATCAGGGGCATGGTGGTCGTGCGGGGCAACGACGCGATGCCTATGGGGAACGCGTTGCCGCTGCGTGTTCCTCGTGACGAGACTGGATCTGCCCCCGAGCAGGCCCCTACGCCCGAGCGCACCACCATCACTTTGCCGGAGCGCGGTCCTGAGAGCACGGAAACGCGATAGTGGCCAAGGACTCCATCACCCAGCAGTCATCGGCCGTGGAGGCCGCGACGTTTTCAGAGTCGTCCAAGGAAGAGGCGGTGGGATTCGTCGGGCGTGCCTGGCGCCGACTGACGGAGTCCAGCCACGAACGGTTATTGCGGGAGTCCGCGGCTGACCATCTGCGGCGACACCCGGGCGAGCAAGTATTGGACATCGAATCGTGTGTCCCCGGTGAAGAAGTCACGATGGCGGGGTCGGTGACCTCCGTGGGAAACCTCAGTGAGGAGCACCCCGCCTTGGAGGTCGAACTGAGCGACACCACCGGCCGGATTTTTATCGTCTGGCTGGGGCGTCGCCGCATTCCTGGGATACACGTGGGACGGCGGATGGTGATCCACGGCCGACTGAACTGTGTCTCGGAGCACCCAACAGTGTTTAACCCGCGATACGAACTGCTACCGGACTGAGTAGTTGATGCAGTCACAGAACCCTGCGGCGTCCGACGACGAGCCGCACGACGCCTCACCCGACGACGCCTCAGTTGGTGACGCCCTGTCCGACCAAGAGTCGGCCGAGGCCGCCGGTGCCCCAGACGCGTTAGCCGGCAACGAGCTCCGCGCGGAGGGGCTCATTCTCGAGCGGGCGATCGGTGGTTGGCGAGGAATGGTGGACAGCGGCCTGCCCACCGTGGTGTTCATCACCGTGTACATCGTCGCCGGGCGGGATTTGGCTCCGGCGCTGATCGCAGCAGTCGTCACCGGGTCGGTTCTTGCTGCCTACCGGCTCATCAGGCGCCAACGCTTGCAACAGGTGCTCACCGGGTTTCTTGGACTCGCCGTCGCGGCTGGCTTCTCGGCCTGGACGGGTCAGGCGGAGAACTTCTTCCTCCCCGGGTTGATCACGAACGTCGTGTACGGCAGTGCCTTCATTGTGAGCATCCTGGTCGGGTGGCCGCTGCTGGGCGTGGCGATGGGCTACCTCACCGGTGACGGAACGAGTTGGCGCTCCGACAAGCAATTGGTGCGCACGTATGCCGCCGCTTCATGGGTGTGGGTGGGTGTCTTCTTCGGACGTCTCATCGTTCAGGTTCCGTTGTACTTGGCCGCGGCCGTCGAAGTCCTCGGGATTGCTCGAATAGTCATGGGGTGGCCGCTGTTCTTGGGTGCGGCCTACGTGACCTACCGCGTTCTCGCGCCGGTGTACCGGGAGCGTCGCGAGCGCAACGAGTCTGCTTCCGACCAGTAAGCAGCGCGGCCCCAGCGTGCGCTAGTGCCCGAGGAGGGCTTGGAGCTCCGCCTCACGCTCCGGTGCGGCAACGAACAACAGCTCGTCACCGGCCTCCAAGACCAGCGACGCGTCAGGTGTTTTGACGTGAGTACCCCGCACAACGGCGACCGGGACGGTGTCCTGCGGCCAATCAATGGACGAGGTGCTGTGTCCGACAACGGGGGAGGTTGATGGCAATGTCATCTCGACCAACTCGGCAGCTCCCTGGCGGAACGTGAAGAGACGGACGAGGTCGCCGACCGAGACCGCTTCTTCGACCAGTGCTGAAAGCATCCGGGGCGTCGAAACAGCGACATCCACCCCCCACGACTCGTCGAACATCCACTCGTTCTTGGGGTGATTGACGCGGGCGACCACACGCGGGACGCCGAATTCTGTCTTGGCCAGAAGGGAGACCACAAGATTGACCTTGTCGTCTCCCGTGGCTGCGACCACCACTTGGCATTCCGCGAGCCGCGCTTCGTCGAGCGCGGAGACCTCACAGGCGTCCGCGAGGAGGCTCCCTGCACCGTCGACAACCCCGGGTCGAGCCAACTCCGCGTCCTTGTCGATCAGCAGTACCTCGTGGCCGTTACCGACCAATTCACGTGCAATGGCGCGACCGACTTTTCCTGCACCGGCGATGGCTACGCGCATGTCAGATCACCGCCCCTTCTCGCAGATACGCTCGACATCATCACGTCGGTCGGGGTCGAACAGCAGATGCACGAGGTCACCCTCTTGAATGACCGTCCGCTCATCGGGCAGGAGTGCCTGTCCGTAGCGGGTCAGGAACGCCACTCGGCCGGCGGTCGCATCAGCGAGTTCGCTGGCCTTCCTTCCAAGCCAGGGCTCACCGATATGCACTTCGGCAAGACACAACGAACTGGTCGCGTCGACGAATTCGGTTTGGGCGCCCATCGGCAAAAGCGCCCGCATGATCTGCGTGCTCGTCCAGGCGACGGTCGCCACGGTGGGAATTCCCAAGCGCTGATACACCTCGGCGCGGCGGGGGTCGTAAATCCGGGCGACCACATGTTCGACGCCGTACGTCTCCCGTGCTACGCGCGCCGCCAAGATGTTGCTGTTGTCGCCACTACTCACCGCAGCAAAGGCATGAGCCCGCGTGATCCCCGCATTCTCCAGAGTCTGCCGGTCGAAACCGACCCCCTTGACGGTGATCCCGCCAAAGTCAGATCCCAGCTTGCGGAAGGCTTTGGCGTCTTGATCGACCACGGCCACCGAGTGGCCTTGGCTGTCGAGTTCACCGGCAAGGAGTGAACCGACCCGGCCGCAGCCGAGGATCACGATGTGCACGGTCGAACGCTACACGCGAGGAAATCTATGCTGCCGTTGTGCCCGACCCCGCAAACGATCACGCTGGCAAGGCCGACGACGACGCTGCGGAGAGTGGGGGACAGGTGAGGCAAGCGGCGTATCAACCCGGTGACCTGGTGCGAGTAACCATCGGCAACGTCGCCCACGGTGGGCACTGTGTAGCTCGCGATGGAAACCTCGTGGTCTTCGTCCGGCATGCCTTGCCGGGAGAAGACGTGACGGTGCGCATCACGCAGACCGCTCGTTCCTACGCCCGTGCGGAGGTCATCGACGTACACGAGGCGCACCCCGGGCGGATTCGGCCACCGTGTCCGGCGTTCGGCCCCGGAGGTTGCGGTGGCTGCGACTTCCTGCACGCCACTAGTGATGTGCAGCGGGAACTCAAGTTGCAGGTATTGCGAGAAGCCCTGGAGCGGCACGGCGGATTGCCTCCGGCCGCGGTGGAAGAGTTGACTCGCGAGGGCATCATCGATCTCGGTATGACGACCGGATGGCGAACCAGGATGCGCTACCGCACGACAACGGTGGATGTCCACGGGGAAGTGCATGGCGTTCCCGCGTTGCGGGCGTATCGAAGCGACGATGTGGTGGATGCCTCATCGTGTGTGATCGCGGACGCAACGGGGCACGCCCAGGCGCGTGAACGCGCAGCCGATATTCGCGCGCTCGGCGATCTCTTCATGGCGCGCGACAGTGTCGGATCGCGGGTGATGTTCCAGTCTGATGAAGGTCCCGGAGACGTTCAACCGTCGATGCGTCATCGACTGCCCGTCGGTGAGAACCTTCTGGAGTTCCACACTCCCATCGACGGTTTCTGGCAGGTGCACCCCGAACTGATCGGCCGCATTATCGACACCGTTCTTGCCTGGGGAGCCCCGGAATCGGGTGAGCGATGGTGGGACCTTTACGCCGGGGTGGGGCCCATTGCGGCGGCGCTGGCCGACCGTGTTGGCCCGTCCGGACACGTGGTAGCTGTCGAGAGCTCACCCATCGCGGCAGATGAGGCTCGACGGGTGCTGGAGACCGCTTATGGACGCGACGTTGTTGCAGTGCAGCAGCACGACGTTCGCCGGTGGATCCGCAAGGCGCGCGACGAGGGCGCGAGTGCCGATGGAGTGGTTCTCGACCCGCCTCGGACCGGGGCCGGAAAGGCCGTGATCGAGGCCCTGGGTGCGATTCGACCCGGACGGATCGTCGTTGTGGCCTGTGATCCGGTTGCCCTGGGTCGAGACACCCAACTTCTGGCTGGCCAGGGCTATCGATTGGCGGAAATACGCGCCTGGGATGCCTTCCCGCAGACTCACCACCTGGAGTCGATAGCGCATTTCCTGCCCGATCAGATATCTTGATATCAAGATATCTCAGCAGGAGGCGTGCGTGTCGAGCATCGATAGTTTCCAGGCCCGCGGATCACTGACCGTTTCGACCAGCAGTGGGGAGCGGACGTACGAGATTTTCCGAATCGGTGCGGTGACCGGCTCCGACAGACTGCCGTTCAGTCACAAGGTTCTGTTGGAGAATCTTCTCAGAACCGAGGATGGAGCCAACGTCACGGCGGAGGCGATCGCTGCACTCGGGCAGTGGCAACCGGACGCAGAACCGTCCACCGAGATCCAGTTCACCCCAGCACGGGTGGTCATGCAGGACTTCACCGGCGTACCCGTGGTCGTGGATCTCGCAACAATGCGCGAAGCCGTGAGGGATCTGGGCGGGGACCCATCGAAGATCGAACCGCTGGCTCCCGCGGAGCTCGTGATCGACCACTCCGTCATTGCGGACTTTTTCGGACTTCCCGATGCGGAAACACGCAACGTCGAATTGGAGTACGAGAGGAACCGCGAGCGCTACCAGTTCCTGCGGTGGGGACAGGGAGCATTCGAGGAGTTCAAAGTCGTTCCGCCAGGAACGGGGATCGTTCACCAGGTCAACATCGAGGCACTGGCGCGGGTAATCATGGCGCGTGGGGATCAGGCATACCCGGACACCGTTGTGGGTACGGATTCCCACACCACCATGGTCAACGGTCTCGGAGTTGTGGGATGGGGTGTCGGCGGTATCGAGGCGGAGGCGGCGATGCTCGGTCAGCCGGTCTCGATGCTCATCCCGAAGGTGGTGGGATTCAAACTCACCGGAGAACTACCGCCGTCCGCGACGGCCACCGATCTGGTCCTGACGATTACCGACATGCTGCGGCAGCACGGTGTGGTGGGCAAGTTCGTTGAGTTCTACGGCGAAGGTGTGTCGTCCGTGCCGCTCGCCAATCGAGCGACCATCGGCAACATGAGTCCTGAATACGGCAGCACGATCGCCGTATTCCCCATCGACGACGCCACCTTGGACTATCTTCGACTCACAGGACGCGATGAGGATCAGATCGCTTTGGTAGAGACGTACGCCCGCGAACAAGGTCTGTGGCTCGATCCAAGCGCCGAGCCGATCTATTCGGAGTATCTGGAATTGGACCTCGGCACCATCGAGCCATCGCTGGCTGGACCGCGCCGGCCTCAAGACAGGGTGCTGTTGTCTCAGGCTCGCCAGGACTTCACCCGCGCCCTAGTCGACTACACCGATGCCCCCGACGCACGGGCGAATGTGGAGATCGCTGGCGAGCACGTGGAGATCGGCCACGGGGCCGTGACCATTGCGGCGATCACCTCGTGCACGAATACGTCGAATCCCTCGGTCATGATCGGAGCTGGACTGCTGGCCAAGAATGCGGTCGAGCGTGGACTAACAAGGAAGCCGTGGGTTAAGACCACCTTGGCTCCGGGATCGAAAGTCGTGACGGACTACTACGAGAAGTCAGGCCTGCTGCCGTACTTGGAAAAGCTCGGTTTCGACATCGTGGGTTACGGATGCACGACGTGCATCGGAAACTCCGGGCCATTGATTCCGGAGGTAAGCGCCGCCGTCAACGAAGCCGATCTGGCGGTCACGTCGGTCTTGAGTGGAAATCGAAATTTCGAAGGACGTATCAACCCCGACGTCAAGATGAACTACCTCGCATCCCCTCCGCTGGTGGTCGCCTACGCGATCGCGGGGTCGATGGATATCGACATCACACGAGAGCCACTGGGGACGTCAGAGGATGGAACTCCTGTCTATCTAGCAGATATCTGGCCGAGTGCGGATGTGGTTCAGGCGACCATTGACGCATCCATTGACTCAGAGATGTTCACCAGCAGATATCGGGATGTTTTCGAGGGAGACGACCGTTGGAAGAGCCTCACCACACCCGAAGGGGACGTCTTTGCCTGGGACAGTGCGAGCACCTACGTCCGCAAGGCTCCCTACTTCGACGATCTGCAGCGTGACCCGCAGCCGGTCGCAAACATCTCGGGCGCTCGCGTCTTGGCATTGTTGGGCGACTCGGTCACCACGGACCACATTTCACCGGCCGGCGCGATCAAGGCCGACAGCCCGGCAGGCAAGTACCTCAGTGAGCACGGCGTCGAACGCGCGAACTTCAACTCCTACGGTTCGCGGCGAGGCAACCACGAAGTCATGATTCGCGGCACGTTCGCGAACATTCGCTTGAAGAATTTGATGCTCGACGGAGTCGAGGGTGGCTTCACCGTCGACTTCACGCAGGGTGACGACGTGGTGGTCCCGATATTCGACGCGGCAACGTCCTACGCCGAGCGGAATATTCCGCTGGTCATCGTGGCGGGTAAGGAGTACGGATCTGGTTCCAGTCGGGACTGGGCTGCGAAGGGCACGGCGTTGCTCGGGGTCAAGGCGGTTATAGCCGAGTCCTATGAGCGGATCCACCGGTCGAATTTGATCGGAATGGGTGTTCTGCCATTGCAGTTTCCCGAGGGTGTCAGTGCTGCCTCACTGGGTCTCGAAGGTGACGAGTCGATCAGCATTTCGATGATCGACGAGATGAACGGCGGTCCAGTGCCGAGCACGGTGCCGGTAGAAGCCGTGTCACCGTCGGGTCGGATCGTGGAATTCTCCGCCACTGTGCGTATCGACACTCCGGGTGAGGCGGATTACTACCGGCACGGCGGGATTCTGCCGTTCGTACTGCGGTCGCTGCTGTAGCGCCCGCGGATCGGTCTGCAGGCTTGTCTTTGAGCACATTCGCCGCCGGTCGTGGGGCGCACCGGGGAGGCTGTGATGCTGCCGTCGCACGGCTTCGGGCCTAGACTGCCGGGGCGATGAACCACACCTACCGACTCCTCGAGCGGATCCGAAGCCCCCATGATGTGCGGGCGCTTCCGCCGTCTGAGGTACCGCAGCTGGCGGAGGAGATTCGGTCATTCCTGGTGGAGAAGGTTGCCGCTACCGGTGGGCACCTTGGCCCGAATCTGGGTGTCGTGGAGCTGTCAATCGCTCTGCATCGGGTCTTCTATTCACCCGACGATGCCATCATTTGGGACACCGGACACCAGGCGTACGTGCACAAGATCCTCACCGGACGTGGCCCCGACTTTGACTCCCTGCGGCGCGGAGGCGGCCTGTCGGGATATCCCTCCCGGGAGGAAAGCGCTCACGACATCGTGGAGAACTCCCATGCGTCCACCGCGATCTCCTACGCCGACGGCTTGGCCAAGGCGTGGGAGCGCCGAGGGTTACTCGGCTCCCGGCACGTGGTCGCCGTCATCGGTGACGGTGCCCTCACCGGGGGGATGGCGTGGGAAGCGCTCAACAACATCGCTGCGTCCAAGCGCCCGGTGGTGATTGTGGTGAACGACAACGAGCGGTCGTATTCGCCGACGATCGGCGGACTCGCACACCATCTCGCGACACTGCGCACCACGCGCAACTACGAACGGTTCATGACATGGGGGAAGGGGTTCCTTCAACGCACTCCCTTCGTGGGTCGTCCGCTCTATGACGCTTTGCACGGAGTGAAGAAGGGCGTCAAGGATGTGGTGGCGCCGCAGGGGCTCTTCGAGGATCTCGGACTGAAGTACATCGGCCCCGTCGACGGCCACAACGAGCAGGAACTCGAATTCGCTCTGGGGCGAGCACGCGATTTCCAGCAGCCGGTGATCGTCCATGCGATCACCACCAAGGGGCGTGGCTACGCCCCGGCCGAAAACGACGAAGCGGATCGTTTTCACGGCGTCGGCGTTATCGATCCGGACACCGGCCAGCCCCTGACGCAATCCGGGCCGACGTGGACATCAATCTTCGCTGACGAGATGCTCCAGATCGGACGGGACGAGAACGACGTTGTTGCGATCACCGCAGCGATGCTTGGGCCCACCGGCCTGGAGCGATTCGCAGCGAGCTACCCGGATCGGACCTATGACGTCGGGATCGCCGAGCAGCATGCGGCTACGAGTGCCGCCGGCCTGGCCTTCGGTGGATTGCACCCCGTGGTGGCGGTGTATGCCACATTCCTCAATCGCGCCTTCGATCAGGTCCTGATGGATTGCGCGTTGCACAACGCGGGCGTGACGTTCGTGTTGGATCGTGCCGGTGTCACCGGCGACGACGGACCGAGCCATAACGGAATGTGGGATATGGCGATGCTGGGCGTCGTTCCCGGTTTGCACCTGGCGGCTCCCCGAGACGAGTCGACTCTGCGCCGTGCGTTGCGGGAGTCCGTCGCTATCGCCGACGCACCATCGGTGGTGCGATTTCCGAAAGGTGCCCTCGGTCCGGACATCCCGTCGGTGCGCGCACAGGGAGGGGTTGACGTCCTCTTTGAGGACGATCAAGGCGATGTGGACGTGTTTATCGTGGCCATCGGCAGTTTCTGCACCGTTTCGCTCGACGTGGCGGCGCGACTGCGAGACCAGGGGATCACGACCCGTGTCGTCGACCCACGGTGGGCTTTACCGATCTCCCCGGAACTCGTTGAGATGAGCCGCCAGGGTCGACGTGTGGTAGTCATCGAGGACGGTGTTCGGGTGGGCGGTATCGGTGCGGGAATCTCTCAGGCGATGCAGGATGCCCACGTGGTGGCCCCGACCCGTCTCTTTGGAATTCCTCGAACCTTCCTGCCACACGGCAAACGGCAGCAGATTCTCGAGCACATTGGGCTGACGAGTCAGCAAATTTCTCGAGACATCGTCGAATGGGTGGCGGCGGAGCCGTCTGGTGCGCCTACGTTAGAAGAGACGCAACGCCCGGTGCCAAGAACCGCTGGCCCGTAACGCGCTCCGAGGTTCCCGTCCGGTCCAGCAACGGGGTCAATCCACCCAGCCAGAAGGGCCAACCGGCGCCCAGAATCATGCACAGGTCGATGTCTTGGGCCTCGGCCACGACTCCTTCATCCAGCATCCGACGAGCCTCATCTGCCAGCGCGTCGAGAGCGCGGGCGCGGATCTGGTCCTCGTCGAGCACGGTGTCACCACGCTGATAGACCTCAGCCACGCGCGGGTCGAGCGTGGCTGTTCCGTCGTCGTTCCACACCCAGATCGCATTCAGACCTTCATCCAGCATGCGTTGCAGATTGGGGGAGAGGTAGTAGCGGTCGGGGAAGGCCTCATGCATCGATGCCGACGTGTGTGCAGCCACGCCCATCCCTACTAGTTGTAGGAGGGAGAACGGGGACATCGGTAGCCCTAGGGGATTCATCGCCCGGTCGGCCACCTCGAATTCGGAACCTTCGTCGACAGCCCGGGTGATTTCGCTGAGGTAGCGGATCAACAGTCGATTGACCACGAAGGCAGGGGCGTCGGCCACCAGCACGCAGGACTTTTTCAATTCCTTGCCCACGGCGAAGGCGGTCGCCACGGATGCGTCATCTGTCTTCTCTGCTCGCGCAATCTCGAGCAGGGGCATGACGGCGACAGGGTTGAAGAAGTGAAAACCAACGACGCGCTCGGGGTGCCGCAGATCCGAGGCCATGGCGGTCACCGACAGCGAGGATGTATTGGTTGCCAGGATGCAGGTCTCAGAGACGATGTCCTCGATCGCAGCGAACACCTCCTTTTTCACGGACAGGTCTTCGAAAACGGCTTCCAGAATGAATTCGGCACCGGCGAACGCAGCGACATCGGTGCTGCCGGAGACCAAGCCCTTGAGCCGACTCGCCTTGTCGGCCGAGACGCGTCCCTTGGCTGCGAGTGCATCGATATCTGCATGCACGCGACCGACACCGGCGTCGACCCGCTCCTGATCGAGATCGGTCATCACCACCGGGACCTGCAAACGTCGAGCGAAGAGCATCGCCAACTGGCTCGCCATCAGGCCAGCGCCCACGATGCCGACCTTCGTTACGGGTCGAGCTAGTTCCTTGTCGGGAACACCGACCGGTTTCTTGGCTCGTCGTTGCACCAAGTCGAACGAATATAGAGAAGCCCGCAAGTCATCGCCCATGACCAAATCAGTCAGAGCGGTGTCTTCTGCAGCGAAAGCATCGTCTCGGTTGGCGGTCTTGGCAGCTTCCACAAGATCCAGGGCACGGTACGGAGCTGGGGTTGCCCCGTGGATGCGTGCGTCGACACCCGCCCGGTAGCCCGCGACGACCTGATCCCACGACTCGGTGTCCGCAGCAGGCCGGTCAATGCGTGTCCTACCGGAGATGACGTCATCGGCCCACGCGAGCGACTGCTCCAGGAAGTCGGCGGGCTCGAAGACCACATCGACGACACCAAGTTCGGCGGCCTGTGCCGGCCGCAGTTGCTTGTTCTGATTCATCGAGTTGTTGATGATCACGTCCAATGCCCGCTGGGGCCCGATGAGGTGCGGCAGCAGCCACGCCCCGCCCCACCCGGGCACCAGTCCGAGAAAGACCTCCGGCAGGGAGAGTGCCGCCGCACTGGCATCGAGGGTGCGGTAGTTGCAGTGCAGGGCCAGTTCGAGTCCACCGCCCATGGCGGCGCCATTGACGAATGCGAACGTGGGAACGGATAGCTCGCCGAGTCGACGGAAGACGTCGTGACCGAGCTTGGCGAACTCTTCGATGATGCTGGAGTCGGCGACGACTCCGATGGCGGACAGATCAGCACCCACCGCGAAGATGAAGGGTTTTCCCGTGACGCCGATACCGACGATGCCGGGCGTTGCTGCTGCCTCGTCAATGGCGGCCTGCAGTGACCGCAGACCCTGCGGACCGAACGTCGACGGGCGCGTGTGGTCTCGACCGTTGTCCAGGGAGATGAGGCCAAAAGTGCCGCTGGGGATGTCGACAAGCCGGAGATTGGCTTCGGTCACGACCTCGTCGGGGAATGCCACGTCACTCACTTGGCGTCCTCCTCGACCCGCTCCCAGATCACAGTGCCGCCCATACCGAGGCCAATACACATCGTGGTGATGCCGTATCGAGCATCGGGGTTGGCTTCAAAGTCGCGAGCGAGGTTTGTCATCAATCGGATACCGCTGGATGCGAGGGGGTGACCCACCGCGATGGCACCACCCATGGGGTTGACCCGCGGATCATCGTCGGCGATCTCGAAGTGATCAAGGAATGCGAGGACTTGCACGGCGAATGCTTCGTTGATTTCGAACAGATCAATGTCGGCGATAGTCATGCCGGCTCGTTGCAAGGCCTTCTCGGTGCTTGGTACGGGTCCGACACCCATCACTTCGGGCTCGACACCCGCGAAAGCGAACCCGACCATGCGCATCTTTGCGGTCAACCCGAGTTCGCGGGCCACCTCTTCGGATGCGAGGACGGCACCGGTGGCGCCGTCGGTCAGCGCCGATGCGTTGCCGGCGGTGACCCGTCCGTGCGGACGGAACGGAGTCTTCAATCCGGCGAGGCCTTCCATGGAGGTGCCCGGGCGCGGACCTTCGTCAGTCGTGACGTACCCCCAACCGTTCTCGGCGTCACGTGTGGCGACGGGGACGAGGTCGGGTTGCAGCAGGCCGTTGGCGTAGGCCTTGGCTGTCTTCTCCTGGCTCGCCACTGCGTAGGCGTCCGCACGCTCCTTGGTCAGGTGCGGGAATCGGTCGTGGAGGTTCTCGGCGGTCTTGCCCATGAGTAACGCTTCCGGGTCGACCAGTTTCTCGGCCAGGTAGCGGGGGTTCGGATCGATTCCTTCGCCCATCGGGTGATGCGTCATGTGTTCGACCCCTCCCGCGATCGCCACGTCGTAGGCACCCGCCATGATCGACGCCGACAGGGTGGTCACCGCTGTCATTGCTCCGGCGCACCAGCGGTCGATGGAGTAGCCGGGGACCGTGCTCGGGAGACCGGACAGCAAGGCCACGGATCGTCCGATGTTCATTCCTTGGTCGCCCGTTTGGGTGGCGGCCGCGACCGCGATGTCGTCGATGCGCTCGGGGGGCAGTGAGGGATTCCTGCGCATCAACTCGCGGATGACCTTGACCATGAGGTCATCGGCCCGGGTGTGGGCGTAGAGGCTTCCGGCGCGGGCGAAGGGCGTACGTGCCCCATCGACGAAAACGACAGGCTGAAGGCTGCTCATGAATGGCTCCTTGACGGCGGCGTGAGAGCCATATGTTACTCGCTAGTAACTTAAGTTTCTACCCCCGTGAGAGCTTTCACCAGGCCCGGTGTGCAGAGATCGATTTGCCACTCTCGTGCCTCGCCAGCGGCGAGGTAGGCGCGGATGCTGTCCTCGGTCACCGGGGCGGGGGGATCCCAACACAACCGACGCAACAGGTCCGGAGTGAGAAGGATCTCCGGTGCCACGCCCCAGGATTCGACCAGGTGGTCCAGCCACTCTCGAGCGGCGGCGAGGCGCTCGGCTGCCGCCGGGTCCTTGTCCGACCACGAACGTGCCGGCGGTGGACCGTCACTGCGCGCGGGACGTGACGGCCACTGATCCTCGGGCAGGGAGCGAGCCTTCTCTAGCGCCGCCCACCATCGATCCCGATATCTCCGGGCAGCGCGGCCGTGGAACCCCTTGGTGGTCAACAACCTGGGCGCATCCGCAGGGTCGGCGAGCACGGCTGCCACGATCGCCGAATCCGGGATGAGTCGCCCGGGTGCGGTGTCGGTGTGCTGGGCGATGGTGTCTCGCTCCTGCCACAGACCGCGCGCCAACGCCCACTGTCGAGGGGATCGCAACTTGTGCATGCCCGAGAGGCGACGCCACGGTTCGGGTCCCCTGTCTTTGGGCTGAAAGCCTCGAAGGTGTTCAAACTCCTGGGCGGCGATGTCCCATCGATCGGCAGCGAGAAGTTCGGCGTGCAGGGCATCGCGTAATTCGACGAGCACCTCGACGTCGAGTGCGGCGTACGTGAGTTGTCCCGTACTCAGCGGTCGCTTCGACCAGTCCGTTGCCCCGTGGCCCTTCTCCAGCTCATAGCCGAGCTCGCCGGCTACCAAGGCCGCGAGACTGACGCGTTCACGCCCCAGAATTCGTCCGGCAACTTCGGTGTCGAACAGCGCGTGAGGACGAAGGCCGACTTCCTCCAGACACGGCAGGTCCTGGGTCGCGGCGTGCAGAATCCACTCGGATTCGCCGATCGCGTCGTTCAGGGAGGTTTGGTCCGGCACCGCAATCGGATCGATGAGGGCGGTGCCGGCGCCCACCCGCCGCACTTGGATCAGATAAGCCCGCATGGAGTAGCGATATCCCGACGCTCGCTCGGCATCGAGCGCGACGGGTCCCGATCCCTGCTCGATGGCACGGGCGTAGGCCTGCAGAGCATCGGGGGTGTCGATGACCGGCGGTAGGCCGTCTCGCAGAGCTAAGGGCTCCAGCGGGGAAGATTCCTCGATGGTTTCGGAGTCCTCAATGTGATTCGAGTCTCCCGCGGACCCGTCCTTGGTGGCCGTCACGTGTGGGTGGCCCGACGCCCACCCACGGTGGCGACACCCGCCGGAACAGGAGGGAGGCCGGCAAGGGTAGCCAGAATCTCGATCCACAAGGACAGATCAACGGTGAGGTCGTCCTCAAGCGGTGTCCACGAAGCCCGAATCTCGACCAGCCCGTCACCCGGCCGCTCGGCCATGCTCCCGAACGAGGTTCCCGACGATACGGTGACCGTCCCGCCCACTTGGGCGACCTGGTGGTTGTCGAGGGCCTCGGTCACCCAACTCCACGCCACCTCGTGGATCAGCGGATCAGCCAGCAGTTCTGGCTCGACATCGCAGCGAGCGAAGATGACGATGCGGTCGTTGCCTTCCCATTCATCCACGCCGTCGGGGTCGTGCAGGACGACGAATCGACCCGACGCGGATTCCACATGGGTTCCGACGGTCGCCGGTGAGCCGTCCGTCACTGCATCGGCGGTGAGGGTGAAAGCCTGCGGTGCCAGCCGTTGGGGCGACGGGGCCTGCTCGATCGCGAACTCCGGGCGGATGGGCACATCAAGCAGGGGTCGCACGCGGGCCTCGAACGCCTCGTGGGGGTGGGGAACGCTGTGCACTCGTTCAGGCTACGGCGAAGAGACGTCGCTGGCGGGTGGGCACGCCGACCGGGTGCTGAGTCCCTGGCGGGTGGCTTTGGTTCTGGCCTGTCTAATCGACGGGATCGTCGTCGAGTTCGAGACAGATTGAGTTGATGCAGTAGCGCAGATCGGTAGGCGTCGGGTACCCCTCACCTTCGAAGACATGGCCGAGGTGTCCACCACAGGAAGCACAGCGCACTTCGGTGCGGACCTGTCCTAGGGATGTGTCCTGCAGCAAGACGACTGCGTCGGAGTCTTGCGGCGCGTAGAAGCTGGGCCATCCGCAGTGCGAATCAAACTTCGTCGTGGAGCGGAACAACTCCGCGCTGCAGGCACGACATCGGTAGGTTCCAGGCCGAGTGGTGTCGGTGTATTCGCCAATGAAGGGCGGCTCGGTTCCCGCCTCGCGCAGTACCTGGTAAGCCTGAGCGCCGAGAAGGTCTCGCCATTCAGTGTCATTTTTGGTCACGGGGTACTCGGAGCCATCCGGACGACGGCCTCCATCGTGGGCAGGCGTGGACGAAGTCATGCTCCATTCTCCCACGAGGACAGGATCAATACGTCAAGGTCGTCACGAGGTCGAGTCCGTCATTCGCAGATCGCCATCGCGCGTCAGGCGGTAGGTCCTGTTCACGAAGGGCGTGACCGTCGTGGTGAATGTGGAATTCAATACGCCCGTCGTTGTCGTGTACAGCGACTGTGACGTGAGCAGCGGCGGCTTGACCGCACGCGAACGCAAGCCCTTCTTGCAGCAAGATCCCACCGGTTGTGCTTACCGGGGAGCTAAAGCGCCCAGCTGCCGGGGAGACATCCAGCGAGATAGAGACCAAGCCGAGCCACGGAGCGACGGTGGAGCTCAGTTCGCTGGCCAAGTTTGCGCCGCGACCGGGATCTTCGAAATCCTCCAAGACGGCCGCGCTCCACTGCAAAGCAGAAGTCAAACGAGCAG
>WLWL01000071.1 GCA_012103605.1 Candidatus Nanopelagicales bacterium
GCCACACCACGTAGTGGGACAGCATCGTGTAGTCCTTGGCCGGGAAGAGCGCAGCGACGTCCTGCTCGACCTTGTCCGGATTTTTCTGCGACGTCCATCCGAATCGACGCGCGAGGCGCCCGAAGTGCGTATCGACGGTGATCCCGGGAATGTCGAATGCGTTGCCGAGGACAACGTTGGCGGTCTTGCGGCCTACGCCCGGAAGTGACACCAAGGAGTCGAGATCAGCCGGCACGTCACCACCGAAGTCGTCACACAGGCGTTGGCCGATCTGTTGAATCGTCTGTGCTTTTTGTCGGAAGAACCCCGTGGGCGCGATTACCTGCTCCAATTCCTCCCGTTTCGCACCTGCCAAGGCGGCGGCGTCCGGGTAGCGGCGAAAGAGTTCTGGAGTCACCTTGTTCACCCGCTGATCGGTGCACTGAGCACTCAACACGGTCGCCACCAACAGCTCCAGGGGCGTCGCAAAGTCCAATTCACAGTGCGCGTCGGGGTACCTCTTCGCAAGGGCGCGATAAATAGCCCGAGCCTGACGACGCAATTCCTTGTCGGATTCGTCGATGGGTGCAGCCTGAACCATGCAAACAGGGTAAGCGTCACCTATATCTTCGCAGCGTCGCTGGCCTACAGAGGCGCGTGGACCCTGTCCGTGCAACTTCACCGACCTAGGACACAATGGAACCTCATCGGAGGGGATGGCCACCCTCCCTCATCACCGAAAGGCACTGTCGTGGACGACGTCTTGGCGAACACTCCGCTGTTCTCGGCCCTGGACGCCCACGGCGCGGAGGCTCTGCGGAGCTCGCTGAGCGAGATGAAGGTTTCCAAGGGCCAGGAGCTGTTCCACGAGGGTGAGCCTGGCGAGCACCTCTACCTGATTCTCGACGGAAAAGTGAAACTCGGCCACGGAGCTCCCGACGGTCGAGAGTCACTGATGGCCGTCCTGGGGCCGGGTGAGATGTTCGGCGAGTTGAGCCTGTTCGACCCGGGACTGCGCACCTCCACGGCAACCGCGCTTACCGACGCCATCGTCCTGGCCCTCGGCAACGAGCAACTCATGCCCCTTCTCGAGGGTCGCCCCGCTGTGGCTGCCGCTCTCTTGCAGGCCCTGGCCCGGCGTCTCCGTCGCACCAATGAAGCGATGGCCGACCTGGTCTTCTCGGATGTACCCGGTCGCGTCGCGAAAGCCCTGATGGAACTCGGCGAGAAGTTCGGGACCCTCACACCGGACGGATTGCTCGTCACCCACGACATGACCCAGGAAGAGTTGGCCCAACTCGTCGGGGCATCTCGCGAGACCGTCAACAAGGCACTCGCCGAGTTCGGTCATCGTGGATGGATAAAGCTCGAATCGCGGCAAGTCCTGATCACCGACGTCGAGAGGCTCGGTAAGCGAGCTCGCTAGGCGTTGTCGAGAAACTCGGTCTGCGCCCGCACGGTCGCAATAGCTGCCGGTCTCACTTCCACCGGTATATCCGCGTACACGCGATCCACAATCTCTTCCACCGTGTTCGCTCCGGCCTTCATCACCGTGGAGATCTCATCCAATCGTTCGTGCCGATGCTTCAGGTACGCCTCGACAACGCCATCTGGATCGTCGAGCGGTGGGCCGTGTCCAGGAAGCAGCGTCGCGATCTCGTGCTCTCGACATTCGTGAGCGAGCGCCTGCAAACTCGCGAGGTAATCCGCGAGTCGCCCATCGGGGTGCGCCACCAGCGTCGTGCCTCGCCCGAGAACGGTGTCTCCGGTGAGAATGGACTCCCCGGCCACAAAACACACACTGTCGGACGAGTGGCCGGGCGTCGGCAGTACCCATACATCGGCTCCATTGACTTCGAGAACATCATTGTCACGCAGGGTTCGCACATCGCCCGCGCCTTCGTCGAGACGAGTGGCGTCCCAGGTACGTAGCGGAACACCGAGGTATCGCGCTAACTCGTGCGCCCCTTCAGCGTGGTCGATGTGACTATGCGTCAGGACCACGGCGGTTGCTCGATTGTTTCGACGTTCCAGCGCGTCGCCGATGGCGGCGTCGTGACCCCCGCTCAAAGGACCGGGGTCGACGATGATGCACGACCCCGAGGCCTCCCCGACGATCCACGTATTGGTTCCATCCAGAGTCCACGCCGAAGGGTTAGGCGCAAGGACGCATTCAGCGAGGTCGGACGTTGCACCCCCGGCCCACGGCATCGAGCTGCCGATCAGTGGGCGACCGCTCATCTCACGACTCCGACGCCATCGATGATCCGTCCGACTCTGCCCGATCGGGCCCGGCGACTCCGGAGACAAGCACATCGTTGGTTTCTGCGTGCACGACATCCCACCGCCCGTCGAGGCGCTGCCGAGGAAGTTTGGGCACCGGAGGTGCGGTCGGTTGTCCGTCGACGCGTCCTGATGCCAAGGCCTCCAGGATCAAAACCGTCGGTCGCAACATGGGGAGGAGTCCATCCCGATGACTATCGAGCGCTTCTGCAGGGTCGACCCACCGCATGGCAACGGCTTCCGTCGTCGTGAGCCGTCCCTCCTCTTCGGTGTCCGCAACAAAGAAAAAGACGTCGAAGCGTTGATGCTCCACTTCAGGCGTCACCCATCGATCGAACAAGTGGCACACGGGCACTGCGATATCGACTTCCTCTTTGGTCTCGCGAATCGCACACGCCAGCAGCGGATCGGCAGAAGCCAGATCGTCTTCGGACACTCCACCTCCGGGAAAAACGTTCATTCCGGGTGCGAAGGACATCGTCATGCTGCGCTCGAGAAGAAGGACCAATGCGCCGCGACGCAACACCACCGTTGCCGCCGGTCGCGCCACCGGAGGTGTCCACCGGCCATCTCCAGCGTGGACCGACTCCCAACGAGCCCGAACGTCCACTGCTAGTCGGCGACTTCGACGATCATTTCGATCTCGACCGGCGCATCTTTTGGAAGAACCGAAACCCCCACGGCAGATCGGGCATGGCTCCCCGCGTCACCGAAAATTTCACCGAGCAGGTCACTCGCACCGTTGATGACCGTGGGTTGACCCGAGAACGAGGGGTCGCTTGCGACGAATCCCACGACTTTGACGATGGATCGAATGTTGTCCAGCCCACCGATAACTGCCGCCACCGCAGCGAGCGCGTTCAGAATGCACACCCGGGCGCACTCCTGAGCTGTTCCTTCGTTTACCTCAGCTCCGACCTTTCCCGAGGCGATGAGCTCACCGCCGACGAGGGGCAACTGACCTGAGGTGTAGACGTAGTTTCCCGTGCGCTTCGCCGGGATGTACGAAGCAAGAGGTGCCGCCACCTCCGGCAATTCGATACCCAGTTCCGACAGGCGAGCACTGAACGACATCAAGTCACCCTTCGATCGGTCTCTTGAGATATGCGACAACGTTCTCGGCATTGGGGCCAGGAACAACTTGCACAAGTTCCCATCCGTCTTGCCCCCACGTGTCGAGTATCTGCTTGGTGGCATGGATGAGCAGAGGCACCGTTGCGTATTCCCATGTCGTCATGCCGGCAAGGGTAGCCGGTGAGCGTGAGGTGCTCCGACGTGCCGCAATAGAGTGGAGCGATGTCTCCCAACCTCTGGCCTGACGTGTCTTTGCACGTCGTCTCTGGCAAGGGAGGCACCGGCAAGACCACGGTTGCCGCGGCGTTGGCGATGGCTCTGGCTCGTGATGGTCGACGAACATTGCTGATGGAGGTCGAGGGACGTCAAGGAATTGCCCAATTGTTCGATGTTCCACCCCTTCCGTATGAGGAGCGCAAGGTCGCCGTCGCTCCCGAGGGAGGCGAGGTCTGGGCTCTCGCCGTGGATCCCGAAGACGCACTCCTGGATTACCTCGAAATCTTCTACAACCTCCGGCGCGCAGGATCCGCTCTTCGCCGCATGGGTGCCATCGATTTCGCCACGACGATCGCCCCCGGCTTACGTGATGTTCTCTTGACCGGCAAAGCCTGTGAAGTGGTTCGCCGCGCCGAGAAGCAGGCGGCCGATGCATACGACGCCGTCGTCCTCGACGCCCCGCCCACAGGACGCATCACACGCTTTCTGAATGTGAACAATGAGGTGTCCGGTCTGGCGAAAGTGGGACCGATCAGGAACCACGCTGACCTAGTGATGAGTGTCATCGCCTCACCTCGCACGGCCGTTCACCTCGTCACCCTGCTGGAAGAGATGCCCGTGCAAGAAACCATCGACGGCGTTGCCGAGTTGCAAGCCGCCTCCCTTCCCGTCGGAGGGGTTCTGGTGAATATGGCGCGCCCACCCAAACTCACGGACATCGAAATGGATCAGGCCCTCACCACAGGCTTGCCGATCACGGAAATCGAGCAAGGCTTGCACGACGCTGGCGTGACCTCCGATATCGAGCAAGCCGCAAACGTACTCGCCGGCGAGGGGCGCGACCATGCCCTGAGGGTGCAGCTGGAACAGCAAGAAATTACCCGTCTCGACGCCCTGGACGTTCCCGTTCTTCAACTGCCATACATCAGTGGTGGAATCGATCTGGGCTCTCTGTATGAGTTGGCATCCGTGCTCAGCGATCAAGGAGAATCGTCATGACACCCCAGGCGCTGCACGTCGACGACATTCTCGATGACCCTTCGATCTCGATCATCGTGTGTACCGGAGCGGGCGGAGTCGGCAAGACAACCACGGCAGCTGCCCTCGGGTTACGAGCGGCGCAACGCGGTCGACACGTGTGCGTCTTGACCATTGACCCAGCTCGCCGACTGGCGCAGGCGATGGGGTTGACCGAACTGGACAACACCCCACGGCAGGTCATGCAGGACACGGGCGACGGCTCGCTCCACGCCATGATGCTCGACATGAAGCGCACCTTCGACGAGGTGGTCGAAGCGCACGCAGATCCCGAACGCGCGGCACAGATACTCGACAACCCGTTTTATCAAGCGTTGTCATCCTCCTTCGCCGGCACGCAGGAGTACATGGCAATGGAGAAATTGGGGCAGCTGCATACGCAACCCGATGCCCCGTGGGACTTGATCGTGGTGGACACGCCTCCCTCCCGGAGTGCTTTGGATTTCCTCGACGCTCCCGCTCGCCTGGGATCATTCCTAGACGGACGCTTCATCCGAATTCTCACGGCGCCCGCCCGCGGAGCTGGGCGCGGCCTGGGCAGACTTGCAGCCGCCGGTTTCGGGATCTTCACGGGAGTTCTGGGGAAAATTCTCGGCGCCCAGGTGCTCACCGATGTCGGAACCTTCGTTGCGGCCATCGATACGACCTTCGGTGGATTTCGGGAGCGCGCGGATGAGACGTTTCGGTTACTACAACAAGACTCCACTCGGTTCCTCGTTGTCGCTGCTCCCGAACCCGACGCCATGCGCGAGGCGTCGTACTTCGTCGACAGACTCCGATCAGAGGACATGCCCCTCGGTGGATTAATCGTGAACAGAGTTCAGGCCATCGACGTGGAGGTCATGACCGCGGAGACCGCTCTCGCCGCGGCCGAGCGGCTGACGCACGATGCCGGCGATGAGGTGCTCACGGCTCGGCTGTTGGAACTGCATGCTGATCGATTGAGAATCCGGGAACGTCAGCAGCACATCACTGAGCGCTTTACCGGCGCGCACCCCGGTGTTGCCGTCACCCAGGTGCCGGCCCTCGCGGGGGATGTGCACGACATGACTGGCCTCGCAGAGGTTGGTGAACTCCTCTGCACGGCCCGGACCGACTAACGCCAAGAAACGCGCGTCATAGCAATCAGCGTCGACGTCGTCAGCACACGCGGAGGGCTATGAGGCGCGCGTGGGGGCGAAGATGTCGCGCCGCTCATATTCGGTCTGCGCGGTCTCGAGAAGGTTTCGCCACGACGTCACATGAGGGCGTCGGCGCAGAAGTGCGCGCCGCTCACGCTCGGTCATACCTCCCCAGACTCCGAATTCCACGCGGTTGTCGAGCGCATCCGCAAGACATTCGGTTCGGACATCACATCCCATGCAGATGGCCTTCGCGCGGTTCTGCGCGGCGCCTTGAACGAAAAGAGTGTCGGGATCGGTGGTGCGGCACGCCGCTCGCGCGGCCCAGTCGGTGTCCATGGACACAGGGTTTCCTCCTCCATATCGAACTGGACTTGCCCTCTAGTGGTGGCAGAAGTTACGCCCCACAGCCCCCCTAGGCTAGGCTCTAAATAACTATTTTTAAATAGTTATTTTTTTGCATCATCAGACGCACCGTGCGCCCCTAGGGGAATTGGAGCACCAGGGGCCCTTTCTGCTACACGACAGGTACGTTTCCGAGATACAACTGCGACACGTCGCACCATGTCTTGGCCTACTACTGACGCGTTCGTGACCGCATTCCTTCGCTCTGTCTGGGCTCTTCGCCGATGGCTAATCGTCCGACTCGGCACAGGGAATCGCTCATTCGGCGCTCCCGCCTCGGCACCGCTACCGCCGTGATCGGAACCAGCGCGCATACCCTGGACGTCCCATGTCTGTGACCTCCGATCAACCACGGCGGCGAATCACACCCTTCGGGGTGATCGGCCGCCTTCTGGCGTTCGCCGTCGGCTCCGTGATCGCCGGCGTCATCGTTGGTCTCATGCTCCTGCCTTTCGCCGGTGCCGCAGGAGTCGTCACCCGGGACGTCATTTCCGACTTCGAGTCCCTGCCGGTGTCACTGAGCACTCCGCCGTTGCCCGAGCGGTCCGTCATTTTGGCCTCAGACGGCTCGCTTCTCGCGACCTTGTATTACCAAAACCGCGTCGAGGTGCCCTTGAACAGCATCGCCCCGGTCATGCGCCAGGCGATCATCGCTATCGAAGACGCAAGGTTCCTTGAGCACAACGGCGTCGATGCCCGGGGTGTCGTTCGCGCTCTTGCGCGCAACACAACTGCGGGCGGCATCGAGCAGGGGTCGTCGACCTTGACCATGCAATACATCAAGAACGTTCTCGTCAACCAGGCAACATCCGCCGAAGACCTCGAACAAGCACGGGGCGATAGCTTCACCCGCAAGATCCGCGAAGCACGTCTAGCTCTCGCTTTGGAAAAGCGCTTCAGCAAGAGCGAGATCCTGGCTCGCTACCTGAACATCGCCTACTTCGGGTCCGGGGCGTACGGAGTTGAAGCGGCTGCTCGACGCTACTTCTCCAAACCGGCAGCGGATCTAAACTTGATCGAAGCCGCCACCCTGGCCGGCATCGTGAAAGGACCAACGGCCTACGACCCGCTGCGCAATCCCAAGAACGCCACGCAACGACGGAACGTGATCCTGCAACGAATGGCGACCGTCGGATTCATCTCACCCGAGCAGTCCGCTCGCGCGGCAGCGATACCGATGGAGGACGTGCTCAACCCAACCCGGACATCCAACGGGTGCACGACGTCATACGCCCCCTTCTTCTGCGACTACGTTCTACAAACGATCCTGAC
>WLWL01000072.1 GCA_012103605.1 Candidatus Nanopelagicales bacterium
CACGATCACCGGAGGTCGGTAGCGGTGAATCGTCGAGTCCAGCAAGGAAACTCCGCAATGCCTGCTCGACTTCTCGTGAGTTCCCGGCGAAAGGACACTCGCCGGAGTCCACGCAGTCGGCAGCGAAGTGCTTGACCGAGGCTTCGAAGCTGACCGCTTGTCCGAACGTCACTTCTTCCTGACTGGCCGTCACGGGGAGAACACCGTCGAGCACCATGCGTCCAACCCGCTGCGGGAACAGTTCTGCATACGTAGTGCCGATGGCTGTTCCGTACGACTTGCCCAGGTAATTGAGAGCCGGTTCATCGAGCAGTGAGCGAACGATGTCCATGTCTCGTGTCGTCGAGATCGTGTCCATGTGCTCCCACACATCCCCCGCTTTGCTATCGCATGCCTCGAGCAAGGTGTTCGTGTCTTCGGCGATTGCCTCCGCCTCCGTGGGCGTATCCGGCGTTCCATCGCTCGCGAAGTAGTAGTCGATTTCCGCGTCGCTCCAGCACCGGATGGGGTCGCTGCCGGCTACCCCGCGCGGATCGACGCCGATGATGTCGAATGCGTCGCGGATGCTCGGACTGACGATGTAGTCCGCTGCGCGGGCGTAATCGAAGGCGCTTCCTCCTGGTCCGCCCGGGTTTACGAAGAGCGCACCGATGGGCTCATCCGCTGCGGGAACCCGGGTCAAGGACAGCTCCGTGGTGCGACCATCCAGATTCGAATAATCCAGCGGCACGTCGATGCGCGCGCACTCTGCGTCCCCGCAGTCGCGCCACTCAATGGTCTGGTCGTAGAACGGTGCCAAGCCGTCCTCGGTCGGGACGGGTGCGGGCACCGTCGGTGCCGGGAGGGGAACTGGTTCCGGTGCGCGCGAGCAACCAGCGATCGTCACACCCCCTACCAGGGTGGTGACAACGAGAATGCGAACGCGCATAAGCGACACGGTAACCCGGGACGTAATCTCGTCCTATGGGTAACGGCAAGCGCGACGCAGCGGAGCTCGCCGCTGCCGTGGACGCCGGCATCCGCAAGGGTCTCGACCTCGTCGACGCATTCCGCGGAACACCGGCTGGTCGTCGAGAACTCGAACGCGAGGCCAAGCGAAGCGCCGCAGACACCCGCCGGGCTCGGCGAGCTCATCACGTTCGCAAAGTCCAGTCACAAGTCATGACCATCGGCGGCACAGCCGTCAGCGCGTCCGCCGCAACGGTGGGAATCATCGATGTCGCTGCAACCGGCGTCACCGGTGCTGGGTGGTTTGCCGTCTCCGCCATCGGCGCCGTCGCAGCCGTCATCGGTGGGCGTTCCTGGCGGCGGCTGTCACCCTTCACGGCAGCTCCGCAGATCACGTCTCCTCCGGCGCTTGTTCGTCGTGGCGCAGTCGGGTACGACTCTGTCGCCCGCTACACAGCGGTGCGCGTTCAAACCGTTCAAGTCATCCACGCGATTGAGCCGTTGCACCACGATGCGGCGCGAGAGTTGAGAGCATCCGACTCGTCGGTTGCACCCACCCTCAACGAACTAGCCGAGCGTCTTAGAGTCCTCGACGAAATGGCACGCCGCATGCCGGGTACATCCGCGGCCGAGAATGCTCAACAGGCGTCGCAAGCGGTGAGCCAACAACTTGATCGTGGGTCGGCGGCTTATGACGTCCTCTTGGCAGCCGCCGCTCGACTCTTGGCAGAGCCAGACATCGATCGTCCCGTGAGCGACGTTCTGGAGCCGGCCGCTTCAGCACTGATCGCCTACGCGCACGGGTTGCAGGCGGCCTCGAAAATCTAGGCGACCCCGACGCGGACTTTCGGATCTTTGATCTGAACCATCACGGCTTCGAGGACTGCCCGCGGGCTACCTCCCGCAAACAACACCGTGCGCTCATGCTCAAGCGCATCCATTCTGCGGACAGAATCTTCCCGGGTGGAGCCGGCAGCCATCTGTTCGATCTGAGCCGTCATCTCACCGTTGATCAACTCGACTCTCGCTCGCATCTGGACGGTCAACACATCGCGAAAGAGACCGATCAAGTCGACAATCGCGCGATCGACTTCATCGACGACCAACCTCTTGCGTCGACGCTTCTGTTCCTTTGCGAGCTCTTTCGCCTCCGCGTCATGGGACCTCTTGAGTGCGCCGGTCAGTCGAGTGACTCCCTCCGCGTAATAGCGGGACTTCAGCAAGTGAACTTCTTCTTCGTCCAAATGATCTGCCCGAGCATCAGCCACCGCGGACACTGCCTCGAACACCTCGCCGGCAACAGCCACGCAAGACGGCAAATCTCGGAGATTCATCGGGGACCGAAGGTACTGCTGTCGCCTTTCGCGGGTCATCTCGTCGGTAGCGAGCGCCCGGGCACGACCCACATGGCCTTGAGAGGCGCGGGCGGCAAACGCCGCGAGAGTTTCATCGACTCCACAATCGTCAACCAGCATTGCAGCGATTGATGCAGTCGGCGGGGTGCGCAAGCCAACATGGCGAGTCCGAGAAGCGATTGTTGGTAGAACGTCGTTGACGCTTGGGGCGCACAGAATCCACACGGTGTGGGGCGTGGGTTCCTCGAGGGCTTTGAGTAGGTAGTTCGCTGCCCGATCGTTGAGGCGATCGGCGTCCTCGATCACGATGACGCGCCAGGTGGCAGTCATTGGAGCCTGTGCTGCCATCTGCACAAGCGGCTTCACGTGATCAAGAAGAATCTCCGAGCCTTCCGGGATCTCCACGTGCACATCCGCGTGACCACCCTGCGCAGCCGTTCGACACGCCTGGCACGAACCACACCCGCCTTCATCGCACACCAGTGCCGCCGCAAAGGTCGTGGCGGCACTGGACCTACCCGATCCGGGAGGTCCCGTCACCAGCCACGCATGGGTCATCGCGGGGCCAGACTCGCCCGCGGCATGGGCGTCCCGGACTGCTGCCTGGAGAGTGACGATGGCGTCGTCCTGACCGATGAGGCCGGACCACAGTGAGCGCGGACGCGAGTCCGGAAGCGAATGCGAACTCACCGGGACCGTCCCATGAGTTCGCTCACCCGTTCGGCAATTTGCGCCGCAATGACATCGGCGGCCTCGGATGCATCAATGACCAGGTACTTCTCGGGGTCTTTCGATGCGATGTCCAAGAACGCTTGCCGCACCCTGCGGTGGTATTCGACGGGTTCGGACTCCAGTCGATCCGGTGCCTGGACTCGCGATAAACCGATGCTCGGATCAATATCCATAACGATCGTCAAGTCCGGCAAGAGGCCACCTGTGGCCCACAGGCTGAGATCTCTGACCCGCTCGACGCCCAGTTCACGCCCGTACCCCTGGTAAGCGACGGAAGAATCGAGGTATCTGTCACACAAGACGATCGCGCCTTGTTCCAGTTGCGGTCTGATCACCTGATCGACGTGATCCCCGCGAGAAGCCGCGAACAGCAACGCCTCGGCCTTGTCGCTGAGCCCTTCGAAGTCTTTCCCGAGGAGCACGGTGCGAATCGCTTCTCCGGCCGGTGTGCCGCCGGGCTCGCGGGTACGCACCACACACTCACCCTTGCGCTCCAGCCACGCGCCTAGGAGAGACTCCTGCGTCGACTTGCCGGCGCCTTCACCACCTTCGAAGACGATGAACAGGCCGGTCATGACTCAACAGGGCCAGCAGATGGAGCAGCCGCCACCTTTGCACGGGTGGATTTCTTCACCGTCTTCTTCGTTGCCTTCTTCGACGTCTTCTTGGCGGTCTTCTTGGTCGTCTTCTTCGTCGACCGCTTGGTGGTCTTCTTGCTGGGCCCCTTCGACTTTCGTTCGGCGAGCAAATCGCTCGCGCGTTCGATGCTGACCGTCATGGGGTCATCGACCACGCGCAGTGTCGCGTTCGTTTCGCCGTCGGTGACGTACGCACCAAAGCGTCCCTCTCGCACGACGATCAATCGTCCAGATGTCGGATCCGCCCCGACCTCCCGCAAAGGCGCAGCGGGCTGGCCGCGACCGCGGCGCTGCTTGGGCTGGGCGAACAGCGCGAGGGCCTGCTCCAACGTGACCGAGAAGATCTGTTCTTCGGATTCCAGAGAACGAGAATCCGTTCCCTTAGTCAGGTAGGGGCCATAACGTCCGTTCTGTGAACGAATTTCCTCACCGTCGCTCGGATCGACTCCCACGACGCGTGGCAGGCGGATCAACTTCAATGCGTCCTCGAGAGCGACTGTGCTCGGCTTCATATCGCTCAGCAGCGAAGCGGTGCGCGGCTTGGCAGATTTCGGAGAACCCTCCGGCAAGACCTCGCTCACGTACGGGCCATACCGGCCGGACTTCGCGACGATCATGAGTTCGGTTTCGGGATCTATGCCGAGCTCTCGGTCACCGGACGGCTCCGCAAGTAACTCTTCCGCCTTCTCGGGCGTGAGTTCATCGGGGGCGAGTCCCATCGGGACGTTCGCTCGGGTCTCGCCACGTTCGACGTACGCGCCGTAGCGCCCGACCCGTAGGTGGGCGTCACTTCCCTTGATGGCAAACGTCGCGTTGCCTCGTGCGTCGATGGATCCAAGGTCTTCGGTGAGCGCTTTGACTCCCGGAAAGTCACCGTTGACGCTCGTGCCGCCACGCCAAAACGCCTCGAGTTGCTGCACGCGATCGACGTCACCGCTCGCGACGAGGTCGAGGACGTTCTCCATGTTGGCCGTGAAGTCGTAGTCGATGAGCGCAGCGAAGTGTTCCTCCAGCAATCGAATGACGGCGAATGCGGTGAAACTAGGGACCAGCGCCGATCCCTTCTTCCACACATAACCACGGTCCAGAATCGTGGACATGATCGATGCGTACGTCGACGGGCGCCCGATACCCAACTCCTCGAGTTTCGCCACGAGAGACGCCTCGTTGTAACGGGCCGGCGGCTTCGTCGAATGGCCTTCGGCGGTCAGGGATTCGACATCGACCTGCTGACCCTCCGATAGCGCCGGTAGTTCGCGCTCATCGTCGTCATTGGACACATCTTTGAGGGCAGCCATGAATCCAGGAAAGGTGATGACCGTGCCGGACGCGGTGAATTCCACGTGCCGGCCGTCCGTACTGTCCGCCGAGAGGCGCACCGTGGTGGTCGCGGTTTGCGCGTTGACCATTTGCGATGCCACGGTCCGCTTCCAGATCAAGTCGTACAGCGCGAACTCATCCCCGACGAGTTCCCCGGCGATTTCTGCGGGCGAGCGGAAGGAGTCGCCCGAGGGTCGAATCGCCTCGTGCGCTTCTTGCGCGTTCTTCACCTTGCGGTCATACAGCCGGGGCTTATCTGGCACGTACTCGCCGCCATACAACTCCCTGGCCTGGCTGCGAGCAGCGTTCAGTGCCTGCTCGGACAACGTGGTGGAGTCGGTTCGCATGTAGGTGATGTAGCCGTTCTCGTAAAGAGACTGAGCGACCCGCATGGTCCGTTGCGCACCCCACCGAAGGCGACCGGAAGCTTCCTGCTGCAGCGTCGAGGTCATGAACGGTGCCTTCGGTTTTCGCGAGGAAGGCTTCTGCGTCACCGAGTCGACCGTGAAGGCCTGTCCAGCGAGCGCCGACGTCAGGGCCTGGGCCGACGCCTCATCCAGGTGGACGGCCCCCTCACGGGACAGTCGCCCGTCGTCGTCGAAGTCCGACCCCGTTGCCACCCGCGCTCCATCGACGCTCGCCAAACGCCCTGGGAACGGGCCGGGAAGAAACTGCGCATCGATGCCCCAGTACTCCACCGGCGTGAATGCGATGCGCTCTCGCTCGCGGTCCACCACAAGGCGAACGGCGACCGATTGGACACGTCCTGCAGATTTCGCTTCGCGACCGATCTTCTTCCACAAGACCTCAGATACCGGGTAGCCATACAACCGGTCGACAACGCGGCGGGTTTCCTGCGCCTCCACCAGTCGCATGTCGAGTTCCCGTGGTTGGTCGACAGCTTCCCGGATCGCTTCCGGGGTGATCTCGTTGAAAACCATTCGCTTGACCGGGACTTTGGGCTTGAGGACTTCGAGTAGGTGCCACGAGATCGCTTCGCCCTCGCGATCTTCATCCGTCGCGAGGAGAAGTTCGTCCGCATCCTTCAGGGCCGCTTTCAGTTCCTTGATCGTCGCCTTCTTCGAATCGTGGACGACGTAGTAGGTCTGGAACGCGTCGTCGACGTTGACCGCCAATTTCGCCCACGGCTTCTTTCGATCTTCCGCCGGAATCTCGGATGCCTTCGAGGCGAGGTCACGAACGTGCCCAACAGACGCCAAGACCGTGTAGTCGTCACCCAGGTATCCGGCGATCTTCTTCGCCTTCGCCGGAGACTCAACGATCACCAAGGTGTTGTCTGACACGTAGGCGTCCTTCCCGTCATCGTGGATGCCGAACGGCTCGGATCCGACTGCGGCGGAGTCTGACGGTAGGACACCCGTTGCTGTCAACTCGGCACCGCCCCCGTCAACGGCGACCGCCCGGGCATTCCCCGTAGGGGAATGGGAGTCCCGGGCGGTCGTCCGACTATCGGATTCATACCGTCTAGGCGTTGGCGCCCTCCTGGTCACCGACGGCGATCGGGCGCCGCTTGGAGATGACCACAGCACCGATCACGATGGCGGCGGCCACGATGGCGATGCCCCAGCGCACGGTCGGATTAGCTCCGTCGCCGATGCTCAGCGTGACCACGGCGGGTGCCACCAGCAGCGCCACCAGGTTCATTACCTTGATCAGCGGGTTGATCGCCGGGCCGGCGGTGTCCTTGAACGGGTCGCCGACGGTGTCACCGATGACCGTGGCCGAGTGCGCTTCGGAATTCTTGCCACCGAAGTTTCCGTCTTCGACGAACTTCTTCGCGTTATCCCAGGCTCCACCGGAGTTCGACAAGAACACGGCCATCAGGACACCCGTGGCGATCGTGCCCGCGAGGTAGGCGCCGAGCGCTCCCACACCCAGTCCGAATCCGACGGCGATGGGAGTGAGGACGGCCAGCAAGCCCGGCGTGACAAGCTCGCGGAGCGAATCACGAGTAACGATGTCAACGACCTTGCCGTACTCCGGCTTGGTCGTTCCTTCCATGATTCCGGGGATCTCGCGGAACTGGCGTCGAACTTCGAAGATGACGGCGCCCGCGGCTCGGGAAACAGCGTTGATGGCCAGTCCCGAGAACAGGAAGACAACGGCCGCTCCGATGATCAGGCCAATCAAGTTCGACGGGGTCGCGACGTCGAGAACACCCAGATACTGCAAGGAGTCGCCGATATCGCCGATGGTGCCGCCAATCGCAGCGGATGTGCCCTCGGCGGCGCCGAAGACTGCCTCCCGGAAAGCACCGAACAAGGCCGTCGCAGCCAGAACCGCAGTGGCGATCGCGATTCCCTTGGTAATCGCCTTCGTGGAGTTGCCGA
>WLWL01000073.1 GCA_012103605.1 Candidatus Nanopelagicales bacterium
CCCTCAGCCGCAGCGTCGGCGGTTGGCACCTGACGGATACCCGCGATGTCTGCGAGATGTTCTGCGTAAGCAGGAAATTCTGGCAACCCCACGAGGCGAATGTCGGAAACGCTGCTCTTGGAAGCCAGCGCTTCGATGGCAGCTGTCGTGAGTACCTGCGCACCGGTTTGATGCGGGCCGAGCCAGGTGGCGTCAATAGTGAGGGAGACTCCTCGACGGTCGAGGTGGACCGTCTGCGTCGCCGACGCTCGAGAGGACGCGAGGTCCGAAGATTCTTGGAGATCAACGTCATGCGGCTCGATAAAGGTCTCGGACTTAGCTATATCCGGCGCATTGGTCAGCCACCAGTCGTGCCAGAGCCCCCGCTCACTGGCTGCTCGAGACCACTGAGCGAGCTGCGATGAGTCAACGTCATCCGCTAGGGGTCCGGTGAGCGCAATAAGGTCCGTCGCGACGGCAACAGCACACCCAGCAGGAGCGACAGCCCGCAGGAACTCTTGTCCTGGATTCAGGTGCGAGACCACAGACACGCTCGCTATTCGCGGGTCAGAATCAATGCGGTCACCGATAACAGCTAATCGATCCATCGTGACAACAGTGGCGTTACCGACAACAACGAATGACCGCCCACGTGGTGTGGTGAGTGGCTTCATAGCGCCTCGTAGATGCGGTCGAGGCTTTGATTCAGTGCAGGAGAGTAGAAGGGATCAACTTGAATCTTGGTCGACCAACGGCGCTGGAATTCGGCGAGTTCTGCCGGATCCGCAGTTTTGCGCACGATGGATGCTCCCTCGTGATGAGTGAGGTGGGCGTACGGCGTCCACGCTATGCGATAGCCCGCCTCGCGTAGGCGTAGGCAGTAGTCCACGTCGTTGAAATCTCGAGCGAAGTGGCTATCAAAACCGCCGATCTCGTCAAATGCCTCGATGGACGTGAGCATCGCAGCAGCAGTCACCGCGACGTAGTTCCTGGGCGTGAGTGTCGAGCCGAAGTATCCGGGGAAATTGGCTGCCTTGGCGATATGTACGTGGGTGGGTCCGCTGGGCAGGAGGACGATCCCTGCGTGCTGAAGTCGGCTATCGGGGTACGTGAGCTTTGCACCCACCGCACCCACGCCCGGGCGCTGCCCCATTTCCAACATACGGGTGACCGGGGACGGGAAATCCGCCGTGGTGTCGTCGTTCAGGATCAGAAGGTAGTCGCCAGTTGCCTGTGATCGGCCAATGTTCACCGCTTCAGCAAAGTTGAAGTCCCCGTGCGGCTCGTACACAACCTGCTTGTCGACGTCGGGAATTGGTTCCAGCGTTCCGGTGGTGACGGCGATGATCTCGAGCTCAAGGGATGGCTCAGCTTCGCGCAGCGTGTGCACCGCATCATCAACGAAGCGTGCCGTGTGCTGGGCGTTACGTGCCCCGATGGTTGGAATGACAACAGACACGCAGGGCTTTCCCTGGACCACCGGGTGAACTTCGTTCAAGCCGGGGACTTTGCTCGGGAGAACTGTTCCACCCCCGGAGCGTTCTAGGTGGGACTGCTGCGCCCGCTGCCCGGCTTGCTGGGCCCACGGTTTCGCATCGATGGTGAGTGCAGTGGATTCACTCCACGCGCGCCAGTGGTAGAGCGGCAGTGGAATGTGGACAACGTGATGGAGCTCAGGGAGCAGCCGAAGGGCTAAATCGAAGTCCTGAGCGCCGTCCATCTCGCTTCGGAAGCCGCCGTGGGTTCGCACCACATCGGTGTCGAAGACAGTGAAATGGCACAGGTACATCTGGGTGAGCAGTAGTTCGGGCGAGAAATCTGGTTTGCAGTAGAGCTCGTAATGCTCGCCCTTGCTATCGATCTTGTCCTCGTCGGAGTAGACCACTTCAGGTCGAGGGTCACTTATCGCGATCGCTTCGCTCATGAGTTCGACCGCGCGGGGATTCAGTCGATCATCGTGATCCAGCCACCCAAAGTACTCGCAGGTAACACGCTCAAGGGCTCGGTTCTGAGCTGCGGATATTCCTCCGTTCTCGCCTCTGACGACAAGCACACGGGTGTCATCAGCGTGCTCAACGGTGAATCTGTCGAGAAAGGAAACAACATCGTCCTCGGTTGAACCATCATCACTGACGATCAACTGCCAGTTGCGTCCAGTTTGGTTCAGCACACTCGTAAGGCATTCCTCGAGGAAGTGTACGGGCGGGTTGTAAACAGGGACGATCACTCCGAGGGACACCGCGTTGTCAATGGAGCCCACCCGGTGCTGCTGGGAATCCAGCAACCATGCCTTGTACTGCTTGCCGATGTTTCGTTCCCACCACTGTCGCTTCACGTAGCGCTTCATCCGACCTGCGCGCCGCTTGGCGCGGATCAGCGGGTGGGACTCGGGAAGATCCATGGGTTTCGAGTTATCGGATCTCGTACGTGTACGGGAGCTCTACGAAGCCTTGACCGATTTCTCCTCGTTGGCTGCGCACCGTGAACTCAATGGCGTCATCCCAATTGTC
Organism: Candidatus Nanopelagicales bacterium; assembly: GCA_012103605.1. Classification (GTDB taxonomy): domain Bacteria; phylum Actinomycetota; class Actinomycetes; order S36-B12; family S36-B12; genus S36-B12. Next base: position 2,490 of record WLWL01000073.1, read on the forward strand.
GATGAGAACACTTCCCGTGTGATCAAAAATGTCAACATGTACTCGGTACCGCCCAGGCAGTAGGGGATTGTTCGTAAGACACGCAGTAACGGTCTTATCGCCACTGACGTGGTCGAAGTCAAAGCCGATGCGGTGATTACTCATCATGGTGACGAGCGATCCAGTCTCATGTTGGAAGGCAAAGCGAACATTCGGGCCTAGAACTTCTTCATAGCAGTGCAGTTCCAGTTCGATTCCAAAGGTATTGCCCGTTTCCGCGTGGTTGATGGATTGGGACTGTGCGTCTACTAGTCGCACCGCTCTGCTGCGGATGACTCCACTGCCTGCCCGCATCGTCGTCTCGTCGCGCGTCGTTGCAATATCCGCACGTGCGCTGGCTTCTTCAGCGTTGACCCTTCGAAGGTAAGACCCAATGACTTCCGTGGCCGGGCCGATTTCTTGGACGGTGCCGTGGTCAAGCCACGCGACTTCATCACACAGTCCCTCGAGTTGACCCAAGCCGTGGCTGACAACAACGATCGTTCTTCCTTCACGTCGCAATGTGTAGAGATGGTCGAAGCATTTGCGCTGAAATTCCTCATCACCCACGGCGAGCACCTCGTCGACCAAGAGGACGTCGGGTTTCATATGAACGGCGACTGAGAATCCCAATCGGACATACATGCCGCTGGAGTAGTGCTTCACTGGATCATCGATGAATTCCCGTAGGCCGGAGAAGTCGATGATGGTTTCCATAGCGTCGGAGACTTCAGACTTACTCAGACCCAAAATAGAGCCGTTGAGCCGTATGTTTTCCCGCCCCGTCATGTCCGGGTGGAAACCAGCACCCAGTTCGATGAGTGCCGCTACTCGACCATCGGTGGTGATTTGTCCCTCCGAAGGTCGGTAAATACCAGTGATCAGTTTGAGCAATGTTGATTTGCCTGATCCGTTGTGACCGACGAGCCCGTACACACTTCCCTGCGGTATCTGAACGTTGATGTCCTTCACGGCCCAAAAGTCCTGCGAGTTGCGAGCGCGTCCCCGTACGAGTCGTTCCTTCAATGTGTTTCTGCGATCGGCCTGCCGCAGGAAGCGCTTACCGACACCACTAAGTTCAACTGCGATGGATTTGCTCACAACAGCTCTCCGATGTCCTCACTGCTGCGCTTGAAGACGGTAAAGCCAGCCCACAAGACACCGAAGCCAAGAAGGAGTAGGCCAGGGACAACCCACCATTGAGGCCATATGAGCGAATACATGACCTGATGCATAGCCTCAACGAACCAGGTTAATGGATTTGCTTTGACAATCGCGGCCAGCCAATCGGCGGTGCCTTCAACCAGTGCAAGTGGGTACAAGATCGGAGTAAGGAAGTACAGAGCCTGAAGAACTACTTGGACGATGTGCTGAACGTCGCCGTACCGGGCGTTGAGGACAGAAAGCATCAAGCCGACACCTTGTCCGAACATGGCGGTCGCCAGCAGGATCGGAATGGCTAACAGCCACGAAATCCCAATGTTGCGTTGCCACATGAACATGCCGATCAGTACGACCACTTCCAGAGCAACTTGGATGAGCTGCACCACGCTGGCGCCCAGGATCGGCGTCCACGCAGGAAAGTGCACCTTCCGCAGTAGTTCGCCATTGGATTTCAATTGCGTCATGGACAACATCAACAACCCGGAGAACAGGTTGAAGGTCACCATTCCCGTGAACAGGAAGGCAGCGAAACTCGTTCTCTCCGGATCGGCTCCCAGGGGAGGAGCCTGAATCCGGAAAACGAGGCTGAAAACGGCCGCATAGACCAGGAGGGTGGCCAAGGGTTGCAGGAGAGACCACGACCAGCCGAGGACGGAGGACCGGTAGCGGGTCGAGAAGTCTCGTTGAGCAAAAGCCCAGATGAGAGCCCGTTGGCGATACAACTCCCCGATCACCTGCGTGAGTCTAGATCTGCACGCCTTACGAGGTACCCTGACGTAAGCCAAGAGGGAGAAAACAGATGCTTACTCGTTCCAGAATTCTCGCCGCTGTCGCTGCGTTCGCACTGCCCATCGGAGTGGCCCTTTCGGGCACGTCGACGGCCTCTGCTGCCACTGGTTTTGTCGCTACTCCCAACGGGATGGTGGGCCTGACGCAAGAAATCGTCATCAAGGCCCCCTCTTTGGCCAACCAGGTGGCAACGATCGGCTTTACCTCCGGTGCACTGTCCAGCGCAGGTCAAACGAACATCAACTCGAACGGGTTCGGTTCCTTGGCGTGGACCCCCACGAGTGCAGGCTCGTGGACCATTTCAGGGCTCGGAGACGCCGCTAGTTCCGGGTCCACAACCATCACCGTTGCCCCGATGCCCACAGTGACTAATGCACTCGTGCCGAACCTCGTCCAGGCAGGCGTCACAAACACTGTCACCGTCGCGGTGTCGGCTCTCGATGGACTACTTGCGCCATCCGGATCCATCAGTCTCCGTAATCAGAATCAGAATGTTGTTGGTACGGGGACCCTGACGCCCGGCAGCGGGTCGACATCCACAGCCGACGTCCAGTGGACACCAACGATCGGCGACACGCTCACCGCTGCCTACGTCCCGTCCACGACCGCCTTCACCTCTTCTACAGGACAGTCGAGCCAACCCGCGTACACCACGTCCGTCGTGACGGTCGCTCTTCGGTTCCCGCCCGTCCTCTACGTGGGCACACCGACAATTCTTGGCGCACAGACTGGAAAGGGAGTCCCCTCCGGCAGCGCTTCGTTCTTCTTCGACGGGATAGGAATCATCGGATCGACGCCAACAGATTCCAGCGGTGGCGTCGCTGCGCAGTGGACTCCCACGGCGTCCGGCACACACACGATCAGTACTCAGTTCAGCAGCAACAACGGCCTGTTCAGCGGCACATCGAGCCAAGCTGTCGAGATCCAGCCGGCAAAAGCTCAAGACGTAGTGACACTCGCTCCTCAAGGTGCCGCACCCTGGAATCCAGGGCTCCCGATCTCACTTGTCGCCGGCTCGAACACTCTCCTCACGGCATCTGCGGCTTCCGGGTCGACGGTGGTTCTGGGTGAATCTGGTCCCTGTGTCATCAACGGCAGCATCCTGACCGCGCTGTCGGCCGGCCAATGCACGGTCACCGCAACCTCACCAGGGTCTGCCTCTGTCACACCCGACACGAACACGTACACGGTCACGATCACTGCGCCACCAAAAAAGTCCAAGAAGAAAGGGCGTTAACCGCGCCTGGGACGTCCAGTACACTCCTGCAGGTTCCACCTTCACTTCCCCAGGAGGCCGTCATGAGAATCACCCGCATCCTTGCCACACTGTCAGCGGCTGCCCTTATCTCTTCGGTTTCTCTGATCGCACCTAGCCAAGCTGCAACCCTCCAGGGACGAAACTGGATCGCCACTCCCAACGGTCTCGTTGGAGTCGAGCAAACCATCATCGTCAAGGCGAGCCGGTCTACAGGTGAAGTAGCGACCGTTACGTTCCAGAACGCCTCGTCGGGCACCAATGCAGGCCAAGCGATCGTGAACCAGCAAGGCTTCGCCTATCTACCCTGGACGCCTGCCAAAACAGGATCGTGGACGATCAGCGCCACCGTTGGTGATGCCAGCATCGGGACTGCCTCGATCACCGTGGCGGCCATGCCCACGTCCACCGTGCTCTTGACTCCTGGCGAAGTTGCTGAAAACCAAACCGCACGACTCGTTGCCGAAGTCAAAGCCTTGGGCGGGTCAATTACACCGAGTGGAACCGTCACCGTACGAAATCAATTCGGCAATACAGTCGCCACGGGAAATGTGGCGCCGTCGAGCATCGTCGGGCTCGCAACCATTGGTCTCGACTGGACTCCATCAGCAGGGTCCGTCACCCTCACCGCTGACTTCAGCCCTGCCACTTCGGCATTCACTTCGTCAACGTCCCCTGCACAGTCTCCGACTGTCGCAGGTCAGCAGGCCGTCTCCCTACAACTACCGCCAATTTCCTACGTCGGGGTTGAAGAGACGATCTCCGCGGTTATTCAACCTGTCTATCAGAGTCCCCTGGGAGGCAGTGTCGGGTTCAGCTTGAACATCGATGGCTTCCTCTTCTACCCCATGGGTGGTTCGCAACCGATCGCCGGAGGAATCGGAAGCGCTTCCTGGACCCCCACACAACCGGGCATTCAGACGGTTGGTGTCTCCTACGCCTCAGCCGACTTTGCCATCAATGGGACCGACACCCAGGTGATCAATGTGCGTCCAGCCCCCGAAGCAGACGAAATCACCGTCACTCCCACAGGATCATCTCCCTGGTCGCAGGGAACTGCCGTGACACTCCCACAAGGAAGCGTTACCGAACTCACCCCCACATCTCAGTCGAGCAATCCCGTCACTCTCACCACCGACGGTCCCTGCGCACTCGACGCCGCCCAGTTGAATGCCCTTGGACCTGGACAGTGTGAGATCACCGCAACCAGCCTCGGAAATGACGGATCACTCTCCCCCACCACATCGAAACACACGGTCACAATCACCGCACCGCCGAAGAAGTCGAAGAAGAAGCAGAAATAGCGCCCGCTAGGACTCTCTCCCTTTCCATTTTCTCAGTGGAGCGGTGACTTTCCAGGAGCGTGTGCCCTGGATGAAGTCAAGTTCCTGTCGTAGCGCCTTGTTCGCTGACTCCAACGCAATAATTCGCTGTTCGGCATCGTCTGCACGTAGGACTGCAAAGGAACGAATCCCAAGGAAACCTTCGATCGCGTCCTGAGCATCGGTCACCGATAGGC
>WLWL01000074.1 GCA_012103605.1 Candidatus Nanopelagicales bacterium
GATGAGGAACTGGCCGACCTTCTTCATTCAGCCTCCTGTGTTGTTGTTTCGAGCTTCGATGAAGGCTTATCACTTCCAGTTATCGAGGCCTTGCGTGCTGGAGTTCCTGTCGTGGCGAGCGATATCCCTGCACACCGGGAGCTGATCGGAACCGGCGATTTCTTGTGCGACCCGCGCAGCCCGCGCAGCATCGCCCGTGCTGTCAAAAGGGTCCGAGGATCGTCGAAGACCGCCGAACGTCAGGCCGCGCGACTCGCGAATCACCACCATGAGGCTCTGGACCGAGTGGTTGCTGCCAGCATTGCCCGTCATGTTCCTGCGGAGTCGGAGCCTGCAGGAACCTCAACCGACGGGATTGCTGACCGGAAAAACCGAATGAGCATGGGGATAGCCACGCCCTGGCCGCCACAGCAATCAGGGGTAGCTGATTTTTCCCAAACGGTCTTCGCCGAACTCGCTGAGTTGGCGGACGTCACGATCTACACCACCGCAGACGCCGGATCGGTGGAATCTGCCAAGATCAAGCAGCGTCCAATTGCTGACGTCTTCGACTCACCTGGCTCGATACAGGCCGAACACGATGTGTTTGTCAGCGTGGTGGGCAACAGCCACTACCACCTACTCTCCGTTGAACTTTTGCGGTTCCTGGACGCCATCGTCGTGGCCCACGACACTCGGATGGTCGAGTTCTACATGGCCCTTCGGGGTAAAGCCGGTGCGGAACGTGTGATGTCCACGACCTCCGGAGAACGATCGCGCCCGGTAAGCCACCTGAGTCTTGACGACCAGGTCGATGACATGCGACTGCTGACCAATACCGGGATGTGGGAGGTCGCTAATCGGGCTCAGAAGGTGATACTGCACTCGCCCAGCGCAGAACCCACGATCGCCCGGGAGACCGGGCGTGACATTCAGCTGCTTCCCTTCGCGAATTACCGTGTGCCACCCACCGCGACCATTACCGATGACGATCGCGCGGCGGCCCGTATGCGACTCGGCCTCGACGGGTACTCCGCAGAGACAATCCACGTCGGAAGTTTTGGATACATCGACGTGCGAACCAAGATGACCGACATTGTCGTGGAGTCGGCTGCGTGGTTGGCCCAGTGGGGTGTGCCCGTCGCGCTCCACCTGATTGGTTCGGCTGGTGGCGCCCAGGGAGAGCAACTGCTTAAGCGGGCACACCGGGCTGGGCTCGACAATCTCCACATCACGGGTTTCGTTTCTGATGATGAGTATCGGGACTGGGTGCTGGCAGTTGACGTCGCCGTGCAATTGCGGATCAGTCCCATGCTGGGTGTGAGCGGACCCCTGAGCGATCTAGCCGCGTATGGAACACCCGTGGTGGCCAGCAACGGTCTGTGTGTCGATGTTGGCGCACCTGAGTTCGTGCATCGCCTTCCCGATTCGGTGAGCCCGGTTCTTGTTGCCGAAGCACTTGAATCTTTCATCCGCAATCCAATCGGCGCTGAAGAGATCGAGCGACAAAGGCTCCAGTACCTGGATGACAAGTCGCCCGGCCGCTACGCCGAATTGCTGATGGCGATGCTCCGGGAGTCGTCATGAGTGACCAGGTGCCCAGCACCCTGACGATTGTCCAGGCGCGGACGTCTTCGCGGCGGCTACCCGGCAAGGTGCTGGAGCCTCTCGCGGGAGAGCCGATGATCCTTCGGCAACTTGAGCGCGTCGAACGTTCAACTCTCGCCAATCGTCTCGTCGTTGCCACATCTGATGAACCGGAAGATGATGCGCTCGCCCAACTTCTACATGATCGTGGTGTCGATGTGGTGCGTGGGCCACTTTCAGATGTGTTGCACCGATTCGTCATGGTGATCGACGCATACGAGCCCGACGTGGTTGTCCGCTTGACAGGTGATTGCCCGCTGATCAGCCCCATAGTGATTGATCACGTCGTGCACGCATTTCATGCAAGTACGGACGATTACCTGTCAAACACCATGGAGCCGACCTATCCAGACGGTCTTGACGTGGAAGTCATGACCGCTTCGTCGCTGCGTTCCATCCACGAATACTCGACGGACCGCCACGAACGGGAGCACGTGACTCTCGGCATTTATCGACGTACCGAAGAGTTTCAAATCGGTAATTTTCGAGACCCCAGTGGAGCTGACCATTCGCGTCTGCGCTGGACCGTTGACACGCCAGACGACCTCATGTTTGTGGAGACCGTCTACGGGCACCTGTACGAAAGCAACCACACCTTCGACTACGCCGATGTTCTCGACCTTGTGCACCGCAACCCAACGCTCATGCGAAGTGTTGACGACGAGGCGAGGAATTCAGCGCTGGATGGATTGAACACCGGGGCGATGGGCCATCGGGAAAGTTCGGTGGAGTGATGAGATACGTAGGCGTTGATCTTGGACAGTTTGTTGCTGATCCTCAAAGTTCGGGCATCCAGCGGGTCTTGCAGCAATTGGCACATCATTGGCCTGACGATCAGGCTCAAGCAGACTTTGTCGTTCCCTACCGCGAGCATTACCTGCTGCTTTCTCCCGAGCAGGCGGACGCGCTCGTCTCGCTTGCTTTTTCTGCGACGAGTGGCGATCAACTCCGGGTGGCGGTAGCCAAGCGCATGGAGGCGCTGTCGAGTGAGGCGCCAGTGATGGATGACGGTCGACTGCTGGCCCTGTACGGCGCCTGGTTGCTACCGGAAGTGTCCTACCTGCCCTCGGTCTTGGATCGGTTTGAGCGGTTCTCGCGGATCATGCCGACGACCATGATCGCCTACGACGTTCTACCCATGAGTGAGCCGGCGAATTATCGACTGACTCCGGGTGTGGCAGCGAAAGCAAGCGAGTACTTCCGCCTGCTCGCTCGTGCTGACTCGCTCGTGTGTATTTCGGCGAGCACGCGCGCAGACGTGTGGAGCCGCCTTCGGCGAGATCAGTCCCGACCGATCTCCGTGGCGCACCCGGGTGGTGATCACATTGAGATTGCCCCACGGAGGGATCGTCGGGATGGTCCCACCCGTTTCCTTCGTGTCGGCACCTTGGAGGCGCGAAAGATGCCGGTGCAGATAGCCGATGCCTTGCGCGTGGCCCGCGCTGACGGCGTCGATGCCGAATTGGTGTTCGTGGGCCGACCATCAGCGAGTGAGTCAGAGATTAATGAAGCAGTCGAAGAGGCTTGCTCGGCGGGTGTTGGCATCACCTGGATTCAGGACGCTAACGATGAGGACGTTGCGCAGCTCGTCCGGGATGCAGATGTTTTTCTGTCACTTGGAGTTGAGGGCTATGGCATTCCGGTGCTGGAGGCAATTCGTGCCCGTACACCGGTCGTCTTCGCTGGTGTCCAACCGGCCGCCGAGTTAATGGTGGGGAGCGGGGCGGTAGCTGCCGAGGGGCTCACCGAAGTTGATCTGATTCGCACGATTCAGCGATTCGGAGACGTACCCGCCCGAGCCGAACTTGCCGGTCAGGTCGATCCCGAGGCGGTACCGACGTGGAGAGAATTCGCGCAAGGGGTTGTCCAAGGCGTCCTTTCAGCGTGAATGCCCAGAGGGAACCGATGTCTGAAGTCGTGGCCATCGGGTGGTGGTGAGCGCATCCGCATGAGTGATCCACGTTGGGTAGTGGACTACCGTGCTGTCCTGTGAATAGGGGTTCCCTGGTGGCCATTCCCGCGTGGAACGAGGAGGCCTCCATTGTGGACGTAATCATGAAGGTGGGATCCCATCAACCGGGCGTGGACATCTTGGTTGTTGATGATGGATCAACGGACGATACGGCTGTACGTGCTCGCGGCGCTGGTGCCACCGTCATCTCCCTGCCCTTCAATGTGGGTGTGGGTGGCGCAATGCGCACGGCTTTCCTCTTCGCCAAGAGAGAGGGATACCAGGCGATCGTGCAGGTGGACGCCGATGGCCAGCACGATCCTGCAGATCTGCAACGGGTGCTCGATGGCCTATCGGAGGCCGACATCGTTGTCGGAACGAGGTTCCATCCCGAATCGACGTACTTCGTCGGTGGCCCGCGCCGCTGGGCGATGGTGCTGCTGAGCAAGGCGCTGACTTCCATGAACAAGGGAACAATTTCTGATCCGACCTCCGGGTTCCGATCAGCGGGTCCGCGAGCGATCTCGTTGTTTGCCCTGGAGTACCCGGCTGACTACTTGGGTGACACCGTCGGATCACTGGCGATAGCTATTCGCCGCGGCCTCGTGGTGCACGAGACCCCGGTCACCATGTATTTCCGGCAGTTCGGCCGACCAAGCAAGAACGCTGTGTGGTCTGCGCTGTACCTGGGGCGCGCGACTCTCGCCATCGTGGCTACTGGGCTCAAAGGTAATCAAACTCCGCGGGGTGATGTGGCGTGACCCCGAACATTCTCGCCGGAGTCGCCGCGCTCATCACCTTCATCTTTGTGTTCTATCTACTGCGTCGAGGGGTACTGCGTGAGAAGTACGCGGTGTTGTGGCTGTTCTTTTCCGGTGCCGCGCTCTTCTTTGCGATATTCCCCGGCGCCTTGGAGTGGATCAGCGCGCTGATCGGGGTAGCCGCCCCGGTCAATCTTCTGTTCTTCACGACCGTTCTGTTGTTGGTATTGGTCAGCGTGCAACTGAGTTACGAGCTGAGTCGCCACGAGATGCGTATTCGCCGCCTTGCTGAGGAAGTCGCTCTTCTGCAGGAGCAGATCGACAACATCAAGGAAGATGATGAGCACGACTGAACCGGTCTTGATCATTGGCTTCAACCGACCTGATCATCTGAAGTTGCTTATCGAGCGGCTACGTGATGTGCGACCGACAACGATTTTTCTGGCTCTCGACGGTCCACGCGGTCCACAGGACGAAGGCCAGGTCCGCGAGTGCCAGGCCCTTGCCTCCAGTATCGATTGGACCGATGACGTCCACACGCAATTTCAGGCCAGAAACCTTGGCTGTGGGAGAGGCGTGACCGCTGCGATCACTTGGTTTTTCGACAACGTTGACCGCGGAATCATTTTGGAAGACGACATCCTTCCCGAACCGTCGTTCTTTCCCTTTTGCAGCGAACTACTTGATCGGTATCAGTTCGATGAGCGCGTCTTCGCGATTTCCGGTTGCAACCCGGTTCCGAGTGAAGGCCAAACCAACCCCGAAGCTGCTTACCGCTTTGCCCAAGTGACCCATGTATGGGGGTGGGCCACGTGGAAACGCTCATGGCAGCGCGACCACCTAGCGATGGATGGCTGGTACCGACGAATGTCTCTCACGGACTTTTGGCGGCGAACGGGTCGATCCATTCCTGGAGCGCTGTTCTGGGCAGGTAACTTCGAAGCCGTGCGCCGAGGAGACGTGGACACGTGGGATTGGCCGATGATCTTCGCCAGCATGGAATCCGGCCAACTCACTGCAACCAGCAACGTGAACCTTGTGACAAACATTGGCTTCGGCGAGAACGCGACCCACACTCATTCGGGAGAGCCTGACCTGATGCCCGTAGGGACAGCGCGCATACCGACCGCACCAATTCCGGTGCAACTCGACGTTAGGGCCCAAGACTGGACCCTGCGGAAGCACTGGAACGCAACCTTTCTGGGTACCCTCGACAGGCTACGCAAGCTCGCAACGCTCAAAGGAGGACGCACGTGAGCATGAGTCAAGGCCGCGCGTTGGTCACCGGGGGTGCTGGATTCATCGGATCTCACTTGTGTGATCGCCTCCTTGGCGATGGCTACGACGTCCTCTGCGTCGATAACTACTACTCGTCTACGAAGGACAACATCACCCACTTGCTCGACCATCCACGATTCGAGTTGCTGCGCCATGACGTCACATTCCCGCTGTATGTGGAGGTGGACGAGATCTACCATCTCGCCTGTCCCGCGAGCCCTATTCACTACCAACGTGATCCGGTGCAAACCACCAAGACCGCTGTGCACGGCTCAATCAACATGCTTGGACTTGCCAAGCGCACCGGCGCGAAAATTCTGCTGACCTCCACGTCCGAGGTGTACGGCGACCCACTCGTCCATCCGCAAACCGAGGATTACTGGGGCAATGTGAACCCAATCGGCCCGCGTGCCTGCTACGACGAAGGCAAACGTGCCGCCGAGACCCTGTTTTTCGACTACCGCCGACAACACAACCTGCCGATCAAGGTCGTGCGGCTGTTCAACACCTACGGCCCGCGTATGCACCCCCATGACGGGCGCGTTGTCTCGAACTTCATTGTCAGTGCTCTGACAGAACAACCACTCACCATCTACGGTGATGGCTCGCAAACACGATCCTTTTGCTATGTGGACGATTTGGTGAACGGGCTCATCGCAATGATGAATGCACCCGAAGACGTGATCGGTCCCATCAATCTGGGAAACCCTGGTGAGTTCACCATCGCCGAACTCGCAGAGCAGGTGTTGCAACAAATCCCTTCGGCAGCAGGAATCGAACATCTACCGCTACCTGTTGACGATCCTGTCCGCCGGCAGCCGGACATCACCCGGGCGAAAGAAACCCTCGACTGGCAGCCGACCATCGCGCTCGCTGATGGATTGACCCGAACTATCGAGTACTTCCGCTCTGTGGTGATCTAGGCGTGAACCTCCTCGGAGGCGTACTCGTCCTGGCGACTTGGCTCGCTGTGCTGCTCGTGACGGCATCCATAGGGCTGGTATTCGTTCGCTCCTGCGGAAAACTCCGGGTCCATCATCTGCTGACCGCCACCTGGTGGGGGCTGGGCATTGTGACCTTGCTGGCCTACTTGCTGGCCTTCGTTGTTCCGCTGGGCTCGAGCAGCGCTGGAGTGGCAGTTCTGGCGGTCACGGTCGTTCTCGGGGCCGTAGGAGGGTTTGCAGCCATCCGGGCGGGCTGGGCTCGGCCGCGGTGGTCCAAGCCCGCTGTGGCTCTTGCCGGGACTCTCGCCATGGCAGCCGTGTATCTGTCCTGGGCCGCCCTTGGCCCGGTGACCCACTTCGACGCCGGCCTGTATCAATGGGCCGCTGTCCAGTACGCCGGCGACTACCCGGCGATACCCGGGCTGGCAAACCTCTACGGGCCGCTCGGCTACTCCAGCACCGAACCGGTCCTTGGAGCGCTGCTGAGCGCAACCCCGTG
>WLWL01000075.1 GCA_012103605.1 Candidatus Nanopelagicales bacterium
GGCGTCTTCGCCGCCCAAGAAATCAAGCCCCAGGCCCGAACCCTCGCCGAGGATCGTGGCATCCGCTGTCTCGTCGTGGACTACGACGAACTCAAAGGCACAGCGGATTCGGGTCTGCGCCTGTTTTAAGGGTGGCCGACCGAGCATCAGGTGCGGCAGTGCCGGCCCCCAGAACGGGCAGTTCACTGCAATTCCTGCAAAGCGGCGAAGATTGCCTGGAGATCACTGGGATCGAGGATGCCCTGCGAGACGAGTGATCGAATGCCCTCGCGGTCACCGGCCGCTGCGATCGCGTCGGCCTGCGCTTGGGTCAAGGTGCCGTCGGCAACCAGAGACAGAATCAAGGCACGGGCCTGGTCGGGGGTGAGGTTTGGCGCGGTGCCGGGCTGCGGCTCCGGTTCGGGCTCCGGTTCGGGCTCCGGTTCGGGCTCCGGTTCGGGCTCCGGTTCGGGCTCCGGAACAGGTTCCTTGTTGGGCTTTGGTTTCTTCTCGTTCGTGGATCCCTTCTCAGGCTGAGCCGTCTTCTCGGGCTCCGTGGTGGGCTCCGACTCCGTCGAGCTTCCCGTGGGTCCATCAGGCGTGGACTGCGTGGTGGTTCCCTCCGGGGAAGGCGCGGGGGTCGGTTCAATGGAGGGGTCTGGCGCAGAGGCGACTATGTCCTCGTCGGCCAGCTGCTCGTTGCGTTGAATTTCTCGCAGGGCGGCTACTACTGCTCGGAGATCACTGGTGTCAAGGATGCCCTCGGAGACGAGTGATCGAATGCCGTCTCGGTCACCGGCCTCGGCGATCGCGTCGGCTTGGGCCTGGGTCAAGGTGCCATCGGCCACCAGCGAGCGCAGAAAAGCGCTGGCCTCGTCGGTAGTGAGATCCGGCATCGCCGTGATAGCTCCCTCATCTGCCAGTGTGCTGACGATTGCAGCCCGTGGGCCTGCGATCAGATTTCTGACGTCTCCTGCGGAAATGGCGACGACTGTCGCGCTCAGGGCAACGGCCGTGACGGCCGTAATGCTGATCGCGATCTTTGTGGACTTCTTCATGATTACTCTGGCCTTCCACGGTTGAGGCGCACGCGATGGTTTCTGTGAACCTACGCTCAGTGAGCGCACAAGAGGTTCACGGCACGTTTGGGTTGTGTAAGGGATCGGACCCCGAGCCTGAGCCCTCGCCGAGGATCGCGGTGTGCGCTGTCTCGTCGTGGACTACGACGAACTCAAAGGCACAGCGGATTCGGGTCTGCGCCTGTTGTGACCCTTTGGCAGACTGCCCTCATGGAATCACGGGACAGCGTCGGCACGATTGCGGTCATTGGCTTGGGAACCATGGGGACTGGGATTGCCGAGGTAGTCGCGCGGCACGGTTTTGCGGTCCGTGCTATCGACATTGACGACGCCACCGTCAGCGATGCACGTCAGCGCATCGAAGCCTCCACCGACCGAGCGGTGGCCCGCGACAAACTGACCGTGAGTGAGCGGTCCGAGATTCTCGATCGCATCCTTTTCACGACCAACCTGCAGGAGTGTTTGACGTCGGACATCGTGATCGAAGCGGTACCCGAGAACCTGGAGTTGAAACGCCAGGTGCTCGGCCAGCTCGACGGCCTTGCGCCCGATCGAGTCATTTGGTGCACGAACACCTCGTCGCTGTCGGTTACCGAGATTTCCACGGCGGTCAGCCAACCGTCGCGCGTGGTCGGGTTGCACTTCTTCAACCCGGCTCCCGTGCAAGATTTCGTGGAAATCGTTCGCACCGTCGTCACCGACGATGAGGTTGTCGAGCAGATTCGGGTCTTCGCGGAGCAGATCGGCAAACAAGCGGTGATTTGCGAAGACAAGGCCGGGTTCATTGCCAACAGTCTGTTGTTCGGCTATCTCAATCATGCGGCATCAATGTTCGAGCAGAAGTACGCGAGCCGTGAGGACATTGATGCGGCGATGCGCCTGGGATGTGGGTTGCCGATGGGGCCTTTGGCTCTGTTGGATCTCATCGGGCTCGACACGTCGTACCAAATCTTGGACACCATGTATCGGCAGGGTCGAGATCGTCTGCACGCCCCGAGTCCCATCCTCAAGCACATGGTCACCGCCGGGTTGAAGGGCCGGAAATCCGGACGCGGCTTCTACACCTACGCCGAGCCCGGCTCACCCGAGATCGTCGCCGACGACCATGTGGCGAAGCGGGACGCCTCGGACGTGTCGGTTCGTGAGGTCAACGCGGTGGGTGTTGTCGGCTCCGGAACCATGGCAACGGGGATCATCGAAGTATTCGCCAAGGCCGGATTCTCGGTCACCTTTGTCGCCCGATCAGAGGACAAGGTCGCGAAGGTCATCGCATCGATCCGCCGGAGCCTGGAAAAGGCTCTGCAACGGGGCAAGATCGAACAGGACGCTGTGGATGCCGCGTTGGGGTGCATCACCGGAACCACGGCTTTGGATGACCTTGCCGATGCGGATCTGGTGGTGGAGGCGATCGCCGAGGAACTCGACATCAAGACTGCGCTGTTCGAGAACCTGGATGAGATTTGTCGGCCGGGAGCCATCTTGGCCACGACAACCTCCTCCTTGCCCGTGGTCGATCTCGCGTCGGTGACATCGCGCCCGGAAGATGTCGTCGGGCTTCACTTCTTCAACCCGGCACCGGTGATGAAGCTTGTGGAGATCGTCGACACCGTCGCGACGAGCTCGGATGTCGTCGCCACCGCGCGAAGTGTCGTGTCTCGGATCGGCAAAGTGGGTGTTCACTGCGGTGATAGAGCCGGCTTCATTGTGAATGCGCTGCTGTTTCCCTACCTGAACGACGCCATCAAGATGGCCGAAGGCAACTACGCGACCACCGACGACATCGACACGGCAATGAAGGTCGGCTGTGGTTACCCGATGGGCCCCTTCGAGTTGCTCGACGTTGTCGGGTTGGATGTATCGCTGGCTATTCAACAAACGTTGTATCGGGAGTTTCGTGAGCCCGGTTTCGCTCCCGCGCCATGGCTGGAGCATCTGGTGACGGCGGGCTACACCGGGCGTAAAGCCGGTCGTGGTTTTCGCTCGTACGCATAGGGGTCGATGACGTGGGTCGAAAGAACCGCAGGCGCCCCGAGCCCGAACGCGCGGCTCCGCAGTCCAATCAGCAGATCGAATCGCACCCGGACGGCGACTGGATCGTGCGGTCATTGACGGGGTCGTCGGGAACCAAAACATACCGATGCCCGGGGTGCGATCATGAGATTCGGCCGGCGACTCCTCATGTGGTGGCGTGGAGTGCCGATGATCCGAATGGCGCCGATGACAGGCGCCATTGGCACACACCGTGCTGGCGGGCTCGTGGAACTCGAGGCCCGAGATGATGGATGTTGTCGACGAACCGATCACCGCCAATTCGGTGCTGCCGGCGCGTCGAGAGCCCCTCTCGTTGACGACCGCCGATGGGTTGCGACTCGTCGGCGAGGTGGCCCTTCCGCTCGAGCATCAGCCGCGGGCGACGATCGTGTGTGTTCATCCGTTGCCCACGCACGGCGGCATGATGGATTCACACGTGTTGCGAAAGATGGCGTGGCGTCTGCCAGCCATGTCCGACATCGCCGTGCTGCGCTTCAACACCCGCGGCACCGCTTCTGCTGCCGGTGCCAGCGAAGGTGAATTCGATAGTGCCGAGGGCGAGGGCTTGGACCTGCGGGCGGCCATTGATGAAGCACAGCGGCGGGGACTTCCGGACATCTGGTTGGTGGGGTGGTCTTTCGGCACCGATGTCGTTCTCAAGCACGGAAATGTCGACCCCGTTCGCGGTGCCATCTTGTTGAGCCCGCCGCTGCGGTTCGCTACCGCCGAGGACGTGCGCATATGGCAAACAGCCGGGCGACGCGTCGTGGCCTTCGTGCCCGAATTCGACGACTTTCTGCCGCCGCAGGCTGCTCGCGAGGCGTTCGCTATTGCCCCATCGATCGACGTCGTAGCCGTTCCCGATGCCAAGCACTTGTGGGTAGGGGAGCGATTCGTCGGTGACCTACTGAATCGGATCGTGCATGTCATCGAGCCCGACTCTGAAGATCTTTCGAGCCACTGGACCGGTCCGATGGACAAGTGGAGTGATCTGGCGTGAGCGTCGCGATGATTGATGAGGGATCGGGTCCTGTCGCGATGCTGCTGCACGCCTTTCCGTGTGACCATCACATGTGGGATGAGCAGATACCCGCGATTGTCGACATCGGCTGGCGCGTTCTCGTTCCCGATCTCCCGGGATTCGGAGCAAGCCCCCTCCCGGCGGAGGGTCAGCCGAATCTCGCAAGCGTGGTGGCGACGCTGATCTCGGCGACATTGGACCGTGGCGTTGACAGACTCGTGGTGGTGGGACTTTCCGTCGGTGGGTACCTGACCATGGAATGGTGGCGGCAACGGCCGGAGATGCTGGCCGGGGTTGGGTTATGTGACACCAAAGCCACGGCCGACTCCGCCGATGCGCAGCAGGCCCGACAGGAGCTCGCCGCACTCATCGATCGATCTCCGAGCAGATGTGCGGAGATTTTGCGCGAGAAGATTCTTCCGGTGCTGGTGGGACCCACGACCCACGCGTCACGGCCGGAGGCCGTCCACAGGGTCGAGTCTTGGATGCTCCAGGTATCCCCGGAAACCGTCTCTTGGTATCAGCGGGCGATGGCCGCACGCCCGGACTCGGTGGAGATGCTGCGAGAGGTGGATGTTCCCGCTCTCGTGCTGTGGGGCGATGAGGACGGTATGTCACCGCTGAGCGAGCAGAACACCATGCTCGAAGCGCTGTCCGACGCCCATGCCAGCGAAATAGCTAACTCCGGTCACTTATCTGCCATCGAACAGCCCGCGCACGTGGGTGGTGAGCTCGCTGATTTCTTGACCCGAATCCAGCGCTCGGGAATGAGTGGCTAGTCGTCGATGATCAAGCTGAGCATGCGGTCATCACGGGAGCCGGGATCGCCTCGCCCATCGGTGTTACTGGTCGACAGCCAAAGTCGACCATCGGGTGCCGCGGCGACCGTGCGCAGACGGCTTTGCTCACCGAGGTCGACGGCCCTGGGCTTTCCGGCCCGGGTGCCGTTCAACGGGACTCGCCACAGGACCTCGCCCCGCAGGCTCGCCACGTAGGCGGCGCCGTCCTGAATCGCTAAACCACTCGGTGACGCGGTGGATGTCGGCGACCACGTGACCTTCGGGTTGGTGAATCCCCGCTTCGAGCTGCGACCCTCCACCACCGGCCAGCCGTAATTTCGGCCCGGGCGGAGCAGGTTGAGCTCGTCGGCCTTGCTCGTGCCGAACTCCGTGGCCCACAGTCGTCCCGCGTCATCGAGTGCGAGACCTTGAACATTGCGATGCCCGAGGGTGAAGATCCGGGACCCGTCGATGGGGTTGCCGGCCGCGGGTGCACCGTCGAAGTCGACCCGCAGGACCTTGCCGGCCAGTGAGGTGCGGTCTTGCGCGAGCTCCGGGATCCCGGCATCTCCGGTCGCGATGTAGAGAACGTCATCGTCCACGAGTATGCGGCCACCGTTGTGGTACGTGTTCTTGGGAATTCCGGTCACGATGGGCGTCTGGCGCCCGAGGCTTTGGCCGTCCCAGTCGATGCGCACCACTCGGTTGTCCCGTGCCGTCGTCAGGTACGCGAAGATCACCTCCGGTTGGGTTTCGCGCGGCGTAGGCGGAACAGCAATCCCGAGCAGCCCTCCTTCGCCACCAGCGCGGACCCCGCTGACCGTGCCCACTGTCGAGGTCTTGGTCAACGATCGCGCGGGGGAGCCGTTTGATCGACCGGCGATCCGTCGGACGCGGCCGGTGTCTCTCTCGGAAACCAAAGCGGACCCATCGGGCAGGAACGCAAGACCCCAGGGGCTGGTCAGAGACCGAGCGACGGTCTTCTTGGACACCAGGTCCACCGTCGGCTGGGCCTTGGCCGCGGGGAACAAGGGCCCGAAGGCCAGAACGCCACCGATCGACAAGGCACCGACGATGACGAGGACCGCCGAGGTGGTAGCGATCAGCCGAGCGCGGGGACCGAAGTGCATTCGGCCAGTATGCGTCACTGCGCGTGATCCGTCGTGCTCAGGTCACAAGCCGGTTGCCTCGCGGATCACCTCCGCGAAGGCTGCGGCTCCCGAACCCGTCAGGTGCACCCCGTCGGAAACGAAGTACTCGCTCCTGCCGTCGGAGGCGCTCTTCCAGTCGGCGACGACGACGTTGGGGTAATCGGGAGTGACCTTCGCGATCACCTTGTTGTTCTGCTTCTCCCATGAACGGGGCACGGAGGCGTTCACGATGACGACGCGCTCGTAGTCGGTCAGGGGATCGAGGATGCCGCGCAGGATTTTGGCGTTCATGACGCCGTTGGTGGCTGGGTGCACAACAACCACGTTCGCAAGCTTTTCACGGCGGTCCAGCTTCTTCACTCGACCGGTGAAGCCGCCCGGCATCCGGGACACCTTCGCGTCGACGCGAGCTCCGGGGATGGCGTCCTTGATGGCAGATCGCGCACCCAGGACCACCGAGTCTCCGATCACGCTGACCGGCCCGTTCGCTGCACGGATTTCCTCGTCGGACAGCACTGGCTCGCCGCTGTCGGTGCTGTCGTCATTGGTGATACCCGGGTCGGTGCCCGAGTCGGTTGAGATGCCGGCGGTCGCGTTGGCATCGGTGGCGTCCTGCGCATCCGATGATTCATCGTCGATGGCCAGTTCGAGAGGGCCGCCATCGGCGATCCCCATGGCCTCGGCGACATCGGGGGGAATGGCGTCACGGCCATCTCCAGGGTTCATGATCAAGGCGATGGCGACGGCCGCGCCGACGACGGTGACGATGCCGGTAGCAATCAGTGTGCCGATGGCTCGCACGCCCAGCCTGCCTCCCGAGCGCACGGCCGACCAAGCTCGCCCAAGCACGCCCCGTCGGATGGGCATCTCCACCAGGCGGTAACTGAGTTCGGCGATGACGAGCGTGAGAGCGATGCGCACGACGAAGGTGACGGGCTCGCTCCACTCCACGTCGATACCGGGGCGCGTCACCATGAATATCGGCCAGTGCCACAGGTAGATG
>WLWL01000010.1 GCA_012103605.1 Candidatus Nanopelagicales bacterium
CTTCGGAGCCTTCGGAGCCTTTGGACCGCCCGGGGTCCCGGGCGCCCGGCGAATCCTGCGCGTCCTGACGGTTCGTCGCGGTCGGCGTGAAGTCCGTGTGTGCCACTTCGGGAACCACGCGCAGATGACCACGGCGGCCGTGCGTCGCGTCCCCAGCGGCGTCGTCACTGTCCGTACCGTCTGCCGTCGGCGCATCCGGTGTCTCGAACCGGGGCTTGGCGGCCTCTCGCACTGCGTCGGCGAGTGCTTGCAGATCGTCGCTGCTTGGTTTCAGCGCGTCCGGATCCGGCGTGATGCGCACAACCTCCCAACCACGGGGAGCCGTCAAACGGTCACTGTGCATTTGGCACAGGTCGTAGCAGTGCGGTTCGGCGTAGGTTGCAAGTGGACCGACGACTGCCGTCGAATCGGCGTATACATAGGTCAGAGTGGAGACCGCCGGCTGAGCACACGACGGCTTGGAGCAGCGGCGACGACTCACGTCCGGCACGCTAGCGGTCAGATCCTCATCACCGGTGTAGCCGCGCCGCCTTCTGGCGAAACGCCGTCCCGTGTGCCTGAACAGGGAACGTCCGTGCTCCGCGGGGAGGTGCTCGGAAACTGTTGATCGCGGCTGGCGCTAGCGGCCGACCACCGCGACGTCCGCAACAGCCTGAGGCACGGGCACCCGCACCCGCAACGGCTTCCACGGATAGCCGGTGATTAGGTCACCAAAGTCAGACCGCTCCTTCACCCGGTGCGCCGCCAAAATCGGCCCGGACCCGGGAACGGGCGTAATCACACCTGTGAACCAGTCGACATCTGTCGGAGGTTCGAAGGTGATCACCCGCACCTCACCCGCAGGTACCGACACCCGCACCGGCTCCGTCTCCTCCGCGATCGTTGTTCCCCCGCGGAAGGGAAGCATCGTGACGTCCACCTCCACCGACGTAGCCGGGGCAGCAATCTGCAACTTCACATCAGTCGCATTCCGCACCGGAAGTCCACTCACCGCCGAAGGACCGACAAAAGGCTGAGCGCCGGCGGTGAAGGACGCCTCGTTTTGCACATTGCGCCCACCAAAGAACTGCCGCATTCCCACCACGATCGGCTGATCCGACGTCAACTGCAGCGCCGCCGGGAGAACCCCGTTCGGTGATGGCGGTAACGCAGGCGTCATATCCAAGGTCGTGACCGCGCCCGCAGGAACGGTGACGCTGCCACGATCGAACGGCTGGTAGCTCCCGTCCTGAGCGAGGACGCGAATATCCACGATCGCGTCGCTGTCGGTCGTCGACACCACCGACAGCACCCGCGCCCCGTCACCGGCCAAGATTCCGGGCAGGTAGACGTTCGTCGCCGGGTCGGCAGCAGCAGGGATCCAATCGGTTCCGATCGCGTCCAACCCGCTGCGCTGCTCGTCGACGACCGACGCCCCCACGCGACCCGCCCGCGCGATCACGTGGAAGGCGGTGCCATTGATACCGGGGGCCACCTCATCGAGGCGAACGATGATTCGGTCTTGGCCCGGGACGACCAGTCCCCGCGTCGTCGGCGTCTCGATCTCTCCTTCCGGGCCGTGAATAATCACATCCACGATCGCCGACGTGACATCCGGATTCACCAACACGACACGCGTCACACGACCGGCAACAGCGCCTCCCCCCATGAACCAGAAATCCGATCCGGCCGGGGCGCAAGCGGTGCTCGCCATCCCTCGACCACGACCGCTGGGGTCGCGACCCCATTGATCGGCGATCAGGCCTGGCGCCAGCGCTCCCTCACCGTAAGCCTCGACTGCGGGCAATTCGATTCCGAACGCCTCGATCTGGCCTTGTTCGCCCGGTGCCTTCAGGTTGGAGCCTGCAGATTCCGCGCCCGGGAGGGTGCGCAGCCCCGCCTCGCCGTCGCCCTCTTGCCCCGGCTGGCCGGGAATGACAGCTCCCGTGACGCGAACGCCCAGATTTCCGCCCGTTCCCGGTTCCGGACACAACAACACGCTCGATCGAATGGGTTCGGCGATCGTGGTCCGGGTCACCGATTCATCGGAGTTAGCCCCGGCGAGGAAGCCGACCCCGACGATGCTGGCGATCACGGCGAGAACAAGCAGCGGGGGCACCCACCGGGACAGGCGCCCACCCGAGGTGCTGGTGACCGTGGTCATGGGTTCACCCCCGTCGAGTCGTCGCTCGCGTCGTTATTCACGTCGTTACTCGCGTCCTTCGTCGTCACGTCCCCATCATGAGAGTCCTCGAGCGAAGCGCCCTGCGTTGTTGGTGGCGTCGACGTGGACTCGGTCGGCTCCCTCGACTCGGTCGGCTCCCTCGACTCCCTCCGGTCGGTCGAATCCGAGGTCGCAGTCGCCACCAGTGTCAGGTCGAGAAAGTGGGGCACCTCGGGAGCGTCCGGTCGGTCTGGGTCATCGGGGTCAGGATCAAGAACCCGACGCTCGGGCAGTGCGAGAACAATCAGCGCAAGAATGACGATGGCCTGGAAGATGAGCCACCCACGCCGAAGAGAGTCATCAAAGGACGCCACGACCGTGGATGTCGCTTTCTCCACCGGAACGACGAAGGCCGCCGCCCAATTCAGGGGCTCGGGAAGTTCAGCCCGGGCCAGAGTTTGACCATCGATGGACGCTGACCACTGCGTTGTCGATGTCACGCCCAACCACAGAACCCGAGAGCCAGGATCGACGTCCACAGCCTCGGGAAGAGCGCCGTCGAGGTACGGGTCGGTCCCGATGTCGCCGGGTTGAGCAATGTCGAGAGCCATCGGAAGGAACTCACCCGACGCGCTGTCGATGTCGAAGACCTGCGCTCGCGACGTAACACCGCTGATGCGCCACAGCACCTCTCCTTCCGCGCGAGCAAGTCGACGTAATCCCGGCTCGGAGTCGAGTGCCGGGACGATCGAACGCGAAGACTTCGCCGCGAGGGTGACGTATCGAACGCCGTACGAACGCAACGCGTCTACTTCCCCGCCGCCGCGGCCAGACGCCAACGCCGAAACGAAGTCGTCGATCGGCTCCCACACCTCCGGTTCAGGCATCGTCTCGGCCGATCCCAACGTCAGGGCCGATCCGCCGATGAGCATGTAGCGGACCTCCCCTTCTCCGTTATCGGTCAAGACCAACGTTCGCGGGGCTTGCGGACCGTCGGCCTCGGCTGCGACGAATGCCGGCACATCCAGACGCGGTGCGCGCTGGACAACGTCATCGTTCGCGGGGATCCACCACGCGGTAGCAGCGACCGGCGTCAGCGCGGCTGCGACGAGTCCGATGGCGGCGAATGGCTGTCCGAGCGTGAAGCTCTGCCCCGCGAAGCGTTGTCGCAGACCGTCGACAGCGATTCCGCACGCGGCAATCATTGCCAGGCCCATCACCAGCGTCATCGGTCCGGGCCACGGCTGCGCAGGCACTTCTGCCCCGGGGGGAAGAACGGTGATCGTGGACTGGACTACTCCTATCGCCAACGCGAGTACCACCACGACCCACCACGCACTCACGTAGCTCGCCGTGTCTCGTCGGAACAACGCGAGGAAAGCCGCGAAAACGAGTCCAGCGGTCACCAGGAGCGGGTTCATCCCCGGTCCGCCGGGATGCAGCAGCAGCACATCGATGGGCCGCAGGTTTGGATCGATGATCCCCGGGATGTTCAGTCCTGGCTCGACGAAGAAAAGTGCCGGATTGCTGATCAGATGCACAGTCCAGGGCATCAGGACGAGCAACGGCACAACTATCGCGATGGCGAACCGTGTGATGATCGCCCACGCATCGGGTCCCAAACGACGGATGGCCACAATCGAGGCGATTACTGCGCAACCGAGAGCCACCACCCAGACCGCCGGGGTGGCGGCAAGGATCACGGACATCAACAAGGCCGTCCCCGCCGCTCGACGCATGGTGCCTGTGCGACGCGACAGACGAAAACCAGAGCGAATCGCGAACGGCAAAGCGATAGCGGTGATCAATGTCCCGACGCGCCCCTGCGCGAACGCGCCGGTCATCGCCGGCAACAGCGCGTACGTGACGGCCATCCACGCCCGGATCACCTTGCTCGTCAGCATGCCCCGCGTCGCGACGTAGGCGCTCCAGCCGGCAAGCGGCGCAGCAAGAAGTACGAGCACATTCATCGCCCAGTCGGGATTACCGAACAGCACCGTGGCCACGATCCCGACCACGATGAGGAACGGTGCCGAGGGTGTGTGCGACCCGGGACCGACGTCATGCCAGGCGCGCGTGTAGGACGCCCAGACATCGCGGGCTCCTTCGGGGACGGGAAGAAGTGCACCGCCTTGAAGCACGCCTTCGCCCCACCACAGTCCACGGGTCGTGATGGCAGCCACGACCAACAAAGCCATGGTCGCGACAAGGCCAGGAGCCAGCAGGACACGGCGAAGAACTCCGGAGGAGTCGTCCGGCAGGTACGCGGCCTCGTCGTCAATCGGTCCGGATTCCAGGGCGCTGACACTCGTCGGGCCGGTCGCCGAACTGGTGGTCAGAAGCCCCCCGACGGCTTCGCCGACGTCACGCAACTGGTCGGCCGAGGTCGGCCGCAGTGATCGGGCTACCGATGCCGGTTCGACACTCGATCGGGAGACCAATGATCGAGATGCCGTCAGACGGCGAGGTTTCGCCAGCACGGCGAATTGCGCGCTCACTTCATCCCGTGCAGCCGCAAAGTCCTTGCCTACGAGATAGGTCAGCGCTCGAATGGCGCTGCCGATCAACAGGCGTAAGGCAACAAAGAACATTCCAACCGTCGTAGCGTGGGCAAGCAGCACCCGAATAGCGGCTTCTCGGTCCGCGCGGTGCGGACGGGCATCGCCGTCGCCGGCCTGGCGACGGCCATGCGCCGACGCCTCCCGGTGATGAAGGACAGCGTCCGCCGCCACCAGCACTCGACCACCGGCACGGTGAACCCGCCAGCAAAAGTCCACGTCATCCCGATACAAGGGAAGGTGAGCATCGAAGCCGGCTAGTTCCTCCCAAACGTCCTGCCTGATCAGCATTCCTGCGGAACTGACGGCCAGGACATCACGAACGCCGTCGTGCTGCCCCTGGTCATGTTCGCGTCGCTCCAGTCCCGTCACGCGCCGCCCGTCACCGTCGATGCTGACCCCGACTTCGAGGAGGAGTCGGCGGTCGTGCCAGCCGAGAATCTTCGGGCCGAGGACATCCGCGGACGGGTGCTCGTCCGCCGCCTGCAACAACCGCTCCAGGCACGTGGGGTCGGGCGCACTGTCGTCGTGCAGGAGCCATACCCATCGGACAACGTCGTCGGGCAACGCTGGTTGCCGGGCAGCGACGGACGCGAAGCCGGCCGCGGCGGCCGATCCGAAACCGTCGTTGACCTCACGCTCGACGACAGCGTCGGCTCCTAGTGACTCCCGGAGCACAGCCGGGCTCGAATCCTGTGAGGCGTTGTCGACACCGACAACCGAGTTCACCGGGCGTGTTTGGCGAGCGAGCGTGGTCAAGACCGCCGGCAGCCAGACCTCTCCATCGTGGCTGACGACGATGGCGGTGACGAAGTGCTCGCGGGATGGAGGCCCCGTGTCAAGGATCAGACTGTCGGTGAAGGTATCCCACTCCGACTCAGCGCTGGGTTCACCGGAAATGTCGTCATCGGCGACGCCAGGGGAAGCAGGCTCGGTCACCAGATCAGAGTACGGCCCACCAGCGGTGGAATCAGACGGCGCGCTTCTTCAAACGGCGGCGTTCCCGCTCGGACAGGCCGCCCCAGATGCCAAACCGCTCATCGTTGGAGAGCGCGTACTCCAGGCAGTCGTTGCGCACATCGCACGACAAGCAGACCCGCTTAGCTTCACGCGTGCTGCCGCCCTTTTCCGGGAAGAAAGCTTCGGGATCGGTCTGTGCGCACAGTGCCTGCTCTTGCCAGGCGAGTTCTTCGACGTCGGACAGTGGAAGGAGCGCCAACTCCGCGATCGTTCCTCGCTCGGACACGCAGGACCCTCCTCGACCCCCGGCTCACGCTCTAGTGAACGTGCTTACGGGGTGTATTACAGGGGTGTAGTTCGTCTTCGTCAAGCCCGATCCTCACATTGGTGATCTTTTTGCCCCATATGCCCTTTTCATGGACCCAAAACCACCGTTAATCGGGTAATCCCGTGGGCCCGTCTCCCGGATCTCCCTCAGAGGGCAACAAACGCCGCAATGGTTGGATGCACGGATGCGCATCACCGCTCTCGCCGGGGGAATCGGTGGCGCGCGCTTCCTTCGCGGACTTCGTCACCACGTTCAGCGGGTCACCGACGATTCTGTACAACGCGAAACCGACGGCACCGAGATAACCGTGATCGGCAATACCGGGGACGACATCTGGATCCACGGGCTGCGGGTGTGCCCCGATCTGGACACCGTGATGTACACCCTCGGGGAGGGAATCGATCCCGAGCGCGGCTGGGGCCGCCTCGACGAAACCTTCCGCGCCAAGGAAGAGCTGACCGCGTACGGAGTCGAGCCCACATGGTTCGGACTCGGCGATCGAGACATCGGGACGCATCTGGTGAGAACGACGAGCCTGAACGCGGGCTACCCGCTCTCCCGCGTGACCGAAGCGCTGTGCGAACGCTGGCAACCCGGAGTCCACCTCGTTCCCATGACCGACGATCGCGCCGAGACGCACGTCATCGTCGATGATCCGGACAACCCAGGGACGGACATCGCCCTGCACTTTCAAGAGTGGTGGATTCGCTATCGGGCATCACTGCCGGCGCGCCGGTTCGTCATCGTGGGAATCGAGGAGGCGACACCGGCTCCGGGAGTCGTGGATGCTCTGCGCAACGCCGATGTCATCGTTTTTCCTCCCAGTAATCCGATCGTCTCGATCGGAACGATCCTCGCGGTGCCCGGACTCGCGGACGAGCTTCGCACGGCCAAGGCCCCCGTGGTCGGCGTCAGCCCCATCATCTCCGGCGCCCCGGTCCGAGGCATGGCCGATGCATGCTTGCGAGCCAGCGGCATCGAGACCACCGCCGCAGCCGTGGCTCAGCACTACGGCGCTCGCTCGAGTGGCGGTCTGCTGGACGGCTGGCTAGTGGACACCTCCGACGCCGCTTCGACACCGGTCATCGAGGAGGCGGGTATCACCGCTCGGGCCGTTCCGTTGCTGATGACCGATCTCGACGCGACGGCCGCCATGGCTGCCGAGACGTTGGACCTTGCTTCTCGCCTGCGCTCGACCCAGTGATCGCTGGTTCAATGCCCCCCATGGACACCGCGACCGCTTTCACCTCCGATGGCGAGGCGGATCACTGGGTACCCGTCTCGCCGCGGCTGGTCACGGCTCGTCGCATCGTCCTAGTCGTGACGCTGGCACCCATCACCGCGATCGTGCTCGGAGTCCTCACGCTGCTGGGGGTAGTCACCTGGGTGTCCGTGGTGATTGCCGTCGCTGCACTGATCGGTCTGCTGTGGGGGTGGTGGCTCATTGGCCGACGGGTGCGCTCGTATGCCTACTGCGAGCGAGGCGATGACCTTCTGGTCTCCAGCGGAATCTTGTTCCGACGTCTTGTCATCGTTCCCTACGGCCGCATGCAACTCGTTGACGTCAAGGCCGGGCCGATCGATCGGGCACTCGGAGTCACGACCGTTCAACTCCACACGGCGGCTGCCACCACCGACGCATCTATTCCTGGACTCGAACCGCAGGTCGCCGCCGATCTCAGAGACCGCCTGGCACGACTGGGCGAAACCCGATCGTCCGGACTGTGACACCCCGATGACCGATCCGGCACGCCACACCCCGCGCGAGCACAATTCACCCGCGCACGAAGGAGTCGATTCCAGCTCCAGCGTGCCATCCAGCTCCAGCGCGCCGTCCAGCTCCATCGGTGACGACCTTGGACTCGGCATCACTGTCCCCGGCAGCCGCCTCATCGACGCTGAAGGGCACCGCAAGGTGCACCCGATCTCACCGCTCGTCCACGCGGTAGCGGTCTTTCCCGCACTCGCCGGTATCGCCTTCGCCGTCGGCATTCAACGCATCAACACACTGGCCGGGCGCCTCGACGACATCATCGGCATGGCGTGGATGCCACCCATCGCACTCGCCATCGTTGTTTTCGCCGTCATCGCCTTCCTCCTGAGTGCTCTCGTCGCAGTGCTGAACTACTTCCAATGGCGGGCGCTCAGTTTCTGGTTCGACGACGACGGTGACTTTCGAATGCAATCAGGAGTGCTGTTTCGCCAACAACGACGCGTTCAACTCTCCCGAATCCAGACCGTGGACGTGACGCAACCATTCGCCGCTCGACTGTTCTCCATGGCCGTGGTCGTTATCGAAGTGGCCGGGCAGGACGACTCACGGGTTCGACTCAAGTACGTGACCCTTGACGACGCTCGAGAGATCCGACGAGAGGTCCTCGCACGATCGGCAGGACTCTCTGCCACGACCGCTGAAGCACCGCAGAGCGACATAGCCCGGGTGTCCGGCCGTCACTTGGCCGTGTCGCTGGCACTTCGTATGACAACGGCCGGTCTACTCCTGCTCACCGTCATCATCATCGTCACTAGCTATCTCACCGGAGGCTGGGGTGCTATCGGCGTGGCCGTCGTTACCGGAGGTATTCCCCTTGTTCTCGTCGTGGCGGAATTCATTCGCTACTACGGGTTCACCGTCGCGCAATCTCCCGATGGACTCCGCCTGCGTTACGGATTGCTGCGCACCGAATCGCGGACCGTGCCTCCCGGCCGCGTCCAGGCCATCGAATACGTCGAGCCCTTGCTGTGGCGGAGGCAGCGATGGACACGCATTCGCGTCACGATCGCCGGCGTGGGCTCGCAATCCTCCGGCTCCGGAAGCCAGCGCAGCGACACCGTGCTCATTCCCGTCTCCGAGATGGACGCCGCCCAGGACATCGTTTCGCGGGTGCTGCCCGATCTGCGGGCTTCTTCGATCACCTGGGTAGGTGCGCCGCGTCGCGCCTGGTGGCGATCGCCCATTCAGTGGCGGAATCTTGCCGTGGGGTGGGACGCACACAGTTTCGCGATCCGACGAGGGCGGATCACGCGTCGGACAGCACTCGTGCCGCACGCACGCACCCAATCGGTCCGCTGGACGCAAGGGCCATGGGAGCGAGTCCTCGATCTGGCTTCCGTGCACGTCGACACGACTCCGGGCCCGGTGTCCGTCTCGGGCCTTCATCTGGACGCCTCCGCCACCCGCACCGTCGCTCACCTCCAGGCCGTGGCAGCAGACCGGGGACGCCGGACCGACACCTCACTTCATTGGGCTGCCCCATGACCTCCACCTTCACCGTTCTCCCGGTGCCCCTCGATCACCTGTTCTCCCCGGGTGACGACATCAACTCCATCGTCACCGAGGCCCTGGCCACCATCCAGTGGCCGGATGAATCCACCGGTATCAGCGACGGCGACATCATCGTTGTCACCAGCAAGGTGGTCGCTAAAGCCGAAGGCCGTGTGGTCGAGGCAGCATCGCGCGAGTCGGTCATCGATCAACAGGCCGAGCGAATCGTCGCTGTGAAGAACACTCCGCGTGGTGTCACCAAGATCGTTCAGACCTCGCACGGCTTGGTGCTCGCGGCGGCCGGCGTCGATGCCAGCAACACCGACCAAGGAACGGTGGTCCTCCTTCCCGTCGATTCCGATGAAAGCGCCCAAGAATTGAGAGATCACGTGATCGATCGCACGGGCGTCACCGTGGGCGTCATCATCACCGACACGATGGGCCGTCCCTGGCGGCTGGGAGTGACCGACGTTGCCATCGGATCCAGCGGCGTTCAGGTGCTCGACGACTACACCGGCCGCCACGATGATTTCGGAAACACGCTCGAGATGACGGTTGTCGCGATCGCCGACGAGATCGCATCCGCCGTCGACTTGGCCACTGGAAAACTCGACAACGCGCCCGTGGCCGTCGTTCGCGGGCTCTCCCATCTGGTGATCGCCGACGACGGCCCCGCCGCCAAGGACATCGTGCGCCCTCTCGAGGAGGACCTTTTCTCACTCGGCACTCGAGAGGCGATGCAGGCCGGAGCGCGCGCAGCGGTTTCGGCCCGACGCACCATTCGCTCCTTCACCGACGATCCCGTCGACCCACCCGCCCTCCATCGAGCCCTCGAGGATGCCGTGCTGGCTCCCGCACCGCATCACAGTGAGCCCTTCGGCTTCATCATTCTGCGAAGCGACAACCCGACTCATCACCGCAGGAGAATCGAACTCCTCGACGCGATGCGCAGCGCGTGGGAACACGACCTGACGACCATCGACGGTAAGTCCGAGGACGAGGTCGAGCGCCGTGTCGCGCGCGGCAACATCCTTCGAACAGCACCCGTCGTAGTTGTTCCGTTCATTGATCTCGCCTCAGCGGCGCACACCTACCCGGATGATCGTCGCAACGCGGCCGAACGCGACCTGTTCATGGTTGCCGGTGGGGCGTGCGTGGAGAACCTCCTGATTCGACTCGCCGCCGAGGACCTGGGGTCAGCGTGGATCTCTTCCACGATCTTCGCCCCGCAGATCGTCCGCGAACATTTCGGTCTCGGAGACCGGGTTATCCCCTTGGGAGCGGTAGCCGTCGGTGTTCCCGCGCAACCGGCCAGAGATCGACCCCCGCGGAGAGCCGAGGATTACATCATCCCCGTGGATTGACGTCGCGTACTACGCGTCACTCGAGTACCGAATAGCGAGATCCGGTATCACCACCTGCGGCCACACGCGCGCACCCTCGCGGATTTCGTTGCGCCCGCCTACGACGGCACCATCGCCGACGACGACGCCGTCGAGCGAGCACCCCTCACCGATACGGGCTCCACGTCCGATGATGCTGCCACGAATCTCGCTCCCCTCGCCCACGATGGCCTCATCAAAAACGACCGACCTATCGACAACTGAGCCGGCAGAAACAACGGCGTTGACACCGATAGTCGAGCCGCCCCGCACATCGGCGGACGCCGCAACATCGGCACCGTCGAGCACGAGTGCCTCACCGGTGTTGGCAACCGCGGGAGACGGTGCAAGGCCGCGAACGAGATCGCAACTGCCTTGCACGAACGCCAGCGGTGTGCCGAGATCGAGCCAGTAGCCGCGATCAACCACTCCGCGCACCACTGCGTTGTTTGCCAACAGGCCCGGAAAGGTCTCACGCTCGACCGACACCACCCGACCCGCGGGGATCTGCTCGATGATCGAACGGGTGAAGACGTAGCACCCAGCATTGATCAGGTCGGTGACGATCTCTTCTGGCGTCGACGGCTTCTCCAAAAAGGCCTCAACTCGACCGTCGCCATCGATCGGAACAAGGCCGTACGCGCGCGGGTCCTCCACCGGGGTTAGGTACAACGTGACATCACTGGAGGTCTCCACGTGCGAGCGCACGAGTGCGTCGATGTCCAGACCGCTGAGGACATCTCCGTTAAAGATGACAATGGGATCGTCGGGTCCGGACTCCAGGTGTGACAAAGCGTGTCGAATCGCGCCACCGGTGCCGAGTGGCTCGTCCTCCGTCGCGATAACGATGTCGATTCCGAGATCCACGCCTTCCACGAACTCCGCGAAGACCTCGGCCCGGTAACTCGTCGCCAGGACGATGCGTTCGATTCCCGCATCGCGGGCACGCGTGATCTGGTGCACGGTGAAAGGGACCCCCGCGACCGGCAGCATGGGTTTGGGCGTGTTCACCGTCAACGGTCGCAGGCGGGTTCCTTGGCCTCCTACAAGCAATACGGCTTCGGTCACCGGGCAAGGGTGCCACACTCGGTCATCGTCTCTGGTCGGACAATGAAGCCATGTCCTCGACGGCCACCGACATCCGCTCCGCTGTTCTCGCACGCACCGACCCCGCCCAGCCCTACGTGACATATCTCGGATCCGACGGGCGGACGGAGTTGTCCGGAGCATCGGTCATCAATGCAGCCGCCAAGATCGCCAACGCACTCACCTCGGAATTCGATTGCGATCCGGGACAACAGGTGGCCCTTCACCTTCCGTGGCATTGGCAACGGGTCACCTGGCTGCTGGGGATTTGGTCGGCGGGATGCGTGGTTGTTCCTCAGGGCGGCGCGGATTGCGATCTGCTCGTCGCAGGGCCACAGCAAGCTCCGGATCTCACGGGCAACGTGATCGTGGTGTCCATGCACCCCTTCGGCTTGCCCCTGAGCCCCGACGACATGGCAGCGCTTCCGCCCGGAGCACAGGACGCAACGATCGCGGTGCGGGCCCAGCCGGATCAGCAAGTCTTCCTCGACGACCACTCCGATGCCCTCGCGCTCGACGGCCACACCCAACGCCAACTGCTTGAACGCGCCCGCGATGTTGCCCGTTCACTCGCAGGTGTAACTCGACTCGGACTTCACCCCGACGATTCCCAGTGGTGGCTTCCCGCACTATGGCCGGCGGTGACGGGTGGATCTGTGATTCTCGGGCAGTCCGTCGACGACGGTTTCGGCTCCGAGCCGGTGGACGCGGTTCTCTAGCCAGAAACGTTCACCGTCACATCTTGGCTTGCGCCGGCGGCCTGCTTCTTGGCAACAACGAGAATTCGGTAGGTGTAGGTGGCTCCGGCCGGCGCCGCCTTCTTGACCCGGAACACCACCCGGCCGCCCTTCTTCGTCGTGCTGCGCTGCACGGTTCGCCACTCACCGTCGACGAACGCCTGTCGCCACACCGTCAAGCCCTTGCGTTTGGGTCGCACCTTCGCCTTGATGGCGAAGGGCTTTCCGGCGGGGACATCCATCACCGATGGGGTGATCAATGCAACCGACCGCGGTTTGACGCTGGGAACAACGGACACCCGGAAGACATCCCCCACGCCGATGGGCTGCTTCTTGCGCACCACGACAACCCGATATTCCTGGGTCGTGTTGGGCGGCCACGCCTCCGAAACGCGGTAGCGAACCTTGCCGCTGCTGCGTGTTCGCTTCTTCTTGAACGTGACCCACTCGCCGTCGACCATGCGTTGGAACCACACGCGCAGTCCTTTGCGCTCCGGGGACACCTGAGCGCGGATAGTGAACGGCTTCAACGCCCGGACCTCGCGATCAGCTGGCGTCAACATGGTTACCTGACGTTCGTAGTTGACGACCGGTTGTTCCACCGGAGCTTGCGTGGGAGGTGTTTGCGCCGGTGGTGCCTGCGGCACCGAGATCGGCACGCCAGCACGACCGTCGATTGCATTGATGTACGAGGACTTCAGACCCAAAGCGTTACGAACCTGATTGCCGCTTTTCGTCACCGTTGTTCCGTCGACAAGGGTCGCCTGGACGGTCTTTGCAACGCCACTCGGGTCGCGAGCGATCACATCGACCTGTTGCACCGCAGCCGCGGCGAAGGCTTGGGCCATACGCGCCTGATCAACCATCACTGTCCACGATCGATTCGGATTGTCTTCACTCAAGGACCAGGGGTCGGCCACCGATCGGACGTACGGCAGATCACCACCCCATTGGTCGACGCTTGCTTGCGTAGCGCCACCGCTGGACGAGGAGTAGAAGGCGCGGATCGGCTGACCCTCGAACAAGATCACCATCCCCGCTGTCGGGGACGCGTGCGTTGCGTTCACGGCAGCGACCCAGCGTTCGCCCATCGCACCCGACTGCTTGGCCCACCCAGAGAACACCTGATCGGAGTACGGCCCGCGCCCATCGTCGACGTGACAATCACAGGCTTTGCGTGGACCGGCCGCGATGGCCGATAGCGCGTACGTTCGGGCGGCCAGCACCTGCGCCTGAAGGGCCGCATCCGGCCATGAACTGCTGACCTCGGAAATTCCGTACAGGTACTCCTCGTGCAGGCGCAGGGAATTGACAACGTTCAGGCGCGTGCGGCTCGGATCCGACGTCGGCAGGATCTCGATGGTTCCGTACCGATAACGATGACCAGCCGAGTCGAACGAGCCGTTCTTCGCGACGACGTTGGCCAAACCCGACCAGGTGAGTGACACCGACGGGAAGATTCCCAACTCCTGGCGTACTCCGCCGACGACCTTGGCCGCTACCACCGCACCTGCGTCGCCGGTGAACGCGAAACTTTCCCCCGGTGCTGCGGTGACGATCGTTCCCGCCAGGTTCGCCTGGACGGTGCCGTCACCTTCGACGGCTTCGCCGCGCATACGAATGTGCTTCTTCTTGAACTCCAGGTTGACGCGAACAGCCATGTCGTCTGGAACGGGCGTGACGTTCGTGCCCTGGTAGTAGTGAGTCACGATCGACGACGCATCCATGCCGGCTTTCGCCATGGCCAGCGCGCCGTACTGGCTCATCCCGACACCATGTCCGAACCCGGCACCCGCAAGGGTGAACGACGCAGGCGGCGGCGTGGGGTTCGCCATCGCTAGCGAGGCGGCAAGGGTCGACGCGACCAGGGCGGTAGCGGCGATGCAGACGGTGAGCAGCGCCGAGCGCGTCCTACGCGCCGTATGGCCTGCCGTTCTCACGATCGGTGTCCTTCCCGGGGCGGCGCCGAGCCATGGGCGGCCTGCGGCGACACACTGCAGTTTCGGGTCAAGCCTCACACGACCCATTGGTCACACCCGTCACCGGCACGCCCGAAAATCGGAACCCCCCGTCCCCCTGGTGCGTCGCACAAAGGCAGACCCGAAGCCTGCGTACCATGACGGAACTCGCCGCCCGGCGAGTTCACGCCCCAACTCCCCACAGGAAGGCGCCCGGTGTCCTCTCGCAGTGCAGTACGCCTGGGGTCGACCATCGCGGCCGGAGTGGTCGCGGGGGCCGTCCTGGTGACAACCGTCGTCGGCGCTGGGGTCACGTCCGTCATGGGCCAACTCGAAGGGAACATCACCGCACTTGATGTCTCCGAGCAGACCGGCACCACGGTGACCGAGGACCAGTCCATCGTGGTCGACGAGGACACCGGCGAAACGTCGGCTTTCACGATGGTGGTGATGGGCAGCGACTCTCGCAAGGGCAAAGGGAACAAGGGCTACGGCAGCTTGAAGAAGTTCGGCGACATCGAGCGCAGCGACACCACCATGATCTTCCACGTCAACGCTGACCGCTCGCAGGCCATCGGCGTCAGCATCCCCCGAGACACCTTGATGATGCTCCCAGACTGCACCACAGACGGGAAGACCGTCGACGGCTACGAGGGACGCTTCAACGAGGCCATGGTCAATGGAGGTCCGGGGTGCGTGCTGAAGGCCGTCGAATCGCTCAGCGGGTTGGCGATCGACAACTTCATGGTGGTCGACTTCGCTGCCTTCAAGCGAATCACCGAGGCGATCGGTGGGGTGGAAATCTGTTTGCAGGACGACGTCAACGATCCCCTGAGCGGACTCACGTTGGACAAGGGCCTGCACACCGTCAACGGTGAACAGGCTCTCGCGTTCGTTCGAGCACGGAAGACATTGGGAGACGGATCGGATACTTCACGCATCCGGCGTCAACAGGCCTTTCTGTCGTCCATGGCCCGCAAAGTTCTCAGCAGCGACATCCTTCTCAACCCAGCATCCCTCCTCGGCGTTCTCAACGCCGCCACGGAGTCTTTGACTACCGATCCACAACTGGCGAACATCGAGAATCTGCGCGATCTGGCCTTGAGCATGAAAGATCTGCGGCCGAAGGACATCACCTTCACCACCATGCCGTGGAAGCAGTCCGGCGATGGAGCCACGGTCGTTGTGGCCAACAAGCGAGCGGCGCCGCTGTGGAGCGCCATCGCCAACGACACCCCCTGGCCGCCCAAGGCCACCACAGATCAGCCGCTGTTGAAGACGGCGCCGCAGGATGTTCGGGTCGAGATCATCAACGCCACCGGACAAAAGGGCACCGGGAAGCAAGCGAAAAGGGCTCTCACCAACGAAGGCTTCACCGTGGTGAACGTCAAGAAGATCAAAGCAGAACGCATCGACGAGTACCCCGCCGAGGACACCATCTGGTTCGACCCCGAGTGGGACGTCTCGGCCAAAACGTTGATCTACAGCACCGGCATCGAGAACACCGAAACCGTCGAGGGTCAAGGAGGGACGATGCGCCTGATCATCACCGAGCCTTTGACGTCCGCCCGCTCGGTATCCATCGCCGAGGCAACGAAAGACCTCAGCGCCAACGTCAACACCGGCGACGAGAACTTCTGCGCTTCCTAGTCCCGCACGGGCGGATCTTTACTCCCATACGGAACGGCTTCGCCGTCGCGCGTCAGACGACGGGGGGCCGGCCAGCCCGCGTGAGACGCCAGGCGGTCCGCCACTTCATCGGACGTCGTTGCGCAGGAGCCGTGCGCACTCCTTCGGACAGTCCGGAGAACCACACCCGCAAGGCATCGCGGTCGCGGGTGCGGGCCAGCGTCAGGCCGATCCAACTACCCACGTACAACGGCTCGAGAACCACGGGCAGATTCCGTCGTGCGAGCCACACCCGATTGCGTGCATTCATTCGGTAGAACTCTTCGTGCCGGAGGGGATTGATGACCGGGTGATGAACCACAAGGTCGCCGGCGTACCAGCACGTATAGCCGGCATCCCAGACCCTCCACACCAGATCAATTCCTTCGTGTCCGTAGAAGAACTCCGCCGGCCAGCCACCCGCGGCCTCGAACGCGCCTCGACGAACCGCCGTGGCTCCCTCCCACAAAGTGGTCGCCGGTCCTGATCGAGTCCGGTCACCGACGAACAGGCGGGGTACCCAACGCCCCGGCGGCTGGACCCCTTCCGGATCCTCGACTCGGGGCTGAACGAGACCGAGTTGTGGATCAGACTCGAACCGTCCCTTCAGGGAGGCAAGGAAAAATGGGTCGGGAAGGAATGCGTCGTCGTCTAAGAAGAACAGCAGATCGCCCTGGACCTGGTCGACTCCGGCGTTACGGCCCGCCGGTATTCCCTGGTTGTCCGCGAGCCCCACGGCTTTCACGCCATCGGGAAGCCCCACAGGTTGCCACGAGTTACCCACGACGACGATGTCCACATCGACGTCACGTTGGCTCAGCAGAGAGCGAAGTGCGCGATCGAGTTCCTCCGGTCGCTGCCCCATGGTCAGCAGCACCACCCCGAAATCCGACATCACGCACGCAACTTGCTGGAGGAAAGAATCGCGACAAGGTGCCCAAGGACGGTGACAACTCCGAGGATGACGAGAGCGGCTACCAAGAATTGAGTGCCCGCGAGGTCACCGGTGAATGCATCGACCACTCCCGCGACGAGAGCCAGCAAGGTCAATTCCACGGAGTGGTAGGCCCGGTAGAAGGGGAAGAGTCGTGCGACGGATCTCAGACGCCGAAGCCCCGACGACTGCGGTGTGCCAACGCCCGTGACGTCGGACAACTTTGGTAGCCCGTTGTAGGCACGCGACACGTGCACCATGTCGTTGAGTGCTTTGTTCCACAAAACCAATACCGCGAGCACCGCGCCGATGAAGGCCCACGAGCTTTGCGCCCATCCGGCTTCCGGGAACCCTGCAGCCCGCAATCCGAGAGCGATGGGGATCAACCCCTCTGTCACGTAGTGACCCACTCGATCAAGAAAGACACCCGTGGGTGAGGACGTGTTGCGCCAGCGCGCAACCTCACCGTCACAGCAATCCAGCAGCATCTGCAGCTGACCCAAAATGGCCGCAAGCAGCACACCGGGGAGCCCTGGAATTAGCAGTGCAGCAGCCGTTCCGATGCCGGTGAGGATCATCAAGAACGTGACACCGTTTGCAGAGATGGGCGTCGTCACGAGTACTCGGGTCACGTACGGCGACACTCGGCGCAGGTAGACATCGGCAACCCAGTGTTCGGAGTTCGCCCGCATCCGAACCGCATCCGGCTGGCAGACGTCGCGAATCTCACTAATCGTCGGACGAGCCGGACGCTGCACGCGATCCTCGCTCATCTCTTGCTCCTCAACCATTGAATCGATGCCACAACACCGAACACGACTCCGAACCACACGAGCAGAACACCACTCAGCGCGTCGATGAGACTAGTCGCAGCGGCGATCGCCACAATGCCAAGCCGGCCATCCCAGCCCAGACCCATGTTTGTCAGCCACCGCGGCGCCGCCGACCCTTGCAGTGATCGGTACAAGTTGTCGTAGTGGTGGTACGCCACGAAAAAGAGCAACCAGAAGGTGGCGGCCGACAGGCCGACCGTGCTGACAGCCATGATCCATGCGATGCCGCCTAGTTCCACAGCCCGAAGGACAGGCGGAACACTCCAGCCGAACCGGCCGTCCAAACGCGGCCGAATGCCCGGAATAAGCCGGGCGAGCCCGGCGGCCACGGGACCTGCATCGAGTTGAGCCCGCAGGACGTCGACACCTTCTGCTGCAGAGCGTCCTGACCATGTCAGTGAGCGCACGATGCGACCAATCACCACGTACGTCAGCGCAACTCCGCCGGCAATGAGCAATCCGATGAGCGCCCACCTGGGTCCGGCCACAACGCTCAGGACACTCAACAGCAGCCAGCGCTCGCCGATCGGCATGTGCAGGATCTTCTTCATCCACCGGATCGCGGATCGTCGGTTCACGCGCGCCGAAACTTGCACCGCCCCGGCGAGGCGCCCTTCACCCTCGGGCAAGGGATCGGACGGATCACGAATATCGGCCCGAGGCGCCTGCGCTTCACGAGTCTTTTGAATTCGCGCAAAGTCGTAATCCGACATGTGCCGGGAGGTCTGCAGAACGATCAGCACAATGGCGACCCACCACACGTCATCACCATTGCGCCCGGCGCCGATGGCAAGTCCTGCATAGACCGCAAACTCCTTCACTCGGTCGGTGGCTGCATCCAGCCATGCCCCGAGTGAACTAAATCGACCCGTGGCTCGGGCGACTTCGCCGTCGACGCAATCGATCACCAAGCTCAGTTGCAGCAACACCGCGCCCGCGAGCACCCACACCCAAGAACCAGCCGCGAAGGATGCCGCCGCCGCTAAGCCCACGATGAGAGAAACGATGGTGATGGCGTTCGGGGTCCAACCGGCACGAATGGCCATCCGGGTCAGAGGTTTGGACGCTCGACGGACCACCATGGTCGAGTAGAAGCCATCGTCCACTCGATTAGCCAAGAGTCCTCGGATGCGATCGTCTGATTCGGATTCGATCGCACTGGCCACGTCTTCACTTTCGCTTCCCCGTGTCCAGGGGACATCCACGATGTCGGTTGCCCGCACCGTTACTCCGTGCCGGACCAAAGCAACGAGCAGAGCATCGAATGCTTGGTCTTGGCCAACAGTCACTTCTCCTGATGCACACGCCCGGCATAGGTCATCAATCGCGGCCGCTGCCTGGGAAGTATCCGATGGCGCGATGACGAGTGCACCAACACTGTCGTGACTCGGGAAACGAACATCATGGAAGGACGAGCCCGCACTCACCACCGTGTGATGGCGGACGGTCATCAATCCCTCAGGGTCTGGCGTCACTAGAGCCGTCGTCGGTGCACGACCATCGTCTGCGATGGGTGCAAGTGCCACGCGCGGCACCATCAAGTCGCCGGCAACGACCACCGTTCGCGCAGAGCGACGCACGATGCGGGACAACTCCGCAAACTGGGCGATGACCGTGCCCTCTGGTTGCAGCAAGACTGCACCTTCGAGGCCGAACAGTTGCCCGTTCGCGGCGGGGGTTGGCGCAGGCCCGAGCACAACCGTGACCGCATCCGCGGGAGTCTGGGTCACGAGTCCGACTTGTCGAGCAGCGAACGGACTCCGTCCTTGCGCACCTGCCGCCACGTGCGCCCGGCCAACTCGCGACTGCTCGGATCCTCACGACTCGCATCGATCACCGCGGCAACTGCAGCGACCGCCGCATCGATCGGCATCTGGTCTGGTGACGAGGCGAGTTCCGAAGAGGACGCGGCACGCACCCCGAGGGCTTCGAGGTTCCCGAACACCTCGACCCCGAGCGAAGCGATCGTCTCCACAGATATCGCGCCCTGCACCGCCGCTGCATCCAGAGCCCAATCCGGGGTCACCAGCCGCGGCTCATCGGGGCCGGGATCTCGTCCCTCGACCATGCGCAGCGCGACACCGCGCCGGACCAAGCGGACGTAGTCCGTCCACTGCATCTGCTTCTTCACGCGCTTGTTGAGTCGCACGAGGAGTTCAGCTTCCGCGGCGGTCATCGAGCGGTTACTCGTCAGATCCATCCGCGACACCAAGATCTCGTCCGACACCCCCATCATCTGGGCGAAAGCTCGAAATTGGGCGCTCCTATCGACGTCCTCGAGAACTAGAACCCTGATATTCGCCGCTCCGACGGCGTTGGCCCATCGTGTGATGACCGCACCGTGATCATGGCGACGCCAAAAAGTCGGCGAGATCTTGGATGATCCCGGCTCAGCGAAAACATCCTCAAGCCATTTCTCGTACGGGGTGGTCAGTCCGTACTTCAGGTACTGCTGCCATGAACTCGGAAGCAACGCGCCGAGATTTCGCAGCGTGACGACCACGGTCACCTTGTCCGATCCACCGAGAGCTTCGACAGTTTCGATCGCCTTGTCCTGCGGGGCTTCGCAGAAGAACTCACTGCTAATGACAACTCGGCCATCGTGGTTGGCGGTCCGCCGTACCAGGGTGTCGAAGTGTCGACGATCCATGACCGCCCCGCCGCGGCTGTTCCACCCCCACGGTCGGCCCAGCAATGCCAACGCCGCTCGATGTTGTGCTTGCAACTTTCCTGGATATCGAATGCCGTGCGCCGCTAAGTCCTCTCGGGCATCGGCGAGCGCCGCCTGGATCGCCGTTGTACCGGTCTTGTGGACTCCGATGTGGAGCAACACCGAGTCCTTTGCCAGCTCCGGCACATCGGGAAGCATCCGCGCCTGCGACATATCCGGCAGCCTAGTTCCCTTCGCTACGGGACCCGCTGTATCGATTCAGGGCGTGCCTTCTGCTGCCCCATCACCGTCACGAGCCTCTTTGCGTGCAGCACGCATCGCCGCCAGTGCCTCGGGAACCGTGGTGTCCGCCTCGAGACGCCCGTCGGCGATGTACAGCGCCCGGTCGCAGAACCGCCGAAATTGCTTCGGGCTGTCCGAGGACAACAGGAAGGTCGCACCGTTTTCGCGCAACTTGTCAACATGCGTCCAGCACTGCTGTCGAAAACTTCTCTCCCCCACCACGAGCGTTTGATCGATGGCATACGCATCAGCATCCACCGACATGGCGATCGACCACGCGAGTTTCTGTCGAACAGCCGGTGGGGCGGCATTCATGTAGCGGCCGAGCATGTTCGACACCCCCGCCTGTTCGGCGATGCCCGGCAAGGCCTCGTCGATGTGCTCGTGGGTCATACCCAGCAGTCCGCCGACGATGAAGATGTTCTGCCGCACGGTGTAGAACCGCTGCAAGGCGCGCGCCACTTCGATCATCGGAACGATCCGGCGCCCTCGACGCACCTGACCCTCATCTGGTCGGAGCGTTCCGGCGGCGAGTCGAAGAAGAGCCTGCCGGCCCGGCCCCTTCGGCCCGATGATCGCTACCGACTCACCGGGTTGAATGGAAAACGAGACGTTGCGGAGAACCTCTAACTCCTCGCGTCGCACCTCACCCGCGATACGGCGAAGTCGCTGACGCCGGCCGGCACCCTTGCGGCGACGGCGGCGAGGCATTCGCATGGTCACGCTGTCGAATTCGACGACGGCATCGAGGTCCGCAGTGATGGCAACTCGCGACATCTCAGACCTCCTTCAAGATTCTCGGTTCCAGTTTTCGGAACACCAGAACGCCGGCGACGAAGATAACCAGACACAGTGTCAACGAAATTCCGTATCCCGTCGCTGTCGACGCTTCTTCTGGCCACCACCCGACTCGATAGAGACCCAGGACGCCGACCAACGGGTTGAACGACGCAATGAACTGAGCGCTTTCAGGGATATTCGAGACCGAGTACAACACCGGCGACAGGTAGAACATGGCTCGCAGCACGATCCGAACCAAGCGTGCAACATCCGGGAAGACCACTGCTGCAGCAGCGATCAGCAGTGACAGTCCGTACATCAACAGGAATTGCACAACGATTGCCACCGGGAACATCACGATCCACGGACCGGGAAGGAATCCCGTCAGTGCGATTCCCAGCACAATGACCGGCAGAGAGAAGATGAATTCGATGAGTGACACGAGCATCGCTCGCACGACCCACAATTGCGTGGGCAACGTACTTATCCGCAGTTGCGTTCCTGTTCGACGCCAGATCCTGGTCGACGCACCGATGCCGGTGCTGAACCACCACCACGGCAAGATCGCGACAGACAAGAAGAGCAGGTAGGGCTGGAGACCCAACGCCCGCGCTCCCAGCAGGACCGAGAAGACCAACCACAAGACCAGCGACATGCCCAGGGGCTCGAGAAGCGTCCACAGGTAGCCCAGGCGAAAGCGCGTGTACTTCTTCTGGAGGTCCCGTAGGACCAACATTCGGAGCACCTGACGGTGCTCCCAGATTGAACGCACGGCGTTTACGATAGGCCAACTGTGTCCACCTCCCCGTCCAGCGACTCTTGGTTGCGCCGCCAGAGCAAGCGCGCCGCGCGCAGTCTTGCCCGCCGGATGCGGGATTTCGGACAAGTCGAGCCCGCTGGTTTCGACCTCGCGGACGTGCCGAGCGCCGATATCGCCCTGTACTTCCCCGACGGTCCGCCCAAGCTCTATCAACTCACGCAGTGGCTGCCCGTCTTCGAAGACAACAACGATGTCACGACGATCGTGATCGTTCGTCAGGTGGACGCATTCAACGCCCTTCACGGCACAACACCGCTGCGGATCATCTTGGTTCCCCGGTATGAGGACCTGATGGCTCTGCTCGACCGGGCGAGCTTCGGAGCCGTGGTCTACGTCAACAACGGCTGGACGAATTTTCAGGCGCTGTCCTTCCAGCGCGCCGTTCACATCCATGTCAATCACGGAGAGAGCGACAAGATCTGCATGGTGAGCAACCAGGCAAAGGCGTACGACAAAGTCTTCGTCGCGGGGCAAGCAGCGATCGAGCGCCATGAGGCGGCGCTGGCCTGGTTCGATCAGTCGCACCTGGTTCGTGTCGGACGCCCGCAACTCGACCTCGAGGTAAGCCCGGCTCTCCCCCCGACCGACCGGACCACCATCACCTACGCGCCAACGTGGGAGGGTGAGGACGAAGCCAACAACTACTCCTCCGTCGACGTCTACGGCGTGCAAATCATCCAGGCAATGGTGAAGCACCCTGGAT
Organism: Candidatus Nanopelagicales bacterium; assembly: GCA_012103605.1. Lineage (GTDB taxonomy): Bacteria > Actinomycetota > Actinomycetes > S36-B12 > S36-B12 > S36-B12. The sequence continues at coordinate 23,109 of WLWL01000010.1, forward strand.
CGCGGATTGTCTATAAACCCCACCCCCGGGTGGCGGATTCCGACGATCCGGCGATTCGTTCCCAACACCGAGCCATCGTCGCCGCTGTCAACCACGCGGCATCCGACGATCCATCCGCAGGCCACTGCGTTCTCGAAGGCGCCGACATGCTCGCGGTCATTCGCAGTACCGACGTATTGATCGCGGATGTTTCCTCGGTCAGCCTCGACTTTCTCTATCTCAAGCCCGGAGCCCCACTCGTCATCACCGACCGACGCACGGATCGATCCGGCCTTCTCGCCGAGTCGCCCGTGGCATCGGTATGTCACGTCGTGGATGCAAAATCCATCGATCAGCTGTCCGACGACCTACGTGCTGTCGTCACCTCCAATGGCGATGCCCCGCGCCGCTCCATGCGTGACCACTACTTCGACGGCCTAGAACCCGGGGAGAGCACACAGCGATTCTGGGCCGAACTGGACTCGGCAATTCGAGAGCACGATCAGGCCCTGCAATCATTGAGTCGCATTCGCACCGTGAGCGATGGGACAGCATCATGATTCAGGCGGTGATTCTCGCGGCCGGCATGGGGACGCGCCTGGGACGACCGTTCCCTAAGCCACTCACCCCTTTGAGTGACGGGCGCACGATCATGGAGCAGCAGATCGACAATCTGCAGCAGGTATTCGGGGCCGATGTACGCATCACCACCGTGGTCGGCTTCAAACTCGATCTCATTCTCGAAGCCTTTCCCGATGTCACCTACATCTACAACGAGGCCTACGACCAAACGAACACCAATCGCAGCCTGCTGAAGGCTCTTCGACTCTCGACAGAGGGTGGGGTCCTGTGGATGAACGGAGATGTTGTCTTCGATCCACGAGTACTGGAGAAAGTCAGCGATCTGATGCAAGAGGACACGTCTTTCATCTGCGTCGACACTGCAGCAGTTGGCGACGAGGAGGTCAAATACACGGTCGATGACGACGGGTACGTCGACGAACTCTCCAAACAAGTCGTCAATGCGCGCGGAGAGGCGGTCGGCATCAACTTCGTCAGTGCCAGCGACAAGCCGACCCTCATCGACCGACTGTCCGAGTGCTCCGACGCTGACTACTTCGAGCGGGGCATCGAACTCGCTATCAGCCACGATTCCATGCGTGTCATGCCCGTGGATATCGGAGAGTTCTTCGCCGTCGAGGTCGATTTCGAAGAAGACCTCACCCGCGCCAACAAGTACCTCTAGCGCATCGCTCGAGCGATCAGACGCTCCCACCGGTCCATGACAAGCGGTAACCGGTATTCACTCATCGCGCTTCGGGCGCGAGTTCGCACAGACTCGCGCCACGCATCATCAGTCATCGCTTGATCAAGACATCGCGCGAGAGCTCGGGAGTCCTCGCGGACAGACAACATTCCCCAATCTCCGATGAGTTGTCGAACACCACTCGAACAATCGGTGGCAACGACCGGCACTTCATAGGCCTGCGCCTCGGCAATCACCAACGGCAGACCTTCGGTACGGGAGGGGACGACCAAAAGATCAGCGCGGGACAAAACGCTCTCTGGGTCGTCGGTTGTTTCCTGCCATTCGATCCGGTCTTCGCCGGCGAGATCAACCGATTGAGCGTGCAGCCGGTCGCGGTCTGGTCCATCGCCCACAATTTGGAGTTTCCATCCCGGGTGCGCATCCGCCACCAGACTCCAGGCGTCGATGAGCACGTCGATGCCCTTCTCGGGGGAGAGTCGACCGAGATAGAGCAGCGTTCCCCCGCGATCCGATGGCGTACCGGGCTCTCGGGCAGCGAGGGATTCCGGCCACACTGCGACGGGATTGGGCATCGTGACAACGTTGTTCAGGCCGGCACGCGTGAAGGCAGCACCGTCCTCGTTGGTCAAGGCGGTGAATACCGGAACCGTGCGATAAGCGCGAAGGATCCTGTCCAGATCCCGCCCAGAAGCCGCCGCGGCGTACGCACCGTGGTACTGGCCGACGACGATCCAACGATCTCGAACGTCGGGGCTCACCGCGGCAAGGGCGTCCGCAAGAATCTCCATGGCCCACACCTGCGCGGTGATGATGACCGCGCGCCCGCTGTCCTGCGACTTGAGAATGTCCGCCATACCCGCGACCGCTTCCCTGCGTAACTGAGCACGGATCCTCTCGGTCTGCGTGGATTTCTTGGGCCACGTCTGGGGCATCAAAACCCGAGTTTCGTACTCGCCGCGGAACGGATGGGCTGGCTCGAACGGGGTAACCCCGACAACGAGAACCTCGTCACCGCGTGAACCAAACCCATCAGCGAGGACTCGCACCACCTTCTGCGCTCCCCCGAGTTCGTCGATGTTGTTCGCGCACAAGACGATTCGAGTCATCGGCTTGCCGCCACAACGGAGTGGACAGCATCGATGAGGTCGGCTGTGGTTTCCACCACGTCGTAGCCGTCGGGCAGATTGGGAAGGAGGTAACGGCCGGCACCAGCGTCCGGACGAAAGACAAGCGACGGTCCGGCCGTGTCGATCAAGGACGGATCGTCGGTGATGATCAAATCGGCAGCATCGAGTACCTCGCCGAGCTGCATCGCTCGCGCATCACGAACTGATCCCCAGACGCGGGTCGGCACCGCCTCATCGATCTCGCCGGCAACGAGGAGATAGCAGGTCATCGCCATGTTCTGATCCCACAGGGTCAGATCGAGCGGCCAACTCTGCGGCCCTTCCGCCGAGGGTGCAGGGAGGTACGCCACGATCGGTCGCGAGCACTCGAGGTCCGTGACCCCGGGCAGCAGAGCCTGGCGAGCCCGAGAGAGTTCGTTTCCCGATCCCGGGAGTCGTCGACGAGCGGCATGCCCGGCTCGCCGCCCCCACGCGGCGGGCCCTCGGGCGCGCCGAGCGGGTCGCCAACTCACCGACGCGCGCTCGCCGGGCAGCAGTTGGGCGCCCGCCGGTCGGTCGGCGTAAGCGACGCTCGGGATCGGCACGAAGACATCGTCGACGTTTACCTCCGGAGCCCTCAGGGCCGTGGTGTTGACACTCGCGCCACGACGAAGGCGGACGCCCAGGGACCCCTTATCCGGCTTCATCAACGGCCGGTGAATGTGTGCCATTAGTTGACCCGAGCCGCGCCATCGGATCGCATTCGTCGCACCCGATGCGTCACGTTGCAGCGGGAGCGACGCGATCACCGTGCCCTGCCGATCGGACCACACCAGGTGCGCCTCGACATCACCCTCTAGATCGGACGCGAAATCCACGGTGTCCACCACGACGGACACGCGCGAGCGAGACACCGCGATCTCCCGTAGCTCGTGGAAGTAGCGGCGAACCGAAAAGGGCATGTCCAGCAGGTTCAGGTGTGAGACATCCAGCCATTCGCCGGCACTGCGATTCAGCACCGACTCCCCCGATCCAGTTGCCCACAATTCGCGCTGGTCATCACCGGAGCCTTCCCGGACGACGACGGTGTCGACGACCGATGCCCAGCGCTCCCAACGCATGGCACGCCGCAGCAGGTCGAGATCACCCGTCAGCAAGCCGTAGAAAGCAACACGCAGAGCCGGGCGGATGAAGTCGAAGGCACGCGGATCAACGTTTCGGGCGTACTCGCGGAATTCACCGGCCGCTTCCTCGGCAGCCTGGGGATGCGGATTCTCTCCGATCGCCGACAGATACAGGTATCCCTCGTGGCGAAGAAACTTGATGCTCTTAGCCAACCGCAGTTCGTCGGAGGAATCTCTCAGCAGAACGTCCATCCGCCTGTTGATCTCCACACGATCGCGCACGTTTCGCATCTGCATGCGACCTTGCGTGATGGATGCCTCCTCGGCTTTGCGGTCGACGTTCCAGATGTAGACGGCGGCCTGGACAACACCAATGCGTTCCGCGGACAGAAAACACTGCAGAGTGAACACCTGATCCTCGAAGAGCAGACCGTCAGGGAACTGAATGTCGTGTTCAAGGAGGAAGGAACGTCGATAGATCTTGTTGACACTGATGGTGTCGTACAACAGTTCCGGCTCCTGCTCGAGACTAGAGATCAATCGGTCAGCGGCATGGAGTTCTGGTCGCCACCTCTTGTCTCGATCACGGGCCACGTCGTGGCGGATAGCCGTTCCGCAGACGACATCGGCGTCCCAGTCTTCGGCTGCTCGTAGCAACGTGGCGCATGCATGCATGTCGTATTCATCGTCGGAGTCGCAGAACATCACCCAGGGTGCACGGGCCATCCGAAGGCCATCGTTTCGCGGAGCGCTACATCCGCCCGAGTTCTCCGAACGTGTGAGGAGGCGAATCCGGGAGTCGTTGACGGCAACGGACTCGACCAATTCGGCGGTTCCATCCGTCGAGGCATCGTCAACGACGATGATTTCGATGCCGCGCAACGATTGTCGACGAATCGATTCGAGTGCCCGCCCGATTCGTCCCACATCGTTGAAGCCGATGAGGACGACACTGACGACCGGCTCGTCGCTCATCGGACACCCTTGAATTCCCGCACAGACTCGATGAGAACACCTGCCCGTGCGTCGAAGGAGTGTTCTGTCGCGATAGTCCTCGCTGCCTCCATACGGCGATCGCGACTCGGGAAAGTGTCGTCGACGGGTGCGCGCAGGATGTCGACTAGGTGGTCCTCATCGGCGAACACGACGACGGCGTCACCGAAAACATCCTCCAGGCCGGCAGCGCTGTCGCTCACCACACGCGCACCCGTCGCCACCGCGTCGAAGAGGCGATTACTGAGAAAACCGTCGGCCGCCATTTCCGGATGATGGTCGTTCAACACGATTCCCGCGCCCGCGTACGCCGCGGGCAGATCGTCATTGTCGAGAAACTCTCCCGTAATCTGACCGACGTCGATGAATTCTTCCCACCCCACGCCATAAACAGACAACTCGTCTGCACGATCAGAGGCGAGCGCCCCGCGGACGGCAGGACGGAACTGCCCGCGCGTCGAGCCAACGAACAGCAGCTCCGCTCCCGAGTCGGGTAGCGCAGCATCGGGAGAGAATCGATCGGGGGCCGTTGCTTGCAGAAGAGGCGTCGAGGGCACTCCACCGGGCAACGTCCATGTCTGGCTCGCAACGAAGACCATGTCATAAGCGCGAGCTTCGGCTTCAGTGACGAGCTCCGGGTGGGAAATCACCCACAAGATCCACACGCCACTTCGCTGCGGTGGCGGCTCGACACCCCTGAGTCCACGAAGGACGACGACCACATCATCGTTCGACCGTGGTGGTTGGTTTGCTCCCGAGCGGGGCACTACCGAGACCTGTTGCCCCTGACGTTGCAAAGCTGCCGCTAGATCTCGAGCAAACCAGGTGTCGCCCCACTGCTCGCCTGCTTCACCTTTCGGTGCCGACGTGATGATCGTCCAGCGGTAGGCATCTGACCCAGAGCCCGATAGTCGATCCTTGAAGGCCCGCAGCACCCGCATCAGCGACCAGCTCCCCCGCGCAAGAACCCGGCACCCCAGGCTCCATGCATCGTGGCGAACACCGCGGGCAACCGTCGCAACAGCGAGGCGTTTGCCGACTGCGAGGCGACCGAGGCGGAGGCCACGAGGTTGCCCACGGCATAGACCGTTGCCGGGGCCACACCCGCGATGACCAGGCCGCTGCGGCCTGTCACTACCCCGACAATGCACACCCCCAACCCGCCTGCAACGGAGGCAACGGTCACCGGTGCGGCGAGATATCTGAGCGAAAGTGTCTCAGGGTGGCGGCGAGCCACTTCGCGGCGCCACCGCCCGTAGTCGAAATATTGACGTGCGAGAGCTTTGATCGAGTTACGTGGTCGGTAGGTGACGGTGAGGTCGGGCGTGAAATACACGATCCCTCCGGAATCGCGAATGCGCAGATTCATTTCCCAGTCCTGCGCCCTCTCCATCGTCTCGTCATACCCGCCGACGCGCTCGAGTGCCGCGCGGCGAAAGCACCCGAGGTAGACCGTCAAGGCAGGGCCCTCGTCTCCACCCACGTGGAACGATGCTCCACCGACTCCGAACCGCGACGTCATTGCTGTCGCCACCGCCTGTTCGAAGGGATCCGTTCCCTCTGCGGCCATTAGTCCGCCGACGTTGTCCGCTCCCGTGCGCTCCAGCACCGCAACGGCGGTGGAGATGTAGTCCGACGGGATCAGGGCGTGACCGTCGACCCGGACGACAACCTCGCCAGCCGACGCGCCGATAGCGGCATTCAATCCCGCGGGCGTGGACCCACTCGGGTTGTCGACCACATGCACCTGGGTGAACTCCGTTGCCAGCGAGGAGGCAACGCGAGCGGTGTCGTCACGACTCGGGCCCACGGCGAGGACTACCTCGAGATCCCCCTGGTAATCCTGGTCGAGTATGCCCCGCACCGCACCACCAAGGTGCCGCTCCTCGTTCACCACGGGCATGACGACGCTGACGCTCGGTAGTGGTGTCGTCACGTCGCGGTCTCCGCGGTTCCCAGGGCGTGTGAGCGAAGCAAGCCCGGATACGTTGCCGTCGTTTTGGTCAGGAAATGACTCTCATTCACCTGGGACGTGTTCGCTGAACCGTCGGCCGCACTGCGAACGTATGTGTAGCCGAGGCCATGCGTCCGATACACCAGACCGCCCGCCTCAAGTACGCGATCAAGCAGTGCCCGATCGACGGACTTGGGTACCGGTCGCCAACCTCCCACCTGGGCGAGGTCACCGGCGGAGATGAGCATGGTTCCGCCCGCGACGAACTTCGCGAACCGCTCGGCCGGGTAGGTCGGACGAAACACGGTGGTGTCCGCGTGGGTCAGGTAGATCCAGTCCAGGGCTTTGCCGACGATCTGGGCACCGGAGTACATCCGAGCAAGAACGAGATCCCAGATGTGCGTCGCTGAGTAGAAATCGTCGTCATCCATCTTGGCTAGGAGTTCTCCCTCGGCCCGGGCGCTCGCGGCCGCGAGAGCGTGGCCCAGGGTCTGCTTGGGTGAGACACCCAGGACCACCAGGTCGCCGCTCCACCCAGCCAGGGACTGGTGAACATTCGGGGTGTGGTGGGAGACGAAGTCATCGTCGCCGTGCAAGACCACGATCACCTGAAGGTTCGGGTAGTCCTGGGCCCGCACCATCGAGAGTGCGTGGGCCAATCGGTCCGAACGATGAGAGGACAGCAAGATGCTCACGGTCGGCCACGGCGCCACGGCCGGCCACGGAGAGTGATGGCGAAGTGCATTCCGGCGACCAGTCACCGAGGCTTGCTGCCAGGCCAGAAAATCGCCGGGGTCCGGGAGTTCGTCGGCCGACTCAGCCAGCACTACGCCACACGCGGCAAGTTGCGTTCGCACATTCAGCGGCACGCTCGACGCATCGGTCACCGCCAAGATCGAACGCAGAGGTTTCACGTCTGTCGTGGTGATCCCATCGCAGTAGCGGTCGAGAATCTCCGCTGCGCTACACACGTCGCCGATCACATCGCTACGCCGGCCGTGCGGGCGGTGAATCGACGGGTCCACCAGGACGTCGTGATCACCCCAGGAGTTCGCACCGACGCGAACAACGATGTCCGCGTTGTCGTCGTCGACCACCGCATCGGTCCGAGCCAGCAATACATCGGTGCGCCGAACGTGAGGGTCGGTGTCGCGTTCGCTGACAACGTCGCGCACGTGCTCGGCGAGCATGCCGTTAGCCGGGACCCCGGGCAACCAACTCGGAGCCGGGAAGCCAGACACCGTCGGTTGCAGCATCCGCACCATGGCAGACAAAACCGCCCCCGCGTCGCGCGGTTCGCGAAGGACCAGAGAGGCGTGAACGCCGTCCTTCTTCGTTCGCAGAGAAACGTCCTGCACCCCTGCGATGCCCGGGTCCCCTGTCCACCCCATATGCGGGCGACGCCAGGTGTCCACTTCCACCTCGACGGCACTGACCGGCTCGGTGCCGATGGCGGCGGTCACCAAGGCTCGCAGGGCGCCCATATGGTCGGCACGCACGCTCCAGCGCGCTCCCGCCTCCGCCGACGCGCCGGCACGTCGGCGTACTCGGGTTCCCGGCACCGAGGGACTTGCCATGCAGCAAGAGTAGAGGCGCTCTCGCTACGCTCGTGGCATGCCGCAAGACCGCCCCTCCGCTGCTACCCCCGTGCTGTCGGTCATAGGCACCGGCTACCTCGGTGCCACCCACGCAGCATGCATGGCAGAACTCGGATTCACCGTCATCGGCGTGGATGTAGATCCCGACAAAGTGGCCTCCCTGAGTTCCGGAGTCGTGCCCTTCTTCGAGCCGGATCTCGATGATCTCCTGAAGCGAAACATCGACGCCGGCCGGCTACGTTTCACCACCAATTTCGCCGAGGCCGGTGAGGCAGCCGATGTCCACTTCATCTGCGTGGGCACTCCCCAGCAACCGGGTGCCTACGCAGCGGACATGTCGCAGGTGTTCGGATCGATATCGGCCCTGGCTCCCCACGTGTCGAGCACCGACGTGATCGTCGGCAAATCAACCGTCCCGGTCGGAACCGCCGATGAGATCGTCGATCAACTCAAGAACACGGCAGCGAGCGGGGTCGACGTGGTGTGGAACCCGGAATTCCTGCGTGAGGGCTTCGCTGTGCAGGACACACTGAAACCCGACCGACTGGTCGTCGGTGTGGCGAGCGAGCGAGCCGAGCAGGTCATGCGCAGTGTGTACGCACCACTGATTGCTGACGGCGTTCCCTTTCTCGTCACCGACTTCCCCACAGCAGAGCTCGTCAAGGTGGCGGCGAACTCCTTTCTGGCCACGAAGATCTCGTTCATCAACGCGATGGCCGAAGTGTGTGAGACGGCAGGCGCCGACGTCACCATGCTTGCCACCGCCATCGGCCACGACCCACGCATCGGCAACCGCTTCCTGTCCGCCGGCCTGGGCTTCGGAGGCGGCTGCCTACCGAAAGACATTCGGGCGTTCATGGCGAGGGCTGGTGAGCTCGGAGCCGAAGAGGCCCTGACGTTCCTGCGCGAGGTGGATCAGATCAACCTGCGCCGGCGCGCACACACCGTCGACCTCGCCCGCAAGACTCTCGGAGGAGATCTGCGGGGCAAGGTCGTCACCATGCTCGGCGCGACATTCAAGCCCGATAGCGACGACGTGCGAGACTCCCCAGCCCTCGATGTTGCTGTAGCGATCTACAACGCGGGAGCGCACGTGCGCGTCCACGACCCGAAAGGGTTGCCCAACGCAGAACGCGTCTATCCGCACATGGACTACCGCAGCGACCTCGACGACGCTGCGACCGGCAGCGACCTTCTGATCCTGGGTACCGAGTGGCGCGAATACCGAGATCTGGATCCAACATCCTTGATCGAGAAAGTCCGCAATGCGGTGATCATTGACGGACGCAACGTCCTTGATCCGCACCTGTGGCGCACTGCCGGTTGGACTTACCGCGCACTCGGTCGTCCCACTGCATGACCGGGAGCCTGGCGACCGACGATCAGATTCGAGATCTGCTCACCGACAGTCGCCTGTGGTTCGTCGTGGGCCTGGGCGACAACCCTGGGCGGCCGGCCTACGGGGTGGCTCGCTTTCTGCTTGATCTCGGCAAGACCGTGGTCCCGATTCATCCGCGTGCCGAGACAGTGCACGGGAACGAGGGCTTCGCGTCGATCGCAGACGCGAGTCGTGTCCATGGCCCTCCCGACGTCGTCGATGTCTTCATTCGATCCGATCGGGCTGGTGAGTTTGCCGATGACGCCATCGATGTCGTTGCCGCAGCTGTGTGGTTCCAGTTGAATGTCATTGACGCTAACGCAGCGCAACGCGTCATAGACGCCGGAATGCTCATGGTGATGGATCGCTGCCCAGCGATCGACTATCCGCGACTGGTTACCTAGCGCTCGCGTCGGATCTTCTCGCCCTTTTCGCGTGCGGCCGCATTCAGCTCCCCTTGAAATTCCTCCATGCGGCCCAGCAGGGACTCATCGGCGATCCCGAGCATCCGCACCGCCAGGAGCCCGGCGTTTCGCGCGCCACCCACGGCAACGGTGGCGACGGGAACCCCCGAAGGCATCTGGACGATCGACAACAGCGAGTCCATCCCGTCCAGTGGGGTCGCATTGACCGGCACTCCGATGACCGGCACTGGGGATACCGACGCAAGCATCCCCGGCAGATGGGCGGCTCCGCCGGCGCCGGCGATGATGACGCGCAGTCCACGAGAACGAGCCGACTTCCCGTACTCGATCATCTCCTCCGGCATGCGATGGGCGGAAACGACGTCGACCCGATGCGCGACATCGAACTCATCGAGGGCCGCCGAGGCAGCCTCCATCGTCGCCCAGTCCGAGTCACTACCCATGCAGATGCCCACACGGGCGTCGTCCGCCCTACTCATCGATAGCCCCACTGAAGTAGTCAGCGGCATGACGAGCGCGAACCAACAGGCTCTGCGGATCACTTCCGACAGCGGTCACGTGCCCGACTTTACGGCCAGGGCGAACGTCCTTGCCGTACAGATGAACTTTCACTCCGGGATCACGGGCGAACACGTGCCGGTACGCCGAGTACAGGTCACCCACGTCGCCGCCGAGGATATTGACCATCACTGCGGCTGGTTCGCGCACGTTCGGTGAACCCAACGGCAAGTCCAGCACTGCACGGAGATGGTTCTCGAATTGACTGGTGACGGCACCCTCGATGGTCCAATGGCCGGAATTGTGCGGTCGCATGGCCAACTCGTTGACGAAGATCTCATCACCCGTGTCAAACATCTCCACGGCCAGCATGCCGGTGACGTCCAACGCCCCTGCGATCTCAAGCGCGATCCGCTGCGCGTCCACCGCCCTGTCCGGATCCAAGCCAGGAGCCGGTGCGACGACCTCGCTGCAGATTCCGCCGGTCTGGACGGTGCGCACAACGGGATAAGCGGCAGTCTGACCACTCGGGGAGCGCGCTACTTGCGCCGATAGTTCCTGCGTGAAGGGAACCGCCGCCTCCGCGAGCCACACAGCTCCCGGCGGGAGGGGCTGAGACATGACTGCGTCGAGATGGCTTG
>WLWL01000011.1 GCA_012103605.1 Candidatus Nanopelagicales bacterium
GCCGAGTCGAGGAGCCTCGAAAAGGACTGTCGGTATTGATCGACGCCCTACCCGCGATCCTGCAGCAGGTACCCGATCTCGTCGTCAACGTCGCCGGCCCCGGCGACATCGATGATGTGCGCAAGGAATTGCCGGCAGAGGTTGCCTCGGCCGTCCGATTCCTCGGTGCGGTGACCGACGAAAGAAAGCAGGAACTTCTTCGCGAAGTGCAGGTGTACGTCGCCCCGCATACCGGTGGCGAATCCTTCGGCATCGTCCTGGTGGAAGCAATGGCCGCCGGCTCCTGCGTTGTTGCTTCGGATATTCCCGCTTTCCGACACGTGCTGGAAGACGGCAAGTCCGGTCGTCTGTTCACAGCGAAGGATCCGAAGGCACTCGCCGACGCCGTCTTGTCCGTGCTCGCCGATGACGCTGCGCGGCGGGCTTTGGTGTCCCGCGGATTTCCGCGCGCCGCTCAATACGACTGGGACACCGTCATCGACGACGTGCTGGCCGTCTACGAGAGCGTGCGGGTGGAAGGCGAAAAGGTGAGTGAAGATCTGAGAGGACAGGCCTTGGGAAGGTTCGCTGTGCGTCCTTCCTTCGCTCGCAGCCGTCGCAACGGGGAGGACTCATGAGTTGGTGGTGGGTCGTCGCAGCCGTGGTCGCGATCGCACTGTTTGGCCTGTACTTGTCGATGACAGCTGGACGACTAGATGCCCTGCATAAGCGGATCGACACGTCGCGACTGTCGCTGGATGCCCAACTGCTCCGACGATCCTCGGTTGCTCTCGAACTCGCCACGAGCGGTGTTCTCGACCCGGCCGGAGCGATAGTCGTCGCCGAGGCTGCACGGGATGCGCGTACGGCCGCCGACGAAGACAGTTCGGCAACCGATCGCGCCGACGCGGAAACCGCTCTCACCCGGGCACTGTCCGTCACCTTGGACGCAGAGGAGGTGGCCGAGGTTCGCAGCGCGCCGGGTGGCAGTGAATTGCTCGCAGAATTGACCGCTTCGGCCCAACGGGTGCAACTGTCTCGCCGTTTCCTCAACGACGCGGTTCGTGCCTGCGCCCAATTGCGCCGCCAACGCCTGGTCACCACCTTCCGGCTGGCCGGACATACCACGTGGCCCTACCCGGTGGAGTTCGATGACTCGGTGCCGGCGGCCCTCGCGGCTGCTTCCTCGTAGCCGCCACCGGATGCGTGCCACCGGATGCAGTACTCGGCCGCGGCTCTACGATGGTGGCCTACCACGTTACGAGTGAGGTCTAGGTGAACGAGCAGGTTGGTACCGACCGCGTCAAGCGCGGCATGGCGGAGATGCTTAAGGGCGGCGTCATCATGGATGTCGTCGACGCGGAGCAAGCGAAGATCGCCGAGGACGCGGGGGCCGTGGCGGTCATGGCCCTCGAGCGCGTACCCGCGGATATTCGCGCGCAAGGTGGCGTGGCTCGCATGTCCGATCCGGAAATGATCACCGGCATCATGGAAGCCGTTTCGATCCCGGTGATGGCGAAGGCGCGCATCGGCCACTTCGGTGAGGCCCAGGTACTGCAGAGTCTCGGCGTCGACTACATCGACGAGTCCGAAGTACTTACCCCCGCCGACTACGCCAACCACATCGACAAGTCCGGCTTCACGGTTCCCTTCGTATGCGGTGCCACGAACCTCGGGGAAGCGCTGCGCCGTATCACCGAGGGCGCAGCGATGATTCGATCCAAAGGCGAGGCCGGAACCGGTGACGTCTCTAACGCGGTGACCCACATGCGCAAGATCCTCGGAGAGATCCGACGGCTGCGCTCGATGGCCGAGGATGAGCTCTTCGTCGCCGCTAAGGAACTTCAAGCCCCCTACGACCTCGTGGTTGAGGTGGCACGAGACGGCAAGCTGCCTGTAGTGCTGTTCACCGCCGGCGGTATCGCCACACCTGCGGACGCCGCGATGATGATGCAGTTGGGTGCGGACGGTGTGTTCGTTGGCTCGGGAATCTTCAAGAGCGGGGACCCGAAGTCCCGGGCTGAAGCGATCGTCTCGGCCACGCGCAACTTCGACAAGCCAGAGATGGTGGCGGACGCGTCTCGAGGACTCGGTGAAGCCATGGTCGGATTGAACGTCGCCGATATTCCCGTTCATCACCGCCTCGAAGACCGCGGCTGGTGACCAGCACCCCGACTATCGGGGTGCTCGCGCTTCAAGGTGACGTGCGTGAGCACGTCTCGGCATTGGAACGCGCCGGTGCGCAGGTGCGCACCGTCCGACAGCAGGACGACATTGCCGCCTGTGACGCGCTGGTAATCCCCGGCGGGGAATCCACCACGATGTCGAGGCTGGCTGCCATCGAAGGTTGGTTCGAGCCGCTACGCCTCGCGCGAGCCGCCGGAATGCCAATGTTCGGAACATGCGCAGGCATGATCATGCTCGCGGACACCGTCCTCGACGCGCGCCCAGATCAGGAGACCGTGGGTGGTGTGGATGTTGTTGTTCGCCGCAACGCCTTCGGACGACAGGTCGACTCCTTCGAGACCAATCTCAGTGTTCCTGCCCTCGGTGACGAGCCGTTCCCGGCGGTATTTATTCGCGCCCCCTGGGTGGAGAGCGTTGGATCGAGTGTCGAAATCCTGGCGGAGATCACCGAGGGCACGCGCGCAGGTACCATCGTGGCTGTCCGGCACGCAGGTCTGTTGGCCACCAGTTTCCATCCGGAATTGGGACCCGACGTTCGCTTCCATCGACTGTTCGTGGAAATCGTCCAAGGGCGACGGTGAGCCGGGTGCGGTCGGAGCCAGCCCACGAAGGGCGTTCGCGGAAGGTGCGCGGGCGAGGTGCCGGTCACGCAGGCGAGCAAGTTGACGGGAAGGGTTTCGCATGAGCGGTCACTCCAAATGGGCGACGACCAAACACAAGAAGGCCGTCATCGACGCCAAGCGCGGCAAACTTTTCGCCAAGCTGATCAAGAACATCGAGGTGGCTGCCCGTCAAGGTGGGGGAGACCCCGCCGGCAACCCGACTCTTTTTGACGCCATTCAAAAGGCCCGCAAATCGTCGGTGCCTTTGGACAACATCGAGCGCGCGGTCAAGCGTGGATCGGGTGCCGAAGGTGGCGGAGCCGACTGGCAAACGATCATGTACGAGGGGTACGGCCCCAACGGTGTCGCCGTCCTGATCGAGTGCTTGACCGACAACCGCAACCGCGCCGCCGGTGAGGTGCGCGTAGCCATGACCCGCAACGGAGGCTCGATGGCCGACCCGGGATCCGTCGCCTACATGTTCAACCGCAAAGGCGTCGTCATCGTTCCGAAAAGCGACGGGCTCACCGAAGACGACCTCCTGCTGGCGGTGCTCGAGGCCGGCGCAGAGGAAGTGAACGACTTAGGAGAGTCCTTCGAGATCGTCAGCGAAGCCACCGATGTCGTCACCGTGCGCACCGCACTGCAAGACAGCGACATCGATTACGACTCCGCGGAGGCGACGTTTCTTCCGTCGGTGACCGTTGAGCTCGACGAAGACGGAGCCACCAAGGTCTTTCGGTTGATCGAAGCGCTGGAAGACAGCGATGACGTTCAAAATGTGTACGCGAACTTCGACGTCAGCGATGATGTGATGGAGAAGGTGGGCTAAGGCGTGTCCGAACACGAGTCGGGCAAAGTTGGATCGCAACTGCGCGGTTGGGACGCGGCCACCTTTCGGACTGCATCCGGTGATCCCCGGCTACGCAGCACGGTTCTCGCGTTGACCGTGCTGGAACGGGCACCGGATTGGGAGAGGCTGCGGGCTCGGCTCGAGCGTCTGACGCACTTCGTTCCCACACTGCGAATGCGGCCGCTGTACGGAATCTTCGGAATGTCTGCTCCGCGGTTGGCGCTCGATCCAGATTTCGACGTCGATGTGCACGTCCACCGGTACTCACTGCCCGAGGGAAGCGGCTGGAACGAATTGCTCAACGACGCTCGGAGAATGTCGTTGACCGACTTCGATCGCAACCGGCCACTGTGGGAAGCGGTCCTGATTGATGGGCTACCCAACGGCGAAGCCGCCTTCATCATGAAACTGCATCATTCGATCGCGGATGGTCAGGCCACCGTGATCATGGCGCTGTCGTTATTCGAACTCGGACCTGACCCAAACCCCGAGGACCCACCGACACCCGAGGTACCCGACGGCGAAGACGTCGGCACCCTGGATATCGCCAAGGCCAACCTTGAAGACAACCTCCAGCGGATCAAGGGCAGCGCCGAGGGCTTGCTGCGTGCCGGTGGACAAATGATGCGCCAAGCAATTGCCGACCCCACGGGTTCACTCGACACGGTGCGCTCGACCGTCGACTCGATCACCCGTGCGGTCGCGGTTCCCGACGCAGCGCTAAGTCCGGTGTGGTCTGAGCGAGGAACGACGTACCACTTCGGAGCCTTCGAGTTTCCCTTCGATGGGTTGAAACAGGCGGCCAAGTCTCGAGGGTTCAGCGTGAACGACGCGTTCATGGCTGCCGTCGCCTCCGCTCTCGACCGGTACCACGAGCGGCACGGCTACGAGGTGCCTCAGTTGCGGGTCAACGTACCGATCAGCCTGCGCGGCGACGCGGGTGATCGCAGCGCGCAAGCATCCAATGCAGTGTCCATCGCGCGATTGGAGATGCCGGTTGCCGGCTTGAGCATTGATGAGCTGATGGCTGAAGCGCATGAACTCGTGGACGAGTGGCGCGGCGCCCCCGCAACGCGCATGGCCGATCCGCTCGCGGATGTGAGCTGGTTCGTGCCGGTACCAGTGCTCGCGCAGGCGGCGCGGGCGTCGGACCTGACTACCAGCAACGTTCCCGGGCCGCCAATCCCTTTGTACCTCGCCGGCGCGAAGATGGTTGCGGCATTCCCCCTCGTGGCCACGATCGGGGCTGCGGTGAACGTGACCATGGTGACCTACGACGGCGCAGCGTGCATCGGTGTCTCCACCGACGATCGGTCGGTAACCGACCCAGCCGAGTTGATCGACGATCTGCGATGGGGATTCGAACAGGTCACCGGAGAAGACGTCGAACCTGCTGATCGTTACGCGGCGCGTCAGCCGAAGGGTGACACACCCGCGGACTAGCGTGTGATGGTTCAGGCGAGGAGGCCACCGTGACGCATGCGACCCGAGTCCTCGGGGTGGATCCTGGACTCACGCGGTGCGGAGTGGCCGTCATCGACGGCAGCGCAGGGCAGAAGGTCTCGCTGCTGCACATCGGCGTCTTCCGCACGGATCCCGGTGATTCCATCGAGCAGCGCCTGATCTCCATCGAACGCGATATGGAGGCCCTCGCCGACGAACTGGAGCCCGATGTGGTTGCCGTCGAGCGAGTGTTCAGTCAGCACAACGTGCGGACGGCCATGGCTACCGCCCAGGCCGCAGCGGTCGCCCTCCTCGTCGCAGCCCGCCGAGGACTTCCGGTAGCCATGCACACGCCCACCGAGGTCAAGGCGGCCGTCACCGGTAACGGTCGCGCCGACAAAGCCCAGGTGACCGCCATGGTGACCCGGGTCTTGCGACTGGACACACCACCGAAGCCGGCCGATGCGGCGGACGCGGCCGCGATTGCTATCTGTCATGCCTGGCGGGGAGCCGCCACACAGCGCCTGGAGCGTGCCCGCCGCGAAATGGCATCCCAGCGTTCCTCAGGGACTTCCACACAACAAGCAGCGGCAGCGCGTCGATGATCGATCGGGTTCGGGGCGCGGTCGTCGCGCGGGGCGCGGATTACCTCAGCGTCGATCTTGGTCCGGTTGCCGTGCGGGTCACCACGCCGCCACTGGTCGCTGCCGAAGCAATTGTGGGGCGAGAGGTCGACCTGCACACGGCCCTCGTTGTGCGAGAGGACTCCTGGACGCTGTTCGGGTTCGCCGATGCCGAGCAATGCCGAATGTTCGAACAGGTGCAAACAGTGAGCGGAATCGGACCGCGGATAGCTCTCGGTTTGGTGAGCGTCCTTGGCGCTGACGATCTTCGGCGAGCGATCGACGCAGAAGACCTCGCCGCTTTGACGCAGGTCCCCGGTATCGGGAAGAAGGGTGCGCAGCGCATCGTTCTGGAGCTCAAAGACAAGATCGATCCGCCCAGCATCGGTCGCCCCGCAGTGCCGTCAGATGAGGGATGGCGCACCGCAGTGGCGGCGGGCCTGACGTCCCTTGGATGGAGTGCCAAGGAAGCCGGTGTGGCCGTCGACGGCCTGGCGGGCCGCCTCGACGAGGTCACCGACGCGCAATCACCCGACATCGGAGTGTTGCTCAAAGAAGCGCTGCGCAGTTTGGACCGATCGTGACCGTCCTCGATCCGACACCAGACGACGACGATTCAATCGTCGAGGGTGCTCTTCGTCCGACGACGCTGACCGATTTCGTCGGTCAGGACCGGGTGAAGAATCAACTCGGGCTGGTCTTGGAAGCTGCCCGGCGTCGTTCGGGGGTCTCGGACCACGTTCTGCTCAGCGGGCCACCGGGTCTGGGCAAGACAACCCTGGCAGCGATCATCGCCTCAGAGCTCGACGCACCCATGCGGCTGACATCCGGGCCGGCACTGCAGCACGCCGGCGACGTGGCGGCCGTGTTGTCCAGCCTGCAGCCCGGGGAGGTGCTGTTCATCGACGAAATTCACCGAACAGCACGAGCCTCCCAGGAAATGCTGTACGTAGCGATGGAGGACTTTCGTGTGGACGTCGTCGTCGGCAAGGGCCCGGGCGCGACGGCCATTCCGTTGGACATCGAGCCCTTCACCCTTGTCGGAGCCACGACGCGGGCCGGATTGTTGCCTGGGCCGCTACGAGATCGATTCGGCTTCACCGCTCACCTCGACTTCTACGAGGTCGCCGATCTTGAACGCATCGTGCACCGCAGCGCGGGGCTGCTCGACGTTGACGTTACGGACGAAGGCAGCGCGGAGATCGCCGGCAGGTGCCGCGGGACTCCGAGGATCGCCAACCGGCTGCTGCGCAGGGTCCGGGATTGGGCCCAGGTGCATGGTGATGGAGTGGTCGACTTGGACGCAGCGCGGGCTGCCCTGGAGTTGTATGAGGTGGACGTGGTCGGCCTGGATCGGATCGATCGCGCTGTTCTCGAGGCGATCGTGGACCGCTTCGGGGGCGGTCCGGTGGGATTGAGCACCCTGGCCGTGGCGGTCGGGGAGGAACCCGAAACGATCGAAACCGTCGCTGAGCCGTTTCTGGTCCGCCTCGGTTTGCTGATGCGCACCCCGCGCGGGCGGGTGGCCACCGTTGCCGGGTGGCAGCACGTCGGTCGCTCGGCCCCGACAGATGCCCCTGGGTCCGGCCAAGGGGTGTTGCCCTGGAGCGCCGACGACGGCGTGGACGGCGACAACGATGGAGGCGATCCTTAGGCCATCGCCATCGTCTCGAGAGCCTCTGGGTACCCTCGTCCCCGCTGGAGATTCCGGCCCTGTGTTTCGCAGAATGCCCCCCAGGAGCGCACCGTGGACATCGTCGCCTTGGCGCCCATCGTCTTACTCGTCGTCGCCTTCTACTTCCTGCTCATCCGGCCACAGAAGCAGCGCCAGCGCCAGCAGGCCGAGATGGTGTCCGCACTGGCGCCGGGAGCGCAGGTGATGACAACCGCCGGGATGATGGGAACGGTCGCCGTCGTCGCGGAGGACGAGTTGAGTCTGGAAATCTCACCCGGAGTCTTCGTGCGCATGGTTCCGGCGTCAGTCGCCAAGGTGATCGAGCCGGCGCCCAGTGTCGAGACGGCACCGGAAGCAGATGAAGCGCCGTAGCGTTTCGCGATAAACCAGAACCCGCGGGCTGACGGCCCGTTCGTACACGAGGAGACCTGTGGCACCACCCGCAACATCGAAGCCAGGGCGATCGCTGATCGCCCTGATCGTCTTGCTCATCGGTGGCGCCGTCTGGGCGTTCTGGCCCGGCACCGATTCTTCGGTCCGTCTCGGCCTCGACCTTCAAGGTGGAACCCAGGTGATCCTGGTTCCGCAGCCTGTCGTCGAAGGAACCGAGATCACCGAGGAACAGCTCGCGCAGACCGTGGAGATCATTCGTGCCCGCGTCGACGGCCTCGGCGTCGCCGAGGCCGAGGTGACCACTCAGGGCTCGGGAAATTCAGCGGCGATCGTCGTCTCCGTTCCGGGCCTGGGTCAAGACCGGGTCGTCGAGCTTGTCCAGCGAACGGCCTTGTTGAACTTCCGGCCGGTGTGGAACGTGCTCAGTCCGTTCTCGATCGACCCGGCCGACGCTGACGCCGCGGAAGGTGACGCAGCAGACGGTGACGCAGCCGAGTCTGCTGACGAATCTGCGAGCGACGGCACAGCTCAGAGTGCGGAGATTGTCCAGGCGCCCGACTACAGCCCTGAATTCCAAGCCGAGGTCGACGCCCTGGATTGCATCGATCCGGTCAACCTGGCCGGTGGCACACCCGATAACCCGACCGAATGGCTGGGTGCCTGCGATCAATCCGGCGCCCAGAAGTACGTGATGGAGCCGGCGTTCATCGAAGGTGTGAGCGTCACCGACGCAAACGCCCAACTCACGCAACAGGGCATCGGGTGGGTAGTGACTTTGGAGTTCGACTCCGAGGGAGCGGGCGCGCTCGCCGAGGCATCCACCGAACTCAGCGCGCTACCGGAGTGCGGTTCTGGAGCCACGCCCTGTAACGCGTTCGCGATCGTTCTCGACGGAGTGGTGGTGTCTGCTCCTCGATTCAACGAACCCATTCTTGGCGGGCAAGCGCAGATCGAAGGTGACTTCAACGCCGAGGAGGCCCGTGACCTGGCGAACGTTCTGAAATACGGCGCGCTGCCGGTGACCCTCGACGTTGTGGACATCACGTCGGTGTCCGCGACCGTCGGTGGCGATCAACTGCGAGCCGGAATCATCGCAGGCCTCATCGGTTTGACCTTGGTGAGCATCTACCTGCTCTTGTACTACCGAGTGCTCGGACTGGTTGCCGTCGCCTCCCTCGCCGTGGCGGGCGGCCTGCTCTACCTGTTCGTGGTGATTTTCTCCAAGACCATCGGACTCACCCTGACCCTGGCCGGCGTCGCCGGCGCGATCGTGGCCGTCGGCATCACCGCGGACTCCTTCATCGTCTACTTCGAACGCATGCGTGACGAACTTCGCGACGGACGATCCCTACGTCAGGCCTGCGACAGCGGATGGGTGCGCGCCCGCCGCACCCTGTTGGCGGCGGACTTCGTCACGCTGCTCGCCGCCGTGGTGTTGTACTTCCTGTCCATCGGCAGCGTCCGCGGATTCGCCTTCATCCTGGGCCTGACGACGGTCATCGACCTGATCATTGCCTTCTGGTTCACCCACCCCGTGGTGGTTTTGATGGGACGTCGCAAGTTCATGCAGGGCGGATCCAAGTGGTCGGGGCTGGATCCCGAACGCCTCGGTGGCCACAGCGCCCTCGACACGCTCGCCGGACAATCACGACGCAAACGCCGTGACGACTACCAAAACTCAACAGCTAATGAAGCCGCAGATGTCGACTCGGTTGACGACGCAGCCGGCGACACCGCCGACGACACCGCCGGCGACACCGCCGACGACACCGCCGGCGACACCGCCGATGACACAACGGAGGTGCGGTCATGAGCAGCATCACCAACATCGGTCAACGGCTCTACCGCGGTGAGGTGTCTTACGACTTCGTCGGTCGGTGGAAGCGGTGGTACATCTTCTCGGCGATCATCCTGCTCGTCGCCGTCGGATCGCTCGCCTTCCGTGGATTGAACCTCGGGATCGAGTTCCGCGGCGGCGCCGACTTCGCTATTCCTAACGCCACCTGCTCGGTGAGTGAGGCGCGAGAGGTAGCCGAGGTCGAGACCGGTGGGCAAACCATCGTGACCGTCGCTACCTCGGGCACCATGAGGGTCCAGACGATTCCGCTGACCAGCGCAGAGTCCATCGAGTTGTCAGAGTCTCTCGGCGACGTCTGCGGTGTCGCGGCATCGGATATCACCGTCCAGGTCGTCGGGCCGACGTGGGGGGCGGAAATATCGTCCAAGGCCCTCCAGGGGCTCGTCATCTTCTTGGTGTTGGTCACGATCTTCCTGACTATCTACTTCGAATGGCGAATGGCCATCGGCGCGCTCGTCGCCTTGGTCCATGACCTCGTCATCACGGTGGGCATCTATGCGCTCTTCGGGCTCGAAGTAACTCCGGCGACCGCCATCGGCGTGCTCACGATCTTGGCCTACTCGCTCTACGACACCGTCGTCGTGTACGACAAGGTGAAGGAGAACACGCGAGGCATCGCTGGGCAGTCGGTTATGACCTACGACGAAGCTGCGAACCTGGCGGTGAACCAGACGGTCGTTCGATCCATCAACACCTCGCTGACATCCCTGCTGCCCGTCCTCGCCATCATCATCGTCGGCGCCGGGCTGCTCGGCGCCGGCACACTGCTCGACCTCGCTGTCGCCCTGGCTGTTGGCATGGCGGCGGGAACGTACTCCTCGATCTTCATCGCCACGCCGGTCCTCGCCCAGCTCAAGCGGCAGCAGCCGGAAATGAAAGCCCTCGCGGCTCGCGTTCAAGCCCGCCGCAAGCAAGCAGCGAAGGCTGGCGTCAAGGGTGGGGACAGTGCGGGAGATAGCGCTGGGGATAGTGCCGCAGATGGCTCCGACGCAGCAGCAGGCGCCGGGTCCGAGAAGGCAGGCTCCGCCACCACGGCATCGCCCGCATCACCCGAGGAGCTTCGGGAACTCGCACGCGTGCAATCCGGCGAGCGACACCAACCCAAGCGCAAGAGCCGACGCAAGCGACGCTAGTTCCCCCGCGCGTACACTGGTGGTCCGCGGCGAGGGGAGGTGGATATGGCGAAGAACATTCCCGCCACCACCGAGCCCGAGGTCGCCCGCGGATCGCAGGTAAGTGACTCCGGCGGCTTTCGTGGACGATTTGCCAGGCTCGCCGGTCCCCGTTACGCCCACCCGGAACTCGAACCCGTCATCAAGACGCTGCGTCGCTACCACCCGAAGGCCGATACGCGGACCCTCGAACGCGCCTATGAGATGGCGGAGTACCTGCACCGAGACCAAAAGCGCCGGTCGGGGGAGCCCTACATCACCCACCCGGTAGCGGTCGCGTCCATCCTGGCGGATCTGGGAATGCCGGCCTCGACACTGTCAGCCGCACTTCTGCACGACACCGTCGAGGACTGCGGGTACTCACTCGATGCACTCCGGGAAGACTTCGGGGACGAGATCGCCTTGTTGGTGGACGGCGTGACCAAGCTCGACAAGGTCACCTACGGCGAAGCCTCCGCAGCGGAAACCGTGCGGAAGATGGTCGTCGCCATGGCCCGCGACATTCGCGTGCTGGTCATCAAGCTCACCGACCGTCTCCACAACATGCGCACCCTCCGCTGGCTCCCGGAGGACAAGCAGCAGAAGAAAGCCAAGGAAACTCTGGAAATTTATGCGCCACTGGCGCACCGGCTCGGCATGAACGCCATCAAGTGGGAACTCGAGGACCTGTCTTTCGCCACGCTGTATCCGAAGATGTATGAGGAGATCGTGCGCCTGGTCGGGGAGCGGGCGCCTTCCCGCGACAAGTACCTGGCAGAAGTAATCAGCGATATCGAAGCCCAACTGAAGACGAGCCGCATCAAGGCCTCGGTCACCGGCCGTCCGAAGCACTACTACTCGGTGTATCAAAAGATGATCGTGCGCGGTCGCGACTTCAACGACATCTATGACTTGGTCGGGGTCCGCATCCTCGTCGACAGCATTCGCGAGTGCTACGCGGTCCTGGGAACGATCCACGCCCAGTGGAGCCCTGTGCCTGGTCGCTTCAAGGACTTCATCGCCATGCCGAAGTTCAACATGTATCAGTCGCTGCACACGACCGTCATCGGGCCGGACGGCAAAGTGGTGGAAGTGCAGATTCGCACCCACGACATGGACCAATCGGCCGAGCTGGGCGTCGCGGCACACTGGATGTATAAGCAGGGTGAGTCAGACAAGGCCGGACCGGACGAGTTCGCATGGTTACGTCAACTGCTCGATTGGCAGCGTGAAACCTCCGATCCCGGTGAGTTCATGGACTCACTGCGCTACGACCTCGGAACAGCGGAGGTATACGTCTTCACGCCGAAGGGCGATGTGATGGCGCTTCCGGCGGGGGCGACGCCGGTGGATTTCGCCTACTCGGTCCACACCGAGATTGGGCACCGGTGCGTCGGTGCGCGAGTGAACGGGAAGCTCGTTCCACTGGAGTCGGAACTATCCAGCGGCGACGTCGTGGAGATCTTCACCTCCAAGGCTGAAGGTGCCGGGCCCAGTCGCGACTGGCTTGGTTTCGTCGCATCCGCGCGAGCCAAAACCAAGATCAAGGCGTGGTTCTCCAAGGAGCGCCGCGAAGAAGCGATCGACAACGGCAAAGATCAGATCGCACGAGCGATGCGCAAGAAGGGTTTCCCGCTACAAAGACTGATGACCAACCAGGCGCTGTCGACGATCGCCGTTGATCTCAACCAAGCGGATGTTTCCGCGCTGTACGCATCGGTTGGCGAAGGCCGCATCGCCGCTTCGACCATCGTTCAACGGCTGATCGATGCTGCGGGCGGCGTAGACGGGGCCGACGATGACGCCGCCGAGGCGGTCACCCCGACGCCGGGGCGACGAGAGAGTGCCTCTCGAGACGTGGGAGTCGTCGTCAAGGGGGTCGACGATCTCTGGGTCAAGCTTGCGCGCTGCTGCACCCCGGTCCCGGGCGATGCCATCATGGGTTTTGTCACGCGAGCGTCGGGTGTTTCGGTTCACCGCGAAAACTGCGTCAACGTGCCGAGCCTGCGACAAAGCCCGGAGCGCGAAGTTGACGTGGAGTGGGCGCCGACACCATCCAGCGTTTTCCTTGTGAACATCCAGGTCGAGGCGCTCGACCGTTCTCGGTTGCTCGCCGACATCACGCGCGCGCTGTCGGATACGCACGTGAACATCTTGAGCGCGTCGGTCACCACGACGCGGGACAGGATCGCGACCTCGAGGTTCACCTTCGAGATGGCCGACCCGAAACATCTTGGATCTGTTTTGAAGACGGTGCGGACAGTTGAGGGTGTCTACGACGCGTACCGGGTCTAGGGCCAGCGCGGGTGTGGCTGGCACCTGACCGACGAGGACGTGTGGGGTTTAGTCGGTGTGTCGCTATCGGGCGATTCGTTGGGCTGCCTCGAGCAGTGCCTGGGTGCTTTCGATTGACTGCTCCAGTTTGCGCACTGCTCGTTCATCGCCGGCGGCGCGGGCTTGCTCGAGATCGGATTCCTGCTTGGCCAGTGCATTCGTGAAAGCGTTCGCGGTGGACTCTGCACGGGCTCTTTTATCGGGATCGTGGCGGTCCCAGGCACTCGACTCCGCCTTGCGCACCGCATCCTCGACCTTCTTGAGCCGAGATTCCAATCGGGAACGATCGCTGCGCGGCAGGTCACCGGCTTTGTCCCACTGATCTTGAATGGAGCGAAGTTGACGCTTGACCTGGGGGAGGTCCGTGGATCCGTCCAGCGGGAGCAGCGCCTCCGCCTTGACCACTAATGCTTCCTTCACTTCGACGTTCGGGGCCAGTTCGGCGTCTTTCGCGGCGTCAGCGGCCTTCATCGCGGAATAGAACGAATCCTGCGCGGCCTTGAACTTCTTCCACAGTTTGTCCTCGTCCGAGCGCGATCCCCGCGGCGCCCGCTTCCACTGATCCATCAAGGAGCGGAATGCGCGCGTGGTCGCCCCCCAATCCGTCGAGTCTGCCAATGCCTCGGCCTTGGTGATCAGTTCACGCTTGGCCGCAACGGCTTCTTTGCGTTGTGAGTCGAGCTGCGCGAAGTGCGCACGGCGCCGCTTATCGAAGCTCGCACGTGCAGAGCTAAGGCGCTTCCACATGTCCTGTTCCAGGGAGCGATCAGATCGGGGGAGCGCCTTCCACTCCTCAACGATCGCGGAGTAGCGCTCGGATGTCGACTTCCAGGAGGAGGAGTCCGACAACTGTTCGGCTTCGGTCACTAGCGCCTCGCGCGCCGCCTTGGTCTCCTCGCGTACTCGCTCGCGATGCGCCGCCTGCCGCACCACCGCCGACTCCAGTTCGGTTTCTGCCGCATCGACCTTGGCCGATAGTGCAGCCACGTCTCCAACGTACGAACGTTCCTCCAGGCCTTGGCGAACGCGGGCGATAGCGGCGCGCGCCTGATCGGGCTTGGCGCGACCGTCGGCAAGTCGCGTGGTGACAAGATCGATTTCCACGACGAGGTCGTCGTATTTGCGAGCGAAGAAAGCCAGCCCTTCGTCAGGGGTGCCCGCGGCGTACTGTCCCACGGCCACGTCGCCGTCCGGTGCCAGTAGATAGATCGTGCCGTCGGCCTCGGCCCGCCCGAAGGCCATGCTCGGACTCGGAGCATCCGCCACTGCGGTGGTTGGAGCGTCGGAGGTTGGCCGCGTCGGTCCCGTGGGGCGAGGCAGGGCGGCCGGGGTAGGAACGGGCGACTGCGCGCCCGTCGTGCCCTCGTCGTCAGTGGTCACGTCCACGTATCCCTCTAGATCCCTCTCGCACTGCCCTCGCCTGCGCCATTCGACGGCCCTGCCGTCACCGACAGTCTGTCACCGAGGAGGCAAAGCGCTACTAGGCCGCCCCAACTGTTGCCGTTTCGATAACAATTGGTTGGGCGGGGAGGCCGTCCCCACCGCCGTCAGCCACGCCCGCCTCCGCAATGGCGCGCACGATGTCCAGGCCGTCGGTGACCTGCCCCCAGATCGTGTAGCCCGAGGGGAGGGTGGTGTCCTCGTACACGAGGAAGAACTGCGAGCCGCCTGTGCCCGGTCCGGCGTTCGCCATGGCAACTGTCCCTGCCGGATAGTTGGCCTCACCCTCCGCCGGCAGGTTCTCGTCGGGAATTTGGTAGCCCGGCCCACCGGTGCCGTTGCCCGCCGGATCGCCGCATTGCAGAACAAAGATGCCGGCCGTGGTCAGTCGGTGACACGCGGTTCCGTCGAAGAACCCCTCATTGGCGAGGAAAGTCATCGAAGCGACCGTCGCGGGTGCATCGTCAGCGAACAGGTCGATAGAGATATCGCCGCAGTTGGTGGCCAAGGTGAGAGTGCCGCCTGCTGCTGTTGCGGCGTCGGGCGGGGAATCGAAGGTGAGGTCGTCGGCACGCGTCGGCGCTGGCTCGGCGCAGATATCGACGATGGCAGCCCCCGCTTCGATCTCCTCGATCAGCTCCTCGGCCACGTCGTCGATCTCGGACGCGGTGGACTCGGGTTCGTTCCCTCGATCGATGAGGGTGAAGATCGCCCATCCGCCACCGGCGATGACCAAGGCACCGACAACGACGATGGCCACGACCCTTTGGCGCACCCGGGCCTTGTCGTCGCGTTCGGTGCGTCGGGCTTGCTGCCGCTCGAACTTCGCACGCGCGAGTTGGCGTTGTCGTCGGTTAGAGGAGGTCATGTCCGTCCTGAAAGTCGATGTCGGTGAGAACTCATTCGATGTTTGGCGTCCGAGTGTAGAGGTGAAGATACGTGGCGCCACGAGACTAGGCTGTGCTTGCTGGTCGGGGCCCCAGCCGGAGGAACGTCCCCAGGGACCTCCCCAGAACACCCGCACCCAGCGCGACGCTGCACATCTCGCCCAGGAGGAGCCTTGTTCATCACCGGCTTCCCTGCTGGATCGTGGGCCACGAACTGTTACGTCGTGGCGACGGGTCCGGGCCAGCCGTGCGTGGTCATCGATCCCGGCCAGGAGTCGATCGACGGCGTGCACGAGATCATCGCCGAGAATCGCCTGGCGCCCGCCGCCGTTTTGCTCACGCACGGACACATGGACCACATTTGGAGTGTTGCCCCGCTGGCCCGTGAGTTCGAGATTCCAGCGCTGATCCACGCGGATGACCGCTATCGGCTCGCCGACCCCGCCGGCAGCAGCATGGCAGCGGCTCGTGAGCAGCTCCTGGCAATGACCAAGAACTCCCTGGAGTTGACCGAACCAGATGATGTCCAATTGCTCCCACCGGGGCGAGATGCCGAGATAGAACTTGTGGGCATTCGTTTTGCCGTCCGACACGCCCCAGGGCACACCGAGGGCTCTGCGGTGTTTCAGGCCGAGCGCGGTGACGACGTCGATGTCCTGTTCTCCGGTGACGTGCTTTTCCAAGGGTCGATCGGTCGGACGGATCTCCCCGGCGGGAGTCCCGACCAGATGAACGAGAGCCTGCGCGACGTTATCTGGCCCATGGCCGACGAGATCGTGGTTTTACCCGGTCACGGACCCCACACCACGATCGGGCAGGAGCGCGCGTCGAACCCGTTCCTGCAAGCGGCCGGTTCTGGACGCGACGCGCACGCCCCGAACAGGGGGTGGTGAGCGTGGTCGAATTTCAGGCACCCAAGGGAGTCCCGGAGTATTTCCCGCCGCGGTCGTCGGCGTTTCTCGCGGTGCGGGACGCGTTGGCGCAACCTGCGCGATGCGCCGGCTATGGATACATCGAATTGCCGGTGTTCGAAGACACGTCGCTGTTCGTGCGGGGTGTGGGCGAAAGCACAGACGTGGTCAGCAAGGAGATGTACACATTTCTCGATCGCGGAGGGCGGTCCTTGTCGCTGCGGCCGGAGGGGACGGCGGGAGTCATGCGGTCGATCGTCGAGAACCGACTCGACAAGGGTGCGTTGCCGGTCAAGCTCTGGTACGCCGGGCCGTTCTTTCGCGCCGAGCGACCTCAGCATGGCCGCTACCGGCAACTGCAGCAGGTGGGACTCGAGGCGGTGGGGAGCGATGACCCTGCGTTGGATGCGGAAGTCATCGCCATCGCGGACGAGGGGTATCGACGCCTGGGCCTGAGCGCGTATCGCCTGGACCTCACGAGCCTGGGGTGCGCTGAGTGTCGTCCGGCGTACCGCGAACAACTGATGGCCTTCCTCGAGCAGTGCGATCTGGACGCCGCGACGCGTGAGCGTGCGGCGAGCAACCCGCTGCGGGTCCTGGATGACAAGCGGGAGTCCGTCCAAGCGCAGTTGGTCGACGCGCCGGTAATGGTGGACGCGCTATGCGAGGCATGCAGCACGCATTACGACGCGGTCCGGGAGTTTTTGCGTGATGCGTCCGTGGAGTGGTCCGAGGCACCGCGCCTGGTGCGGGGACTCGACTATTACACCCGAACGACCTTTGAGTTCACCCACGAGATGCTCGGCGCCCAGTCGGGAATCGGCGGCGGCGGTCGATACGACGGCTTGATGGAGTCTCTCGGCGGCGCGCCGCTGTCCGGGATCGGGTTCGGCCTGGGCACCGATCGCACACTGCTGGCGTGCGAGGCGGAGGGCCTCGACGTGGCCGCCGACGGACTTGTTGACGTATTCGTCGTACCGATCGGCCCAGCGGCCCGGCGCGTGGCGGTGGGAGTGGCGACGCAATTGCGTGGTGCCGGTATTCGGGTGGACATGGCCTACGGTGATCGCGGGCTCAAGGGTTCGATGAAGGCCGCCGATCGGTCGGGGGCGCCGCTGGTGGTCGTCATCGGAGATGATGAGGTGCAATCAGCGAGCGCTCAAGTCAAGAACATGACCGACGGGGCCCAAGAGACCGTCACCTTGGAGTCATTGGTAGCCGACGTGGGAGCACGTTTGTCACAGAAGGGAACGTTGTGATCAGAACCGACGACGCCGGCGATATCCGCGAGACCGACGCTGGTCGCATCGTCACCCTTGCCGGATGGATCGCGTCACGGCGCGACCATGGCGGGGTCGCGTTCTTAGACCTGCGTGACTCGTCTGGTCGGGCCCAGGTCGTGGTGCGTGAGTCCGCGGTCGCGCACCCGCTTCGCGATGAGTTCTGCATCCAGGTGACCGGCGAGGTGGCTATCCGGCCCGAGGGAAATGAGAATCCGGAACTGCCGACAGGTGCCGTGGAAGTCATCTCTCACGACCTGGTCGTCCTGTCGACGAGCGCCCCGCTGCCGTTTCCTATCGATGATCGAGTCACCATCAGCGATGAAGTCAGGCTCAAGCACCGCTACCTCGACCTGCGCCGGACCAAACCGAGTGACGCGATTCGCATGCGTTCGCACGTCAATCAGGTAGCCCGCACGGTGCTTCTTGATCGCGACTTCGTCGAAGTCGAAACTCCCACGCTCACCCGATCCACTCCCGAGGGTGCGCGAGACTTCCTCGTGCCCGTGCGCCTGCAACCCGGCCACTGGTACGCGCTCCCACAATCTCCGCAGTTGTTCAAGCAGCTGCTCATGGTCGGCGGAATCGAGCGGTATTTCCAGATTGCTCGGTGTTACCGCGATGAAGATTTTCGCGCCGACCGCCAACCAGAATTCACTCAACTCGACATCGAGATGAGTTTTGTCGAACAGCAGGACGTCATTGATGTCGGGGAAGCTGTCATTCGCGCCCTGTGGTCCGAGGTCGGTGGATACGACATCGCGGAGATCCCCCGCATGACGTACGCCGATGCCATGAGTCGATTCGGAACCGACAAACCAGATCTGCGTTTCGGTCTTGAACTCGTGGAACTCACCGAGTATTTCGCCCACACGCCGTTCCGTGTCTTCCAGGCCGACTACGTCGGCTGCGTCGTCATGCCGGGTGGGGCCGACCAGCCTCGTCGCCAATTCGACGCCTGGCAGGAATGGGCCAAGCAGCGCGGCGCCAAGGGTTTGGCCTATGTCACCGTGGGTGACGACGGCACCCTCGGCGGGCCGGTGGCCAAAAACTTGAGCGAGGGGGAGCGAGACGGCCTCGTTGCCGCTGCCGGAGCTTCCGCCGGAGATGCCATCTTCTTCGCGGCCGGTCGCGCCAGCGAGGCTCGAGCATTGCTGGGAGCCGCACGTGTGGAGATCGCCGATCGGTTGGCACTGATCGATACCAGCCAGTGGTCCTTTGTCTGGGTCGTCGACGCGCCCATGTTCGAGCAGGTGCAAGCAGACGATGGAACGTGGGTATGGACGGCGGTGCACCACCCGTTCACATCCCCGAACGGCGAGTGGATCGAGACGTTTGATTCGCAGCCGGGCGAGGCTCTCGCCTGGGCGTATGACCTGGTGTGCAACGGCAATGAGATCGGTGGCGGAAGTATCCGTATTCACAACGCGGATGTGCAGCGACGCGTGTTCGACGTGCTCGGCCTCGGGGACGAAGAAGCGCGAGAGAAGTTCGGCTTCCTGCTGGATGCTTTCGCGTACGGACCGCCACCCCACGGGGGCATCGCCTTCGGCTGGGATCGCATTTGCATGTTGCTCGCCGATGCCGATTCGCTACGCGACGTCATCGCCTTCCCCAAGACCGGTGGCGGTCACGATCCGCTCACCGGAGCACCGACGCCGATCACGGCGGAACAGCGCTCCGAAGCCGGTATCGATGTGGACCCTGAGCTAGCCGAGGCGTCACCAGCCGGTGACGCGTAGGCGGCGACAGCCATGACGCTGTTCGACGATCGGGATCGTGCTGATCGGCCGGACGCGCCACTCGCCGTCCGCATGCGACCGCGCACCGTCGACGAGGTGGTCGGCCAAGAAGCAGCATTGGCAGATGGGTCGCCGCTGCGTTCACTGGTGACCGGGGGAGTCCGTGGAGCTGTGTCCGTCGTGCTGTGGGGGCCTCCGGGAACAGGAAAAACCACCCTCGCGACCTTGGTCTCGCGCGAGTCGGGACGGGTGTTCACCGAACTGTCTGCGGTGACCGCGGGCGTTAAGGATGTGCGGGCGGTTATCGACGACGCTCGAGACCGACTGCGGCTGCACGACCTCGGCACGGTTCTCTTCGTCGACGAGGTGCACCGTTTCAGCAAGAGCCAACAAGACGCCCTGTTACCCGCCGTGGAGAACGGATGGGTCACGCTCATCGCCGCGACCACCGAGAACCCCAGTTTCTCGGTCATCGCGCCTTTGCTGTCCCGCAGCATCGTGGTGACGTTGCAACCGTTGACCGATGAGGGCCTCGAGACGGTGATTCGACGAGCGATCTCGCACGAACGAGGCTTGGCCGACGAAGTTTCGGTCACCGATGAGGCGATCGCGTATCTCGTTCGTATCAGTGCCGGCGATGCCCGGCGCGGCCTCACCGCGCTCGACGCGGCATGTGCGGCGGCTGTCGGCCCCGACTCAAGCATCGATCTGGCTGCGGTGGAAGCTGCCGTCCAACACGCGGCCGTCCGGTACGACAAGGACGGCGATCAGCACTATGACGTTGTCAGCGCGTTCATCAAGAGCGTGCGCGGCAGCGATCCTGATGCCGCCCTGCATTACCTCGCCCGGATGCTGGAAGCTGGTGAGGATCCACGCTTCATCGCGCGCCGGCTGATGATTCTGGCGAGTGAGGACGTCGGATTGGCTGACCCGACCGTGCTGGTGACGACAACGGCCGCCGCACAGTCTGTGGCGATGATCGGAATGCCGGAAGCTCGAATAGTTTTGGCTCACGCGACCGTTCACGCGGCGCTCGCGCCCAAGTCCAACGCGGTCTACCGTGGAATCGAGGCCGCGATTGCCGATGTGAAGAACGCGAACATCGGCACGGTCCCGGCGCACCTACGGGACGCTCACTACGCGAATGCAGCATCTCTGGGGCACGGCAACGACTACGTCTATCCCCACGACGTTCCCGGCGGTGTCGCCGAGGCGCAGTACCTGCCGCCGGAATTGCGTGGAGCCAGGTACTACGAACCTACCGAGCACGGGGCAGAAGCGAAGTGGGGGGAGATCGCTCGGCGCCTTCACCAGCGTCGGGAGGGTGGATCGGTCGACGCATAGGCTGTGTCACGTGCGACGACTTGTATGGACCGCGATCGGTGCAGCCGGAGGCATTTGGGCCTACCGCAAGAGCAGCGAGTGGCTCGACCAGGCTCGTGATCAGGGTGTGGCGCTCACCATTCAGCAGGCGGCGCTCAACACGACCCAGGCGGCGCATCGGCTCTCCGCCGTGATCGCCGATCGCGGGCAACAATCAAGCCGCGGGCAACAATCAGACCGCGGGCAGCAGCCAGGTCGGTCAGATGGCATTGATCCCGGAGGCCGCACCTGATGGAGTCCGCGGAGATCCGGACGCGATTTTTGAAGTACTTCGCCGATAACGGTCATGAGATCGTGCCCTCGGCGTCGCTACTGCTGGATGATCCGACTCTGCTGTTCGTCAACGCCGGCATGGTGCCCTTCAAGCCCTACTTCCTTGGCGAAGCACCTCCGCCGTACCCCCGTGCTACCAGCGCACAGAAGGTCGTGCGCACCTTGGACATCGAAGAGGTCGGCAAGACCACGCGTCACGCATCGTTCTTCCAGATGGCGGGCAACTTCTCGTTCGGTGACTACTTCAAAGAAGGGGCGATTCCCTTCGCGTGGGAGTTGCTTACCAAGCCGGTCGCCGACGGCGGCTACGGATTCGATGAGTCTCGACTGTGGGTCACGGTGTATCTCGACGACGACGAGGCCATCGATATTTGGCACCGGGATGTGGGTCTTCCGTTGGATCGCATTCAGCGACGCGGGCAGGCCGACAACTACTGGTCTATGGGGGTGCCGGGGCCGTGCGGACCCTGTTCGGAGATCTACTACGACCGAGGACCCGACTATGGCATCGAGGGAGGTCCTATTGCCGACGAGAACCGCTACCTCGAGGTTTGGAACCTGGTCTTCATGCAATTTGAGCGAGGTGCAGGTCCGGCAAAAGAGGACTACCCCATCTTGAACGAGCTTCCGAACAAAAACATCGATACCGGAATGGGGCTCGAGCGAATGGCGGCCCTGCTGCAGGGTGTCGACAACATCTACGAGATCGACACGACCCGGAGCATCCTGGACACCGCGAGCGAATTGACCGGCGCTCGGTACGGAAAGTCCGAACGCGATGATGTCGCGTTGCGGGTGGTCGCCGACCACGCTCGAACCTGCACGTTCCTGATAGGTGACGGAGTTGTGCCCGGCAACGAAGGTCGGGGGTACGTGCTTCGACGCCTGATGCGACGGGTGATCCGCAACATGCGCATCCTGGGGGCAGGAGAACCGACGATGTCGCGGCTGATCGATGCGACCGTTCAGGCCATGGCGCCCCAGTACCCGGAGTTGAACGA
The DNA here is from genome assembly GCA_012103605.1 of Candidatus Nanopelagicales bacterium. Classification (GTDB taxonomy): domain Bacteria; phylum Actinomycetota; class Actinomycetes; order S36-B12; family S36-B12; genus S36-B12. The sequence continues at coordinate 22,016 of WLWL01000011.1, forward strand.
CGAAGCCGAGCGAATTCGCAGCGTCGCCATCGGGGAGGAATCCACGTTCGAGACGACGTTACGCACCGGAACCGTCTTGTTCGAGACAGCGGTCGGCGAAGCCAAGCAGTCCGGGTCCGGCGTGTTGCCCGGTGAGCAAGCGTTTTCCCTGCATGACACCTATGGCTTCCCGATAGATCTCACCCTCGAGATGGCCTCCGAGCAAGGCCTGGAGGTCGATGAAGAGGGGTTCCGCACCCTGATGGCGCAACAGCGGGAGCGAGCGAAAGCCGACGCCGCCGCTCGCAAGAGCGGTTTCGCCGCGACAACCGCGTACCGGGATGTTCTCGAGCGCGACGGATTGACGTCGTTCGTCGGATACGACAACGTCACGACTGAATCGGCCGTCGTGGGCATCGTGATCGACGGTGAGACCGCACCCGTCGTGGCAGCGGGCCAACACGCGGAACTCATCGTGGATCGGACCCCGTTCTACGCCGAAGCCGGTGGGCAACTCGGCGATCACGGTTCGATCACCACGGCGGACGGATCGTTGTTCGAGGTGTATGACGTTCAATCGCCGGTACCCGGGTTGTTCGTTCACCGCGGGGAAGTGCGACAGGGACAGATCACCCAGGGCGACGCCGTCGTCGCTCAGGTGGATGTGGACCGCCGCAAGGCAATCTCTCGGGCCCACACCGCGACCCACATGATCCATCGAGCATTTCGAGAGCACTTGGGTGAGACCGCCACCCAGATGGGGTCGGAGAATGCTCCCGGCAGGTTGCGGTTCGACTTTCCCAGTCCTGAACCGGTATCGGGGTCGGTCCTGCGTGACGTCGAGGCGCGCGTCAACGAGTTGCTGATCGAAGACCTGGAAGTCCACGCGCAACTGATGACGCAGGATGAAGCACGGGCGATGGGTGCCATGGCGTTGTTCGGTGAGAAGTACGGTTCTGAGGTCCGCGTTATCTCGGTCGGCGACTGGGCCCACGAGCTGTGCGGGGGGACCCATGCGCAGCGCTCGGGTCAACTCGGAGTTGTGTCGTTCCTGTCCGAAGGATCCATTGGAGCCGGCATCCGACGGGTGGAGGCGCTCGTCGGCGTTGACGCCTACCAGCATCTCGCCGCTGAGCACCTGCTCGTGCAGCGCTTGTCTGACCTGGTCAAGGCGCCACGTGACGAGGTGATCTCGCGCGTGGAGCGCACGATCGCTTCGCTGAAGGACGCCGAACGCGAGTTGGCGCGGTTCAAGTCGGCCGACCTGCTCTCTAACGCCGGAGAGCTGATGGGCGAGGGCATCGAGGTCTCTGGGATTCGACTGTGGACCTTCCAGGCGCCGGACGGCGTGGGGGGCAAGGAGTTACGCGAACTGGCCCAGCACGCAAAGTCTCGGGCGCCAGCCGATCTCGCCGGCGTGTACGTCGGCGCGGTTGTCGCCGACGGAACCACGGCGATCGTGGTCGCCTGCACCCCGGCGGCGGTAGCGGCGGGGATTCGTGCGGGGGACGTAATGACTACGGTGACGGAGCGGATGGGTGGCCGAGGCGGCGGCAAAGAGGATATGGCTCAGGGCGGGGGAGGAGACCCAACACAGATCGAGGCCGCCTTCGCCGATGTCGGTGCCGCGATCTCTCGCGCGCGGGGGTAGGAAGGCGAACACCCATCATGCGACGCGGACGCCGAATAGCCCTCGATCCGGGATCTGTCCGGATCGGCGTGGCCGTATGTGATCCCGACGGAATCTTGGCCAGCCCGCACGAACCGGTCTCCGCGGATGATGGCCCGGCCCTGAGGGAATTCATCGCTGAGGTGCAGCCGATCGAGATCGTGATTGGGCTGCCACGGGGCCTTGACGGGAACGAAGGGGCAGCGGCCCAGGCAGCACGAAGCTTCGCTTCCGATATTGCATCAGCGGTGGATTTGCCTGTCCGTTTGGTTGACGAGCGACTTTCGACGGTGGAAGCCCAGCGTGGCTTCCACGATCAAGGCCTCTCGATACGACAGAGTCGAGGCATGATCGACAGCGCCGCCGCGTCCGTCGTTCTCCAGCATGCCCTCGACACCGAGAAGTCGACCGGACAGCCTCCCGGCGAGGTGCTGCCATGACGCAGGTCGACGAATTCTTCAGCGAAGCGGACCAGCTGCCGCCGTCGCGAAACGCATCGAGTTGGGCCCGGCGAATTACCGGAATAGCCGTGCTGCTCGCGGTTGCCGCGCTCGCATGGGGAACGTGGTCCTTCATCTCGGGCTTCACCAGCGGGCCAACAGCCCAGGTCGACTACGTCGGTGACGGCACCGGGCAGGTCGAAGTCATCGTGGCCCGAGGGGACACCTTGACCGCGATTGGACAGACCCTGGTGGATGCGGGTGTGGTGCTGTCCGTCCAAGCCTTCATCGACGCAGCCGAGGCGAATGAAGACGCCGCATCCATTGGCCCGGGGAAGTACACCCTGCGACGCCAGATGAGTGGATCCGGCGCGGTCATCTTGATGCTCGACCCGGCGTCGCGGGCAGACAGTCGATTGGTGCTTCCCGAAGGTCTTCGACTACCCCAGACCGTCGACATCGCTGCGGAGTCGTCCGGACTGCCGCGCTCGGAGTTCGAGCAGGTCCTGGACAACCCGGGAGTCCTGCCCCTGCCTTCGTGGGCAGAGCAGCGACCCGAAGGTTTCATGTTCCCTGCCACGTACGACCTCGCCGGCGACGAAACCGCAGAACAGATCTTGTCTACTCTCGTGGAAAGGTTCGACGATTCGGCGCAGTCTTTGGACCTTGTGGCGCGCGCGGAAGAGATCGGACGAACCCCGTATGAGGTGCTGATCGTCGCCTCACTGGTGCAGGCCGAGGTGCTTCCCGAAGACATGCGTAAAGCCGCTGCCGTCGTATACAACCGACTCGACGACGGGATGCCGTTGCAATTCGACTCCACGGTGTCCTACGCCCTCGGCATCAACGAACTCCAACTCTCGGCCGAGGAGTTGGAAACGGAATCGGAATACAACACGTACCAAAACACGGGTCTCCCCCCGACTCCGATCAACTCACCGGGTGAGGCTGCGTTGGAAGCGGCGCTGGATCCGGCCAAGGCCAAGTGGCTGTACTTCGTCACGGTCAACCCCGACACCCGGGAAACGAAGTTCGCCCGCGACTACGACCGATTCCTGAAACTCAAGTCTCAGTTGCAGGAGTACCTCGCGGAGAACGGTTGATGCACCGCGCCGCCGTTCTTGGCTCGCCGATATCCCATAGTCGTTCCCCGGACCTGCATCGCGCGGCCTACGCTGAGCTGGGCTTGGATTGGACGTACGAGGCGATCGAGTGCCGCGACCGGGACTTCGCCGCATTCTTCGCCGGTCTCGACGAGCAATGGCGGGGACTGAGCTTGACGATGCCGTTGAAGGAAGTCGTTCTCGACGTCGTCGACGACGTGGATGAGCGAGCACGCCACGTAAATTCCGCGAACACCGTGTGGCGAACAGCCGACTCGTCAACGTGGCGGGCCACCAACACCGACATCCCCGGCATTTGTTCCGCGCTTGGCGATGTCGGTGTCGACCGTCTCGAGCGGGTTCGCATTCTGGGTGCAGGGGCGACCGCGCGCAGCGCTGTGGCGGCGGTGGCCGACATGGGCGCAACGAACATCGTCGTCCACGCCCGCCGGCCCGAGGCTGCCGACGAGGTGGTCCGCCTGGCTCGCGACCTGGGTTGTTCGAGCCACGGAACGGACCTCGGCGTGCAGTGGGGTGACGACGATCTGCTCATTAGCACCCTGCCGGCCGACACCGCCGCCACGTGGGCCGCGGATGTGGACGCCGAACGGATCGGCTCCACCGCGCTCTTGGACGCCAGCTACCACCCCTGGCCGACCCCGTTGGCCCACGCGTGGGCTCACCATGCCCCCACAGCACCCGTCGCCAGCGGCCGAGACATGCTGCTGTGGCAAGCGGTGGACCAAGTCCGCTTGATGACCGGTGCCGTGACCGAGGCGAATCTGGCCCGTGTCGTTCAGGTGATGCGGGCCGCGCTATCCACAGATGGAACTAGTCCCTAGCGCTGATCCATTTCCGGTTTCTACCGTCGAATGGTGGATGCACACGTCGGCGAGACGGCTACGACGACCGCTTTGTGGTTGTGGTTCATCGGGTGGACCCTCGTGCTCGCGCGGATCGATATTCGAGAGCATCGATTGCCAAATCGGATGGTCGCCATCTGTTTCGCCGGATGCGTCATTGCGACCCTCGTGCATGCCATCGTCCTCGCCGACATCACCGCGATCGTCACGCCTGCCGTCGCCAGTGCGGCGGCGGCTGCGTGTTTCGCCATCGGGCACGTGACCGGTGGCATCGGGATGGGGGATGTCAAGTTTGCCCTCGTCACCGGCTGGATGCTGGGCACGATCAGCTGGAGCGCAGTGTGGTGGGGGCATGTGGCCTCGTTTGTCCTCGCCGGAGTCGTCGTCACCGGTGGGTGGCTGCAGCGCGGGTGGCGGCGCGAGCATCCCGTCCCGTTTGGACCCTTCATGGGCCTTGGTGTGATCGTCGCCGGTGCTGCGGCGCTCGGATCGGTCGGCTGAGTGCGCGCCGGACGGAGGTGCAGGTGAGGGCGACGCCCAATACCTGACAGACTTCGGCCATGGTCCGATGGCTAACGGCGGGTGAATCGCACGGGCAGGCCCTCACGGCGATCGTGGAGGGAATCCCGGCGCATGTTGAGGTGTCCAGTAGCGACATCGGGCATGACCTCGCCCGGCGTCGACTCGGCGCGGGCCGTGGCGCACGCATGAAATTCGAGGCCGACGCCGTGCGAATCCTCGGCGGCGTGCGGCATGGACGGACCCTCGGTGCTCCCATTGCTATTGAGGTCGGCAACTCTGAGTGGCCGAAGTGGGAGAAGATCATGTCGGCCGATCCGGTACCTGCGGAGGAGATCGCCGACCTGGCACGCAACGCACCTCTGACGCGACCACGGCCAGGGCACGCAGACCTGGTGGGAATGCAGAAGTACGGCTTCGACGACGCCCGCCCCGTCCTCGAACGTGCCAGCGCCCGAGAAACAGCCGCCCGAGTGGCCCTCGGAGCCGTAGCCCGAGCCATGCTGCGCCAGGTAGCAGGTGTACAGGTCCTCAGCCACGTTGTGCGCATCGGAACCCTGGAGGCGCCAGCGTCGAGTGTTCCGGGACCGGCAGATTCCGACACCATCGACGCCGATCCCGTTCGCTGTCTCGATGAAGCGGCATCGGCGGAGATGCAAGAGGAGATCGCCCAAGCACACAAGGACGGCGACACTCTCGGTGGCGTCGTGGAAGTCGTCGTGCACGGACTACCCCCGGGCTTGGGATCACATGTGCACTGGGACCGTCGCATCGATGCGCGGCTGGCTGCAGCCTTGATGGGAATCCAGGCAATCAAGGGTGTCGAGGTCGGAGATGGCTTCACCTTGGCGGCCACTCGTGGATCCAAGGCGCAAGACGAAATCGTCAACGACGGTGCGCTGACCCGTACGTCGGGGCGTTCGGGTGGCACCGAAGGCGGCATGACGACGGGCGAGGTGCTGCGTGTGCGCGCCGCGATGAAGCCCATCTCCACCATTCCCCGAGCCCTGGCGACCGTCGATGTGTCCACCGGGGAAGCTGCGCAGGCGATCAACCAACGATCCGATGTGTGCGCCGTGCCGGCGGCCGGTGTGGTCGCCGAGGCCATGGTGTTGCTCACCCTTGCGGATGCCTTCGCAGAGAAGTTCGGTGGGGACAGCGCCGATGAAATGGCGCGGAACGTTCGGGGTTATCTGGACAATCTGGCGATCCGCTGATGGCACCCCGAGCGATCATCATTGGAGCTCCCGGGGCAGGCAAGACGAGCGTGGGGCGACGGGTAGCCGAGCGGCTAGGTTTGGAATTCCACGACAGCGATGCTGCCATCGAGAAGCGGGCCGGCAAGCCCGTGTCGGACATCTTTCTCTCGGACGGAGAGACTGAGTTCCGACGCCTCGAACGCGAAGTCATCGCCGAGTCCCTGAAGGACATCGATGGTGTTCTGTCGGTGGGCGGCGGGGCCGTCCTCGATCCGGACACCCGTGAAGCCTTTTCCCGCCACACCGTTGTCTGGCTCGAAGTGGACCTCGGCAACGCAACGAAGAGGGTCGGCATGAACAGCGCACGTCCACTCCTGATGGGGAACGTACGCGGGACCATGACGACGATGCTCAACGAGCGCACCCCGCTGTACGAAGAGGTGGCGACCGTCACCGTCGACACCAGTGGACGTCCGTTGAAGGACGTCGTCGATGACGTGGTCGCGGAGCTCAAGCGTGTCGGGACGCCGTCGTGACGGCGTCATACACAATCCCCGTGACCGCGGAGCACGAGTACCCGGTCATCATCGGTCGAGGGCTGCTTGGTGAGTTGCCGGGGTTGTGTGCGGGTGCTCAGCGAGTCGCCATCATCCACTCCGCGGTCCTGACAACGTCCGCGGAGGCTATCCGTGACGACCTTCACGATGGCGGCTTCGAGTGCTTCTTGATCGAAGTGCCAGCCGGCGAAGACGCCAAGACCGCGCCGGTCGCCTCCTTTGCGTGGGAGACTCTTGGCACCTGCGGTTTCACTCGATCCGACGTCATCGTCGGCTTGGGTGGCGGCGCGACGACGGACCTGGCGGGATTCGTTGCAGCGACCTGGCTGCGTGGCGTGAAGGTGATTCAGATTCCCACAACCGTGCTTGCCATGGTGGACGCCGCCGTCGGCGGCAAGACGGGTATCAACTCCGATGCGGGCAAGAACCTCATCGGGTCGTTCCACAGCCCGCACGGAGTGTTGTGCGACATGAATGCCCTCGAATCCTTACCACCTCACGATCTGCTGTCCGGATTCGCTGAGGTAATCAAGGTCGGCTTCACTCACGACGCGTCCATATTGACCGACATCGAGGAACGTGGAGAGGCCTGCGTCGATCCGGGAGGAGGACTCCTGGCAGACCTCGTCAGGCGTGCGGTTCAGGTGAAGGCGGACGTCGTTGCAGTGGATTTCAAAGAAACCGGCGAAGGTGGCGGAGTCGGCCGCGCGGCGTTGAACTACGGACACACGTTCGGACACGCGATTGAGCGAGTGGAGAGTTATCGCTGGCGTCATGGTGCCGCGATCAGCGTTGGCATGGTGTACGTGGCCGAGCTCGCCAGGCTCGGGGGAAAGCTCACCGAATCAGACGTCCAGCGCCACCGAGATCTGCTCGAGCAACTTGGCTTACCGACGACGTACCCGGGGGATCGCTGGGATCAATTGCTGTCTGCCATGCAGGTCGACAAGAAGGCACGCGGCAGTGTTCTTCGTTTCGTCATTTTGAATGGTTTGCAGAATCCGGTCTTTTGGGAAGGGCCCGACCCAGCTCTTTTGCACGCCGCCTATGGCGCTGTGACCGCGTAGGGTTACGTGCATGTCCGACAGCCAGCATCCCGTGTGGGTGCTCAACGGTCCGAACCTGAATCGTCTGGGCACCCGCGAGCCAGACATCTATGGCGATAGGGACTACGACAGCGTTGTCGAGGAAATTGAGCGCGAGGCATCCGCCCTTGGTTTCACGGCAGTTGTCCGACAAACGAACGACGAAGCCGAATTGATCGCTTGGCTGCACGATGCAGCAGACCAGTCAGTTCCGGTCATCATGAATCCGGCGGCCTTCACCCACTACTCCTACGCGGTGCGCGACGCCTGTGCCTTACTGACGGCGCCGTTGATCGAGGTTCACCTGAGCAACCCGCTTGCCCGGGAGGAATTTCGGCACACCTCGGTGGTCGGCGGTGTCGCCAACGGAACGATCTCTGGTTTTGGTCTGGATTCCTACCGGCTGGCGCTCCGGGCGCTTGCCGGCCTTCAGTCCTCGCCGTGACCGTTCACCATCAGCGACGCTCTCGACTACGAGACGCGTTGTCGGACGATGTCCGTGGCGTATTCGTCACGCGAGACCTGGCGTCCGTCCGCTACTTGACCGGCTTCTCCGGGAGCAACGCCACCGTGGTCATCGGCACCGATGAAGTGCACCTGGTCACCGACGGCCGCTATCGCGAGCAGGCACATCACGAAAGTCCAGATGTAGCCGCCGTCATCGATCGCGACGTTGTTGGGGCGCTGCGTGGCCTGTGCACAGGACGAGAGGTTGCCCTCGATGACAGAACTCCGGTTGGGATGGCGCAGCAGTTGACCGAGGCCGGCCTGGCAGTCCGTGCCGTGGCCGACCCGGTGGCGCCATTGCGGATGGTGAAAGACACCCAGGAGCTCGATGCGCTGTCACGGGCCGGTGGCATCACCGCTCGGGCCCTTGAGCAGGTTGCCGACACGATCGCCGTTGGTGAACGCGAGGCGGACATTGCTCGTCGACTCGAGGCAGCCTTCGCCGAATGGGGGGCGGACGATCGAGCCTTCGCCACCATCGTCGCGAGCGGAGAGAACTCCGCGCTGCCGCATCACCGCGCCGGTGACCGCCCACTGACCACGGGTGATCTGCTTGTCATCGACTGCGGTGCGAAAGTTGACGGGTATCACGCAGATATGACCCGCACCTTTGTCGTCGGGGCCGAGCCGAACGAGTGGCAGCACGAGATGCACTCGCTGGTGCTTCAAGCCCAGCAAGCCGCACGCGACGCGGTGGCGCCGGAGGTCGTCGCGGGAGATATCGACGCCGCCGCGCGAGAGCCCATTACCCTCGCCGGCTTTGGTGAAGCGTTTGCGCATGGGACCGGTCATGGCGTGGGATTGGAGATTCATGAGCAACCGATGCTGTCTGCCCGCAGCTCAGCAGTGCTGCCTGAGCACGCGGTCGTCACGGTCGAACCGGGGATCTACCTGCCCGATAGGGGAGGAGTGCGCATCGAGGACACCGTCGTCGTTGCTCACGCGCCGCAGGTGTTGACCGAGATGCAACGCGGACTGACTAGAGTCGGCTAACCGCAGGGGCGTTCGGCTGTGTCGGTGACACGAGAAGGATGAACGCGGGATTGATAAATGCGGCAATGTAGATATGCGAGAGTGGAGAGCGTGGCGTGGCGACGACAAACGACTTGAAAAATGGATTGGTGCTGAACCTCGACGGCCAGCTGTGGACGGTGGTGGAGTTCCAGCACGTCAAGCCCGGTAAAGGCGGAGCATTCGTTCGCACGAAGCTCAAGAACGTCATGTCCGGCAAGGTGGTGGACAAGACGTTCAATGCTGGTGTCAAGGTAGAGACAGCCACGGTAGACCGCCGCGACATGCAGTATCTGTACCGAGACGGAGATGACTTCGTCTTCATGGACAGCTCCACGTACGAGCAGCTACCCGTTCCCTCCGCCGTCGTTGGCGAAGCAGAGAAGTACTTGCTGGAGAACAACAGTGCCAACGTCTCTGTGCACGAGGGTAATCCGATCATCGTGGAGCTGCCGGCGTCGGTCGAGCTGATGCTCACGTACACCGAGCCGGGCGTCCAAGGAGATCGCTCGACGGGGGGAACCAAACCTGCGACGCTTGAGACGGGTGCGGAGATTCAGGTGCCGTTGTTCATTGAGCCTGATACCAAGGTCAAGGTCGACACCCGCGATGGCTCGTACCTCGGCCGCGTGAACGACTAAATGGCGGCACGCGGTAAGGCTCGTAAACGGGCCCTCGACATCCTGTTTGAGGCCGATGCTCGCGCGGTCCCCGTGGGAACGGTGCTGGCCGAGCAGGTGCGCCGCCGTGAGGCTGCGGGCGAGGATCCGCTCAATGAGTACACCGTCACGATCGTCGAGGGCGTCCGCGCACACCAGGCGGAGATTGATGCCACTCTCGTCGCGTCGTCCCACGGGTGGACATTGGAGCGGATGCCCCTGGTGGATCGGGCGATCCTCCAGGTGGCCGTGTTTGAGATTGCCTTCGCCGAGGACGTTCCCGATGGGGTCGCAATCTCCGAGGCCGTGCGCCTAGCCACAGACTTGTCGACGGATGAATCGCCGCAGTTCGTGAATGGCGTTCTGGCTGCTGTCGCGGCCTCGTCGCGCCAGTCGTCGTAAACGTGCCCCGGGTGGGATTCGAACCCACACTGGACGGTGTTTGAGACCGCTTCCTCTACCGGTTGGGATACCGGGGCGACGGCCACACAGTAGCGCCGCGCATTCTGCGCTGCGCCGAAGACCCGCGAGGTTGCCAGGCAGAGATAAATCCGATGTGAAGTGCGTAGTGTGGGACCGTGAGTGAGGCCACCACCCGAGTAATTGTCGCCGAGGATGAGGCCGTCATCCGCATGGACTTGGTGGAGATGTTGAAGGAGCTCGGTTACGACGTCGTCGCCGAAGCCTTCAACGGTGAGCGTGCCGTAGAACTCGTCCGAGAGCACCGACCGGATCTTGCCTTTTTGGATATTGCGATGCCGGTTCGCGATGGACTGTCAGCAGCCGAGGAAATCTCTCGGGACAATTTGTGTGCCGTTGTCATGGTGACCGCTTTTAGTCAGCGAGATGTGGCGATGAAGGCTGCGGAGGCCGGCGCGGTCGGATACGTGGTGAAACCCTTCACCATGGCCGACCTCGAGCCGAGCATCGCGTTGGCCCTCGCTCGATGGCGCCAGATTCAAGACTTGCAGGGGCAGGTAGAGGCCTTGGGGGATCGTGCCAAGGCTCGGGAAGAAGTCGAGCGCGCCAAGACGGTTCTTCAGGAGAGATTCGGATTGTCTGAACCTGAGGCCTTCTCCTGGCTTCGCAAAGCGGCAATGGATCGCCGAGTCACCCTGTCGGAGGCCGCAACAGCCCTGCTGTCGGGCCAAGTAACGCCCTGAGGGCCGCCACGAGGCCTGGCGAGACACTCCGAGACACCTGCGGAAGGACGCGGGTGCGGCGCGGCAGGGGGTATTACGTGGGGGACACGCTTGGGGGACACGGTGGGGGCACCAGACGGCTCACGAGGGGGCGGAAAGGTCTCGCTAGGTCACATTCCGGTCACGAATGGGCTGAGGAGAGGACCTCGATTACCACTCCGATAAGCCCCACGCCTACTGTTATCCCACTGCGACGGTGATCGCCGTTGTTTCGTATGTCCAAGGAGAACTGCATGAAGCGCACTATGGCTCTCAAGGCCGTCGCTGTGCTCGGCGCCGCCTCCCTCGCACTCGCTGCTTGCAGCAGCGGTGACGACGAGGCTGCTCCGGCAGAGACGACTGCTGAAGAGACTGCAGCCGAGGAACCCACGGAGGAAGAGGCTCCTGAAGAGGAGGCTCCCGAGGAGCCCGAGGTTGAGGAAACAGAAGAAGAAGCCACTTGCCAGAACGACACCTTGATCGTTGGATCGATGTTGCCGGCTACCGGTGACCTTGCGTTCCTCGGGCCGCCCGAGTTCGCTGGTGTCGAGAAGGCCATCGCGGAGGTCGACGCCGGAGGCGGAGTCCTCGGTAACCCGATCACCTACATCGAGGGTGACTCTGGTGACACCACCACGGACATTGCCAGCCAGACCGTCGACTCGCACCTGTCTCAGGGCGTTCAGGCGATCATCGGCGCGGCATCCTCGGGTGTTTCGCTGACCGTCATCGACAAGATCACCTCCAATGGTGTGGTTCACTTCTCGCCGGCTAACACGGCGCCTGCTCTGACCACCTACCCGGACAACGGCCTCTACTTCCGTGTAGCGCCGTCTGACGTCCTCCAGGGTGCGGTCATCGCAGCTGACGCGATCGACAACGGCGTGGAGTCCATGGCCGTCGTTGCCCGTCAGGATCCGTACGGTGAAGGCCTGAAGGACGCTGTCGTCAAGGACTTCAGCGCCGCTGGTGGAACCGTCACCGCTGATCTGCTGTACGACCCCGCTGCTCCGTCCTTCGAGGCTGAGGTAGCCGAGGTCGTGGCGAGCGGACCGCAGGCAGTGACCGTGATTGGCTTCGAAGAGTCGGTCAAGCTCCTGCAGGAGATGATCAAGCAGGGTGCTGGCCCGCAGGACATCCAGATCTACCTGGTGGATGGCAACATCTCGACCACCGCGTACGAGGATTTCCCGGCTGGCACCATGAACGGAACTCGGGCGACCGTGCCTTCGGGCGAGGCCGACCTGA
>WLWL01000076.1 GCA_012103605.1 Candidatus Nanopelagicales bacterium
CATGACGGTGCGGACCGCGACTCATGGCTGCGGGAGCAGGTGCCGCCGCATCACGGTGACTAGGGACGCGGCTCCTTCATCAAGTCGCGGATTTCTCGCAGTAACTCCACGTGCTCGTCCGAGCCTGTGTCGAACGCGCGCCGCGCTCGAAAACGATTGATGGGCACGACAAAGACGAAATAGATCACCAAGAGTTCGATGGCGAAGGTGATGATGGCGGCGACAACCAGTGAGATGTCGAAGACTTGCCCGGCAACGACGAAGTCCTCTGCTGCGCCGTCGGTGCCCAAAATGATGCGCACGAACGGTGCGACGAGACCTACGGTGAAGGCTTCGGCCAACGTCACGAAAGCAACGCCAGCGACAACCCCGATCGATAGGTCAACAACGTCGCCTTCATTGATGAATGTCTTGAATTCCTTGATCATGATCCACACTCCGGTCGTCGCGTGAATGGATCATGACACCCATTGGCTGCGACGGGCGGGAAGCGAGGACCAACGCGTCCTGCTCGGAGAGGGCGACGACCGCGATGGACTCCGGTGAAGCGCCGAACCCTGACGTCGGTATATCGACTACCCGCACGGAATCAATGCGTGAGGAGTCCTGGCCTACCAGGGTGACCCGCGTCCCGCGCGCCAGGGTCGACAAGGCACCGGAGGGGCTGATGACAACCGGAACCGCTACCTCACCGGGCGCGATGTCGAGCCGCGGACTCAGCCCGCCGTCGAGCACGGGGGCGGGGGAGCGCAGAGCAGTGATCAACAGGAACGCGCCGACACCGGCGAGGAGTGCGGCCACGAGACGGCGTCGTCGGTTGAGGTGATGTCGAAAACGCGAGACGTCGACGAAGCGTCGCAGGAAGTCGACGAAGGCCATCATGTATCGACGTTAGGCACCTGCTCTGGGACGCGTCGAATCACTGTCCACAAGTGCGGCCCATGCGGGCCATGTGGACTATGTCGTGGATGCGGAACTCTTCGAGGTAGAGGAAGTCGAGGTGGATGTCGAACCGGTTCCGGAGCCCTTCGACGACGTGGACGACGTCGACCCGGAGTCGGACGAGCCAGAACTGGACGAACTGGAGCCGGACGAGCCGGAAGAACCACCGGAGTCCGAGGAGGACTTCTTCTCACTCGAGCCGGAAGAGTCCTCGCTGGGTGAATCTTTGCTCGAGCCAGAGGAGCGAGAGTCGTTTCGGTAGAAGCCCGAGCCCTTGAATACGACACCCACTCCGTTGAACAGCTTGCGCAGCGTCGGCTCGCCGCACGCCGGGCACTCGGTGAGAGTGGGATCGGTCATCTTTTGCACGATGTCGTGCGTGCTGTCGCATGATGAGCACGCGTATTCGTAGGTGGGCACCGAACCTCCTTGTCTCGGTGAGATTAGCACTCGATGGCAACGAGTGCTAATTCATGCGGGTGCATCGCTACCCTCGGAGGATGCGCTTATGGCTGGCGATCGGGGTCGGTGGTGCCCTGGGAGCCCTGGCTCGCTGGTCCATCGGTGAACTCGTTCTTGCTGTGGCGGATTCCCCGACGTTCCCGTGGGGAACTCTCATCGCCAACGTGGTCGGGTGCTTCGCGATCGGTGTTCTCGCTCCCATAGTTGTTCGGCATGCCGCGTGGGTGAGCGGCCTGGTCGTCACCGGATTCCTCGGCGGATTCACGACCTACTCGGCCTTCGCGGAGGAAGCGTTCGCGCTGGTGGACCGCGGTGACGCGGTCGGTGTCGGCCTCGCCGCGGTCTACGTCCTGGTGACCATGGCGGCGACGGCGATCGCGGTTGCCCTCGGTGGTCGGATTGCGCGTGTGCGCTCGACAGGAGGAGCGACGTGACGTGGTCCCTCGCGCTCGCCGTAGCTCTCGGTGGAGCGATCGGTGCACCGACGCGCTACCTGATCGATAGTCGGATCTCTCGCGCAGCTCAGCAGCGCGGGTACGGGTTCTTCCCGTGGGGCTTGCTCGTCGTCAATGCGATCGGATCGTTCGTCATCGGCATCGCCTACGTCAGCCTCGAAGGCCCCATGCGTGCGCTGCTGGCAACGGGGGCGTGCGGCGCCCTCACCACGTATTCGAGCTATGCGCTGTTCGTCAATCGTGTGTGGAGTGAGAAGCGATCCAGTGCCTGGGCGGCCATCATCGTGATGCCGATCGCCTGCATGGGTGCGTGTGGCATCGCGGTGGCGGTCACACGTGCCCTGACCGGCGGGTAGGACGATTCAATTCGACTCGAATGGTGATGATGGGCTGGATCAGAAGCGACTGTTGACTCGGTGATCTTTCGGGTGTGGATTCTCGAACTCACTAGTCCGGCATCGACAGCCAGCGCACACGCTCCGGCGTCACGACGACGTCTACTCGTTGATCGTGGGCCTCGTGCGGGACGTGCATAACCGACTCGTCTTCGAAGATCACGGCGATCACCAGGGCGTTGTCGTCTGACGGACGCTGGGCAAGAGTTCGGTCGTAGAACCCGCCACCTTGACCGAGTCGATAGCCGTCGGCATCGACCGCTAAGGCCGGAATGATCCACACGGCCGGCGGTGTGGAAATCGGGGGGCCTTGCGGTTCATCGATACCCCACGTGTTGGTGACCGTGCGCGTGTTGTCGGTCATCTCGACCCAGACGAGGTCGTCGTCGCTGGTCCTCGGCAACACAACCCGGCCGCCGGCGCGCCGCACGTCATTGATCACGTCCCGCGTCGGTGGCTCGTCGTCTCGCGCGAGATAGCAGGCGATCACCTCCTGGCGATCGCACGCCGATCGCACGTCTTCCAGATCCATGATGTGTTCGCTGATACGCGTCGATTCATCAGCACCAGCGTTCCGGTTCTGCCGCTGATGGCGCACCTGTCGTCGCAGGTTGGCCTTGCCCGACACCGCGTCCATAGCCTCACTGTGCCGCACGCGGTGGCCAGCGGGGAGTAATTGCGCTCCGCCGGGACACCCGAGCGGCTCGTCGGAGAGGGGGTAGACCGCGTAGTCTCAGGCCCCATGACAGGCGTCACGGCTGCGGTCATCCCTGCGGCGGGGCTGGGAACCCGGTTCCTGCCCGCAACGAAAGCGATGCCGAAGGAAATGCTGCCCATCGTGGACAAGCCAGCGATCCAGTTTGTCGTCGAAGAGGCTGTTGCTGCTGGGCTCGATGACCTGTTGTTCATCACCAGCCGCGGCAAGCGTGCGTTGGAAGACCACTTCGATAAGAACATCGAGTTGGAGGCTGCGCTTACGGCTAAGAACGACAACGAGCGGCTTGCGCTCGCGCAGGAGTCCAACGATCTCGCCCACATCCACTACGTGAGGCAGGGACAAGCACTCGGCCTTGGACACGCGGTCCTGATGGCGGAGCATCACGTCGGTGATCAACCATTCGCCGTCTTGCTCGGTGACGACTTAATCGACGAGCGAGATCCAATCGTGCCGCGCATGATCGAGGTGCGCGAAAGGTTCGGCGGTTCGGTGCTGTGTCTGATGCGAGTCCCGCACGAAGATATCTCGCTCTACGGATGCGTCGCGGTGTCGGATACCGACAGCGATGACGTCGTCGAAGTGACCGATCTCATCGAAAAGCCGTCCGTTGACGAGGCGCCGAGCGACTACGCGATCATCGGCCGCTACATCCTCGACCCCGCGGTGTTCGAGATTCTCCACAACACCGCACCGGGGCGCGGTGGTGAAATCCAACTCACCGATGCGCTTGTGGAGTTGGCTCGTCGTCCCGCGAGCGAGGGCGGGGGCGTGCACGGAGTCGTCTTCGATGGTCGTCGATATGACACCGGAGACAAGCTCAGCTACCTCAAGGCGGTCATTCAGCTCGCAACGGAGCGGGATGACATCGGAGACGACCTACGCGAGTGGATCTCCGAGCAGGAGTTCTAGCTATGTCGTGGCGGTCGGACGTGGCACCGACCTTGAATGAGGGTGACGTTCGGTTGCGCCCTCTGAAGGCGAGTGACGCCAGGGCCTGGCAAGAAGTTCGACGACGCAATCAAGCCTGGCTTGGACCCTGGGACGCGACGGTTCCCGACGAAGGAGTTAGCGCCGGAGAGGTTCCGCCGAGTTTCCACGCGATGACGCGGCGACTTCGAGCTGAAGCGCGCGAAGGTCGAGTGTTGCCGTGGGCAACGGAGTTTCGCGGCCGACTGGTGGGGCAGATAACGATGGGCGGAATCGCGTACGGCTCTTTGCGCAGCGCCTACATCGGCTATTGGATCGACCAGGAGTTCGCTGGCAGAGGCGTCACCTCCATGGGCGTGGCGATGGCGACCGATTACGCGTTCGATGTGCTCCGCCTGCACCGGATGGAGTTGAACATCCGCCCCGAAAACACCTCCTCGCGTGCGGTTGCCGAGAAGGTGGGTTACCGCGAGGAAGGCTTCCGCGAGAAGTATCTGCATATCAACGGAGACTGGCGCGATCACGTGACGTACGTCCTGTTCGCGGGCGATGTTCCCGGAGGGGTCGTGGCTCGACTGCGTGACGCTGTGCGTCACGACACGCACCCAACAACGCCCTAAGACGAACACCGCCGTAAGACAAATACCGCCGTAACCACGGCGAATATCGGCGCGACACGCGCGGGCGCGAAGGCTCACACCTCCCGCAACATCAGCCCCATAACGCCTAGCGTGTGCATCTGTGACGGGCTTGATTTATGTGGTGATCATCGCCCTGTGGGCTGCCGTGCTGATTCCGATATGGCTGCGTCGTCACGATCAGATCAGCGAGGTCCGATCGACCGCGCGCTTCTCTTCCGCGATGAAGTCCCTCGGTAAGAACGAGAAGTCGGGACGGTCGGCGCGCCGTGGATCGTCATCGGGCCGGCCCACCTCCCCGGCGCAGGAAGCAGTAGCCAAGCGTCGGGCCGTGGTGATGGGCGTCCTGAGTGCTGCCCTGGCGGTGGTGCTCGCCTTGGCCGTGGTCGGGCTCATCCCGCGCCTAGCACCGATAGTCCTCGCTGTTGTGGTGCTCACCTACGTCATTGCTGCGTCGATGACGTCCTCCCGGCGCTCGGCCGGGGCGGATCGTCGCTCGATGGCTGACGATGAGTCACTCGAGTACGGCATCGATGAGTACGACGACGAATACGACGTTGAGTTCGACAGCGAGTTCGAGGACGACTACCGGGAAGTCGCGTACACCAACCGCGTTGCGGACGTTGCCTATCCCCGTTCCCGAGGTACCGGTCCGACGAGCAAGCGCGTCCGAGACGCCCAAATGGCTGCAGCGATGGACGACTATCTGTCGTGGGATCCCTGGGAGGGGGAGCAAAGCGAGGAAGGGTGGTCCGCGGTTCCGACCACGCTTCCCACCTACGTCAACGCTCCCCGAGCCACCCGCGTGCGTCGACCCATCGAGCGCGACCGAGACTGGTCGGGTCAGGCGATGGTCGAAGTCGCCCGCACGATGCGCCGTCCACGCATCACCGTGGACGACCTCGAGGATGACCGATACGAGTTGCGATCGACCCCGCACGATGTGGCGTCGAGCGAGGACACCGCCGAGCTGCCGTCCCTGGGGTACGAAGAAACCCGACGGGCAGCCGGCGAGTAACCCTGCTGCTAGCCTTACGTGCTTTCCGGGGCTGTGGCGCAGTTGGTAGCGCGTCTCGTTCGCAATGAGAAGGTCAGGGGTTCGAATCCCCTCAGCTCCACCACTGTTTCGTTTCTTCAGTCCTGTTGCGTGAGGCTCTTTTCCCTGAATCGGCTGCACTTCATTTCGGCGGTCGTCAATGCCATCGCGGCAATCGCCGTACCGCTGACTGCCGCCTTGATTCGTGGCCCGCGGGCAAAGAAGGAAGTCGAAAGTGAGCGGTCCGCGCCCTCGTAGATCTACCGAGTCGGTGTGCGCTAGATCCAGGTGGGCAGCCACATGCGCGCCCGCCAGGCGTCGTAGGTGATCACTTCAGCTGACCAGATCGGATAGAACCACCACGCTGCCAGCACCACCGCGAGGACGTAACCACCAATCAGCAATGCTGGCACCCAGCGCGGCCTGTTCCGCAGCCCCCGCGCGATGGCCCCGAGGGTGAGTGTCACCGCCATCACCACGAAAGGCACATACACAACCGTGTAAAACGTGAAGATCGTGCGGTCGAGGTAGAGCATCCACGGCAACCAGCCCGCAGCGATGCCGACGATGACAGCGCCAGAGCGCCAGTCCTTCGCGGCTATCCACCGCCACAGTTGATACGGAACTGCGAGCACGGCAGCCCACCAAATGATCGGATTTCCGACGGCGAGCACGGTGGACGAGCAACTATCGGCACCGCACCCGTCCGGTGATTCGTAGTAGAACGAGGTCGGTCGAGTCATGAACGGCCACGACAGCGGACTGCTGGCGTAGTTGTGTTCGGCGTCGAGGTTGGTGTGGAAGTTCCACATTTCCGAGTGGTAGTGCCATAAGGATCGAAGCGGATCCGGTACGACGGAGGCTCCTTGACCGGCTGCCCAGGTCCGGCTCCACCCGGTGCCGGTGGCGAACCAGCCCGTCCAGGTGAGCAGGTAGACCCCGATGCCGATGACCAGAGTCGAGGCGGCTGCGAGGGGAAGATCACGTGCGAAGGCCGCGGACCATGGGTGGTCCACCCCGATCGCCCGTCGCGCCAGCGCATCCCAGATCAGCGACATCGCCATGAACGCTGCGAGAAACCAGATCCCCGACCACTTGGTGCCGCAGGCCAGCCCGAACGTGACGATCGCGGCGATGCGCCACGGCCGCCAGCCGAGAAACGGACCGAGACCGGCGGCCACCCGATCCGCGCCGTGTCGGCGAACATCGTCAGCCAGGCGTTGTCGCGTTCGGTCGCGGTCCACGAGAAGCAAGCCGAATCCGGCGAGAACCCAGAATCCGAGAACAAGATCCAGTAGCGCCGTGCGACTCAGGACGATGTGAATGCCATCCAAAGCGAGCAGAAGACCGGCGATGGTGCCGAGGGCGTCCGAACGAGTGAGACGCCGCACGATCCGAGCCGTCATCACCACGGCGGCTATTCC
>WLWL01000077.1 GCA_012103605.1 Candidatus Nanopelagicales bacterium
GAGCCAACATCGCTGCCCGGCTGGTCACCGCAGGAGTCATCACACCCGCGCAGGCCGACCACGCACGCACCGTGGATTCCCCCGCGACGTGGCTCGTGGAGAACGGGCTCGTCGACGTGGACAGCGTCGGTGCCCTGCACCAGGAGTACCTGCTGGCCGCCCTCGGCGCCGTGATGGAACTTCCCAAGGTGAAGATCAAGACCCACAAGGGCCAGACCACGGCAACGCTGTGCACCATGCCGCTGACGATGCACGCACTCGCCCAGACCCTGGACCTGCGTCACTCCCGATACGTCAGCACCGCGGCGATGCTGCACCCGGAAGGAAGCCCGGGCTCACTCGTCCTCGAAGACGCCGGAGCCGACCTTCCCGCCGAGGTGAGCATCCCCGAGATTCGCGTGTTCCGCGGCAAGGTTGCCCCGGGCCGCACGATCGACGACATCGCCGGAGCCTCCGGACTCACCCGCGCTGAAGCTGTGCACCTCGCCTGGCTGCTGGTCTCCACCGGCGTCGTCAGCGTGCTCGGCCACGGAACCGCGGGAGTAGACCCGCACCAGTGGACCGTCCCCGAGGAATTCGGGTCACGAGCACTCGAGCCGATGCCCGAGCGTAAGCCGGTCGCCGCTCCGGTTGCAGCGCCCGCACCTGCTCCTGTGCCCGCAACTGAAGCTGCGTTCGACGAGCTGCCGATCATGGCCAACGCACCCGTGCAGCCCACCGCCGTCGAGCCCGTAGCAGTCCATGCAGTAGCCGCGCACGCTGTTGCCGTTGAGCAGATCGCCCCGGTGGCCCCGGTTGCGGACACTGCGGCACCGGTGATGACTGAGTCGGCGACGTCGAACGTTGCCGAGGCACCCTCGGTTGCCTCCGCGGTGAGCGATCTCAAGCGCGAACTCATCAACGCCCAGCAGGCGCAGAACAACGCGACTGCTTTGGTGTCCGAGCTCAACGCGCGCCTCGAGCGCCTCGAAGAGTCGCTGCTGCAACACGCCAGCTGACCGTGGCACCCTGAGGTCTTATGGTGACCGTTCTTGCAGCTGTCATCCTGACCTTCTTGGGGCTGGCCGTCGGCTCTTTCCTCAACGTTGTTATCTACCGCGTACCGCGCGGAGAGTCGATCGCGTCACCGCCGTCGGCGTGCCCCCACTGCGGGCACGCGGTCCGGTGGAAGGACAACATCCCCGTTGTCTCCTGGCTGGTGTTGCGGGGCCGCTGTCGCGACTGCCAATGGCCGATCCCTCGCCGGTACGTGCTGGTCGAGGTGGCGAACGCCGCCGTGTGGTGGGTGCTCGCGATCTGGGCAGTGAACACTGATTCGCTCGGACTCCTGCCGTGGCTACTAGTCCTTGCTAGCGCATGCGTGGCCTTGACGATCATCGACCTTGAACACTTCCGACTTCCCAACGCGATCGTCTACCCGCTCTATCCGCTCCTGCTGGTTGGACTGGTTGTCTCCGCGATCGTCGACGGCGAGGTGCCCTGGGCGTCGGCTCTCATCGGCTCTGGCATCTGGCTCGCCGTTATCGGAGGCATCTGGCTGCTCACCCGTGGCCGAGGCATGGGTTTGGGAGATGTGAAGCTGGCGCCCATCTTGGGCGCAACCCTGGGGTGGGTATCTGTGGGATCCGCCCTGGTGGGCCTGTTCGCCGCGTTCGCTGTGGGCGCCATCGTTGGAGTGGCGTTAATTCTGCGGGGCAAAGCCGGCCGCAAGACCGCCGTGCCGTTCGGCCCCTTCCTCGTCGCGGGAAACATGCTCGGCCTGATCCTCGGAGCCGTGATCGTCGACGGCTATCTCGCCCTGATCGGGTCACTGCTGTAGATCGCGGTGAGACCCGGTCAGTCCCGGTCGGTGGGGGACAGGTCCGGGGGACTCACACCAGGAGGCCTAGGGGGACGCCGGGGGCGAATCGAGCCGATACCTCGAGAGAAGGGGCAGCGAAATCCGCGCCCCGGACCCAAGGAGGGTATCCGGTGAAGTCTTGGCTCGAAGTCGACGCTGACGGACGCGAGTACCTAGTGCGCTCCGGGTCCGGCATCGTGACTGCCGTCTCCCCGCTGACCCACTCACCGGTCACCGATGCATCGGACTTCCTGCGCGTGGATATCTCCTGCGACGCACCAGCCGGTCGAGCCCGAGCCATCCGCTACTCGGCCCACCCGCGCGTACTGCGGAACTCCGTGATCGCCGAACTCGCTCAGCGAGCCGAAGAGGGTCAGTTCTCGGTCAACTGGACCGTCGAGTGGCACCGGCTGGATCACATCCCCGGCAACATCCCGATCATGTCGTTGAACCTGTCCACCGATACCCACGCAAGCCTGATCGTTCTAGAGCGCGTCCTGAGCGAACAAGACGTTCAGGTGGAGATCCCGGACTTTGTTCCCGCTTCCTGGGGATCGTAAAAACGAGCATCGAACCACGGTGAAAGTAGGCGAACATGAGTGACGAACACGGATCGGTCTTCCAGCCCATCAACCAAAGCGACATGATCGCGCGCATCGAGTCTTTCGACCACGACGACGTGGATCAGTCCTACCTCACCCCCGAGCCGGCCAGCTTCGTTGCGGCCCCGGTAGTGGAGGCTGCACCTGCCCCCGCTCCAGTTGCCCAGGTGGCTCCCGCTCCGGCTCCGGTCGCCGAGGTCGCTCCCGCTCCGGCTCCGGTCGCCGAGGTCGCGCCTGCTCCGGCTCCGGTCGCCGAGGTCGCGCCTGCTCCGGCTCCGGTCGCCGAGGTCGCACCTACACCCGCACCTGTGTTTCGTCCAGAAGACCCTGCCCTTGCCCACCGCACCCGCTTCATCCTCGGTGGCCCGGGAGCTGCGGCTGGTCAGTGAGGCCTTGAACTGCCGTTGAGCTGATCTGCCCACAAACGGACGGCGGTGTGCAGGCCGATACAGTTTTATAGCCCGATTGCCGATCACAGGAACGGTGGTCCTAACACTACCGAGAGGGGTGAGCGCGTGGCCGACACCAACGCCGCGGCCGGCCCCGGCGTCATTGTCGTCGCTGAGGAGCGCGTCCACTCTTTGCTTGCAAACGCTGACGTAGCCTGGAACGTCCAGGAACGCCAGCAAGGTGTCGCGTCGATGTGGCAAGGGCTGAGTTCCGGCGCCCTCGATCAACGCTCACGAATTCTTATCTTCTCTGACTCTCTTCTCGTCGGAACGGCGAACGACGATCGTGAGCGTCGTCAAACGGCGCAGGCTCTGGTGATGATGGCCAAGGCCGGAGCTGTCGCCGGCATCGTCCAGTGGCGTGAGGAGTCCTGGCACGAATTCGAAGGCTTGATCGCCGAGGAAGCCGCTAGTCAAGGCGTCGACGTCGGCGATCTGGAGTACTCCGTCTTTCCCGCGCACTACGGCGGCCGGGAATTGTTGGAGACACTTCGCGAGCGCGCGGGATCCTTCACGACATTCCCCGACGAGTACC
Organism: Candidatus Nanopelagicales bacterium; assembly: GCA_012103605.1. Taxonomy (GTDB): domain Bacteria; phylum Actinomycetota; class Actinomycetes; order S36-B12; family S36-B12; genus S36-B12. The sequence goes on from WLWL01000077.1 coordinate 3,427, forward strand.
CCGACAGCGTCGACGAGCCGCTCGTCGAACAAGTCGGCGATGCAGATGAGGCGAGCATCGACGACGGCATCTCGCTCCCGCTCACCCCGCCGGAGCCGGATGCGCGGCCCGATGCTCCGCGTCTCCCTGGTGCGCCGCCATCGCTCGACGATCAAGCCTCGGACAGCCTCGATGCAGAAGTCGAGATCGACGAGCCGGACGAGCCCGCGAAAATGCCCAGCCTCCCCGGCGCTCCCACATTGAAACTGAACATGGGGGGGGCGAAGGTTCCCGCGTCCGCGCCGAAAGAACCCGCCGTCGACTCCGAGTACCCACCGAACGCCGATCTGGAATTGCTCGCGAAACCGAAGATTCCAGGTCAGATCACCTTAACCGTGACGTCCAGCAAGGGCGGATCGGGAAAGTCCACCGTTTCACTTCTGCTCGCATCGACCATTGCGCGCGCGTCCGCGCAGGCGGACAAGCCGCTGTCGGTCTGCGTGATCGACCTCGATGTGCGCGACGGTCAGGTCGCGTCGCTGATCGGCAAGTTCATGCCGACCGCCTTGAACATTCGCGTGCAGCCGGTATGGGACGAAGAGCGCATTCGCCGAAACATGGTTGCTGCCGAAGGCCTTAACGTCGACACCCTGCTCGCACCGATTCGTCCCCGCACAGCCGACACCGTCGGCCCGGACTTCTACCGAACGATCGTGCGAAGCCTGCAACGGATGTACGACGTCGTCATCATTGATACGAGCGTGCAGTACCTCGAACCGCTCATCGCTGAGGTTGCGCTCGTCGAGTCGGATGCGATCTTGTTCGTCACCACCCTCGCCTCAACGGCCATTCAGGGAATGGCCCGTGCGCTGCGGGAAATCACCGCGCCGTTGGACGAATCCGGTCTCGGCATTCCGCGCAGCAAAGTCGGAATCGTGGTCAACCAGTCCGTCGCGAACGTCGGTATGGAACGTGACCAGGTGCAAGCCGCCGGCCTCGGCGTTCCGGTCGTCGGCGTAGTGCCTCTCGCCACGAAGGACGTGCTGACCGCTACCAACCTGAACAAGATGGGTGTGCTCTTGGACCACCCGCTGCTCGGACCGGCGTACCTCGACCTCGTTCAGGCGTGCCTGCCTGGACGTGACCTGCGGCAGTGGGACCCCAGCACAGATCCACTGGCGAAAGAGCTGGGCTTGAGCGGAGCATCCTCCGACTGACGACGCCGCGTGAGGATCACCTACCCTGGTGGATCCGAGATACCCGGGTTCGGGCACGTTCGTGTGAGGGAGGTGCGCCATGTCTAACGTCGACGACAACGTCGTCCCTGTCCTCTACGCCCTCATGGCGCTCGAGCAGAACAGCAGCACGAGCGAGCTCGCGGTGGGCGCCCAGAACCGCTCGATGCCCCAAGCCAACACCGAAACTCCGGACTGGTTCGCCGCCGCGACCGAATCCGTCGATCTCCTCGCCATGGCACCGGAACTACGAGAGATGCCCGAGGACAGTTCCGATGCTGAGGGGCTGGACATCATCGGCTTCTACGCCCCAGAGATGTCGAAGGTCCGTGAAGCCCGCCCGGCTCATGCCGAACCGGAAGTTGTTGACGTTGCCGAGAGCGTCGACGTGGACGACGCGGACGCGGCGGTCGAGTCGGTCGCCTCCGAGCCCGAGCCGACAGCCAAGCCGGTCGCCGAAGTGGAGACTGCTCCAGAACCGGCGCCTGTGCCCGAACCAGAACCGGTCGCTTCGGACGTTGCCCCTCCGCCCGCCCCCGAACCTGCACCCGAAATCGTCGAAGAAGTCGAGGTCGCCGAGGAAGTGGTCGAGGAGCCGGTTCCGGCTGCGGCCGCAGCCGCAGTTGCCAGTCCAGGACCGTTGCCGCCGGCGGCACCCAAGCCCGCGAGCAAGGGCCGTCAGCCGTCACAGTTCGATCTGCTGAAGGAATTGGGCGACCTCAGCGAATAGTCAGCGAGCCATGCGATCTCGTGGTGTGTGCCGGGAATATGCGCGGCGTGTGCGCGGCCTGCCATGCGGCAGACCAGCGGTCAGCGCTCGTCTGAGGAATCCGAGTGGAAGTTCTCAACCAGCGCGTCGAACGCCTCGACGTCGCGCGCAGCCAAGCCATCAGCGCCCGTTGCGTGATCGGCTGGAGCCGTCGCGTCGTGCGCACTTTCTCCTTGGTTCTCTCCTGAGTTCTCGCAGTGAGATTGCGCGGCGACGACCTCGGAGTCGGTGAGAAGTTGCACCATGGCGGCGCGCGAGCGCTCTGCTGCCTGAGTTGCGTGCCGCTGGTAGCGGCGCCACGCGATGGCCATCACTACTGCGAAGAACGCGATCATGCCAAGGGACGTCACCAAAGTGCTCACAACTACTCCACGGGGGCTAGTTCTGCCTCTACCTGGAGAGTTTCGGACCCATCGGTCACATTCATCCCCTCGATGCTCCCCGCGGCCGCTAGATCCTCTATCGCCTGGCGGATGCGCTCGATATCGGCACCTGGGCCGGAGATCGTTGCCGACGAGACGCGGGCCCGCATCGAGACCTTCTGCTCCGACTTCACCTTCCGCACCCCGCTGAGAGCCTGACCGGTTGCTTCGAGCACCCCGGGGTCCCCTTCGGGCAGCGCTGAGAACTCCTCGACCTGCGGCCACGAGGCCCGGTGGATCGATGAGTCATGGACCCACGACCAGACCTCTTCGGTGGTGAAAGGAAGGAACGGGGCGAATAGGCGCAGTTGGACCGACAACGCGAGAGACAAAGCAGCCTTCGCGCTCGCCGCCGCGTCCTCTCCCTGGCCGCCGTAGGCGCGTTCCTTGACGAGCTCGACGTAATCGTCGGTGAACGTCCAAAAGAACGACTCGGCGAGTTCAAGAGCGCGGGCGTAGTTGTAATTCTCGAACGCATGAGTCACCCGATCCACGACGTCACGCAGCATCGCCAGCATGGACAAATCCAGCGGTCGGGTGATCGCCGAGACGTCGTCCACGACCCCCATCGACAAGACGAACTTGCTGGCATTGAGCACCTTGATCGCGAGCCGCCGACCGATCTTCATTTGGCCGATATCGAAGGCCGTGTCGGTGCCGGGGCGCCCCGAAGCCGCCCAGTAGCGAACGGCGTCGGAGGAATACTCATCCAGCAGGTCCATCGGCGTCACAACGTTGCCCTTGGACTTGCTCATCTTCTTGCGATCGGGATCCAGGATCCATCCGGAGATTGCCGCGTTCGACCACGGCAAGCAGTCATCCTCGAGGTGGGCACGAACAGTGGACGAGAACAGCCAGGTGCGGATGATTTCGTGTGCTTGCGGACGAACATCCATCGGATAGACGCGACTCCATAGATCCGGGTCGCGTTCCCATCCACCGGCGATCTGCGGGCTCAGGGAACTGGTCGCCCATGTGTCCATCACATCCGGGTCGCCGATGAAGCCACCGGGTTGTCCGCGTTGATCCTCCGTGAAGCCGTCGGGAACGTCGCTCGACGGATCGATCGGCAATCGATCCTCCGACGGGATCAGGGGGCCGTCGTACACCGGGTTCGCGTCTGCGTCCAGCCGATACCACAGCGGCAGCGGGACGCCGAAG
>WLWL01000078.1 GCA_012103605.1 Candidatus Nanopelagicales bacterium
CCCCGCAACAACCGCCGCCGCTGGTCCCCCGGGGTACGCCTGATCGAGAACGTGGATCGTGGCCGTGTCGTCGACGGAGTCGATCGTCGCGCGGGCACGATCGAGCAGCGTGCGACCGTCGAGGGGTGTCGCCGCCTTGTCCTGGCCGAGCCGACTCCCCCCACCTCCGGCCAGGATCAACCAGTCCGTCAACCGGCCTGCCGCAGGGCTGCCTGGGCTTCCGCCTCCTGCACCGCGCGTTGCAGTTCGGTGACGGCCGGGGTCAGACGACCGTCCCACTCACCAGCCCTGATGTGCCACATCACGGTGTCTACTGCTTCGTCGATGGCAACCCGCGACGATCGAGGACCATCGGGGCCGAGGCGGCCGAGAACACGGTCCGCGGCGGCAAGCCATGTCTCGGCTACCTGCAGATGGCCGATGTCTTTGGTGATGTCCCGCAGGCGTGAACCCGGGTGCGACCGAGTCAAGGCGACCTCGCTGATCTGCGACTCCGCCGCATCAACGGCCCGGAGCAATTCGTGACGCACCGCGTCGTGGATGTTGGATCGTTGAATCTTGGCGCGCAGGTCTTCGCACGCATGTTGCGCGTCATGCTTGGCCTTGTAGAAGCGATCCTGGGTCCGGTGGGGTTTGTGTTTGGCGGCATCTCTTTGCGCGCGTGACTTGTGCTTCCCGTTTTCCCGATCGGACATCGGACGCTCCCTTCGCTGGTGTCTTGACGACCGCCGCGCTGGCGTATTCCCATTGTGGATCATGGGCAGCCTTCAGGGAAGGTTCTCGGGCTAGCTTTCGCGCACGAATCGACAAAAGGTGAACTCGTCCTCCACGAACTGGTGCGCAAGTGAAAATCGAGACAGATCGTTCGTTCCCGGCAGCCGGGCTTCGGCTCCCGGGTCTGCCAGATATCCGGCACCGGCCAGCATCGGTGAGATCGTCACGTCCATTTCATCGACCAGTTCTTCCCGCACGAGTCCGTCCAGCAGCGCTTCACCTCCTTCACACACCAGCCGTCGTAGCCCACGCTCGTGCAAGGCAGACACCATCGCGAGAAGATCAACCGACGTGGCTCCGATCTGCCATACCTGCGCATGGTCGTTGGCAACGGCTACCTGCCCTGCGTCTGCGGACTCGCTCGTCACCACGATCACCGGAAGCGTGGAATCAAAGAACAACGGCTCGTCCCACGGCAGGTCGAGACGACCGCTCACAATCACTACCTGCACGGCTCGAGCTAGGCCCGCGTCGGCTCGCGCGTCCTGCCATTCGGGTTTGGCCACCATCGGCCGATAGCGCTCGGCTCGAATAGTTCCAGCGCCCACGACGATGGCGTCACTTAACCGACGAGTCTCGACGAAAACGCGCTTGTCGGCCGGGCTTGAAATTGATCCGCTACGGCCATCGGCCCCCACGGTTGCACCATCCAGCGTCGTCACCATCTGGGAACGCAGCCATGACCGCTGCGGCCAGGGATACAACGCCGCGTAGTCCATAGCGCGACGATAACGACTGCCCGCTGGCGTTTAGGGCATGGCGGACAGGCCACCGTCGACGATTAACTCCTGGCCGGTCATGAAGGACGAAGCATCGCTCGCCAAGAACAAGGCCGCGTGGGCGATCTCGTCACTCCGCCCCCAACGGCCCAACGGCACTCGGCTCAGCACCGACGATTCGGTTCCTTCGTCGACGCGAAGAAAATCGGTGAGGTCGGTTTCGATCCAGCCAGGCACCAACGAGTTGACGCGGACACCTTGATGGGCGGCTTCGACGGCGACGCTTCGGGTCAGTGACGCGATGGCTGCCTTCGCCGCTCCGTAGTGGGACATCATCGGTGCACCCCGAAGCCCCGCGACGGATCCCACGTTGACGATCACGCCATGGTTCGAGGCCGCTAAGTGCGGGAGAGCCTGCTGAATGAGGGCCACGGTCGCGTCGACGTTCAACGCCATCGTCTTGCTCCATCCCGACAACCGCATGGAAGCCACGGGCACCGAGAAACTGTTGCCGCCGGCATTGTTGATCAGGATGTCCAGCCCACCGAGCGTGGACACCGTTTCGGTGACCAGCCGCTCCGCGGCCCCGTCCTCGGTCACATCGGCGGCGATGGCAACGGCACGTCCGCCGGATTGCTCGATGGCTTCGGCTGCTTGCTGGACGGTGTCGGCACTTCGCGCCGCCAGCGCCACGGCGCAGCCGTGGCTCGCCAACTCCTCGGCGATTGCGCGCCCGATCCCGCGCGACGCCCCCGTGATGAGTGCTGTGCGTCCGGTCAGGTCATGCGGGTCGTGACTGTTGTCGTCTGCCATCGTCTTCCCTTCGATTTAGCCGTGCTTAGGTCGTCTGCGTATCGGCCAAGCGGACCCCGGAGAAAGCCCACCGCGCGCGCGGCGGGAAAAAGTTCCGATAACTCACGCGCGCATGGCCCTTCGGCGTCACCGATGCGCCGCCGCGCAGCACCATTTGACCGGACATGAACTTTCCGTTGTATTCACCCACCGCGCCCGCGGGGGCGCTGAAGCCCGGGTACGGGAGGTACGCCGACGACGTCCACTGCCACGCTGAATCGAACACCTGGCGCATTCCTTTTCCCCCGGTATCAGCCGCGGGGTGGAATCCTTCGATCCCATATGCCTGATCGATTGGATGCGCCTGATCGTCGCGCGGTGGCGCGACCATGGATTCGCGCATCGCGTGCTCCCACTCGAACTCCGTCGGAAGGCGCTTGCCGGCCCATGTCGCGAACGCATCCGCCTCGTAGTGGCTTACGTGCACCACTGGCTCATCGAGCCGCACGGGTCGCGTGCCATGCAGGGTGTGTTCGAGCCACTGAGATCCGTCTCGTTTCCAATACAGCGGCGAACACCACTTCTCCTCGTTCATGCGCGCCCATCCATCGGACAGCCAGAACTCGTGTCGTTCGTAGCCACCGTCGATCATGAACTCCAGCCATTCACCGTTGGTCACCAAACGATCCGCTAGCCGGAATGGGCGCAGCAGCACGGCGTGCGTTGGCTCTTCGTTGTCGAAGTGGAAACCGTCCGAGGAGTTTCCGGCGTCCACAACACCGCCACCGAACTCGATCCAAGACATCGCCGATGGCGATCGCGGAGCAACCCGCGGTCCGGGATAGCCGACGGGTTCGAGGGGGTTGCATGACAGAACGTGCTTGATGTCCATCAACAGCAACTCCTGATGCTGATGTTCGTGGTGGAAGCCAAGGGACACCAACGCCCGGAGTGCGTCGTCTTCTGGTCGACCCTCATCTGAACGCTCGCCCGGCAGGCGCGCTGACAGCAGGTCCAGCATGCGATCGTCGACGTGTCGTCGGTAGTCACCAACGTCTTGTGCTCCGGGCCGGGAGATGTGACCGCGGTTCGCGCGTGGGTAGCGAGCACCGACTGACTCGTAGTAACTGTTGAACAGGGTCCAGTAGGTGTCCTGAAACATCGAGAAGCCCGGCTGGTGCTCAGCGAGAACGAACGCTTCGAAGAACCAGGTCACGTGTGCGCGGTGCCACTTGGTGGGACTGACGTCCGCCATGGTTTGAACGGTCTGGTCCTCCGGAGTCAACGGCGCTGCCAGTTCCTCGGTCAGACGCCGGACACGTTCGTACTCGCCGGCAAGATCGCCGAGGGAGTCCTTGTACGTCGAGTCGTGACGTGACTCGTGCGTCGCCGGGTGGACCGCGAGTGTGTCGTGGATGGAGGCTTGCGCTGGCGAGTCGTCCCGCGCCGAATGGCGGTCGGTCGTCGTTGGTGCGGACACAGCGCCTCAGCTTCCCCAGAGTGTTTGCGCCGACGTCGCCGTCGACGTGCTTCGACCCTAGTCGCCGCCCGGTTCTGGGCGCACCCTGTTTTGGCACCCCACCGCCACATCATTACCCTGCTTCTGTGACGACGCCTCGGTCGGATGCCCTGTCGCTCAAAGCGCTCGACCCCCAGCGTGCGATGGACCACCCCGCGCGCACGGGGCTGATCGGGGCCGGGATCGCACTCGGCCGCACCTTCCAACCAAATCTGCTCACCCGAGGGACAACGGATCAAGCAGTCATCAGCGGTGTGACGACGGCCTTCGCCTACGGCGTCTACTCCTCCGCCGACGCCATCGTCGATTCACTCGCCGCCCGAATCAGCGGCCAAGACAACCCCGGACCGAACTCACGCCTCATCGTGGCGGGAGTGCTCGCTGCCCTCGGGGCAGGCACCTTCGCAGGATTCACGTGGCGGGAGCACGAGTCGCGCCCGCGCGCCGCGATCCGACTCGCGGGGCGATCCATCGCCGTCGCTGCACTCTCGAGCGCGGCGTCGACGCTGACGGGGGAAAGGAGATCCGGCCGCCGCTGGGGGCTGGCTGTCGCGGGTGCTGCTACCGCCGCATCCTGGGCCAGCATGACTCCGTGGCGCGCAGCCCCCGGGTCACTGATCCGCCAGGACAAGTCCGACGAGCACCACACGCCGGGGCAAGACCGATTCTTCGAGGACTCGGTCCGCGAAATCGCCCCGGTGAAAATGGCCGCCATCGGCGCCGGCATAGCGGCGGCGACCTACGGCGTTGCTCGGGCGGAGTCGTTGCTTACGCACGGAATGGCGCGGCTTGCGAGCGCATCACTCGGGGGTAAGCCCGAGGATCACCGGGCGCTCGGCAGAATCACCGCTCTCGGCGTAAGCGCTGGCGCCGCGTACCTCGCGCTGAACCGCGTCTCGGCCATGCTCACCAAGGGTGGTGGGGCGGTCGAGCCGGGCATGGAAGAGCCACCGTCGGGCCCGGAGATCACCGGTTGCGCAGAGTCCGGCTTGGAGTGGATGAAACAGACCCGCGAGGGTGCTCGCTGGCTGGCCAGCGCCGTCGAGCCCGCAACGATCGATTCGGTCATGGGCACGAGCAAGGCCAAGCAACCGGTGCGGGTCTACGCGAGCCTTGATATCGCCGAGGATCCCCACGAGCGAGTGGCGATCCTGCTTCGAGAGATCGACCGAACCAAGGCACTCCAGCGCGGCCACTTTGCTCTGTTCTCCCCCACCGGATCGGGGTATGTGAACTACGTCGCCACGGAAACATTTGAGTTCCTCACCGGTGGAGATTGCGCATCGGCCGCCATTCAGTACTCCGTCTTGCCATCGAGTTTCTCCCTGGGGAACGTCTCGACAGGCGTCGACCAAACCCGCATGGTGATCGATGGCATCACCGAACGGCTCTTGGCGATGGACCCGTCCGAACGTCCCCGGTTCTACCTGTTCGGAGAGTCTCTGGGATCACAGGTGAGCGAAGGGATGTTCGAGGGGACGTGGACCTACGGGCCGCCGGGCGCGAAGGTCGATTACGCAATGTGGATCGGAACACCGTCGGCAACCAAGTGGCGCAAGCAGTTGTGGGGCGACCGCTCGATCACCGAGGTCCCCGACGTGGGTCCGGACGGCATCTACCTCCCGCGGACTATTCGTGACTGGCTGAACCTCTCCGACGACGAACGGACACAGGTCCGTTACCTGCTTCTGCAAAACGGGGACGACCCCATTCCGAAGTTCGGCAGTCAACTCTTGTGGCGTCGGCCCGACTGGTTGGGACCGGAGCGGCCCGTCGGTTCTCCGCAACACACGCACTGGGTTCCCGGCGCGACGTTCTTGATGACGTTCGTCGACATGCTCAACGCGCTGACGCCCGTTCCCGGTGTTTTCGCTCAAGGGGGCCACGACTATCGCGAGATTCTTCCCAGCGCGCTCAGCCAGACATGGCGACTTCCGGCGTCCGATGAGCAGATGGATGCGATGAACCGGGTGATGCGCGAGCGGGAACTTGCCTGGGAGTTGTATCGGGCATGGTCGGCCGCTTCAGCCGAAGAGCCTGGCAAGCAGGCTGAGGCCCGGGCGAAGCTCCTGCAGAAGGCATCGCAGTACGTGGAGTCCGACGTCGACGAGGCACGCTTGATCGAGCTTGTCGATCGAGCATTGCCGCGCCGTGCCGCGGCTCTTCGCGCCCTGGCATAGCCGCAACTCATACGCGGGCTATCCGCGGCCGATCGGCGGTCGATCAGCAGCCGATCAATCATCAATCCGAGGATGCGCCCCACTGTTCGGGGTCCTCGACAACGATCAATGCGTCGACCGCCACTGCCCCGTTGGGCCCCAAAATGAGCGGGTTGATGTCGGCCTCCACGATCGTCGGGTGATCCATCGCGAGACGCGAGAGCACCAAAACGGTGTACACGATGGCGTCGAAGGTTTCCTCCGTCGTTAACTTCGACAGCCCCGGCGCCCGGCGGACTAAGCGGACAGCTTGGTCGTGGGTCAAGGGAGCCAGGGACGTTGCCGTCAGGGACAACGCCTCGGCGTACCGCCCTCCGATACCTACCGCCACCACCGGGCCGTAGTGCGGATCACGGGTCATTCCGCAGATCACTTCCGGACCGGATGCGACTTCTTGCGCCACCAGCACCGACCCCCCGAATGCCTGGGTCGCGACCGAGACTTCCTCGGCGGAGTTCAAGCCGAGGGCGACGCCACCCACGGTGGCTTTGTGAGCGGGTCCATTCACCTTGACCACGACGGGGAATCCCAAGTCCTGGGCCGCGGCGACGGCTTCCTCGGCTCCCTCGGCCAGGCGCCGGTCCGCCATCGGGATGCCGTAGCGCTCCATGATCTCTGCGGATTCGTGCTCGGTCAAAGCGCCAGGACGCAGGAGGTCGGACACGTCCACCTCGTCATGGGGGTCGAGGTCGCGGGCAGTGAACGGGTGCCACGCCGAGACCGCAGCGAGCGCCTCCACCGACGCGCGGGTCCCTCGCAGCAAGGCGACACCGTGCGCTGCGGCGAAACTCGCGATCCGGCGCGGTGGATCGGTGACGTGCACGGTCGTCACAGCCGGAAAGATGCGACGATCCTTCGTCGCCTGCGCCAGTCCCTTCACGATGGCCAGACACCAATCGTTCTCCGCGTCACCCCGGTATTGGGTGATGTCCACCTGGGCCAGCAGGACATCGAACTCAC
>WLWL01000012.1 GCA_012103605.1 Candidatus Nanopelagicales bacterium
ACGTGGTGATGAGAAGGACCACTCCCAGGGCAACGGCAATCGTTACCGGGATGTCCCACCAAGGTTGCCGACCGCGATCGGCCAATGTCAGTTCTCCGAGGCTGTGGGCGCGGCGTCATCCGACGGCGCAGCTTCATCCGTCGACACGGTGTCTTCCGTCGACATGGTGTCTTCCACTGGTGCGGAGTCATCCGTCGACACGGCTTCATCCGTCGACACAGCATCGTCCATCGGCGCTGCGTCATCCATCGACCCAGCGTCATCCATCGGAGCTGCAGTGGCGGCCGCTGCCGGTGAGTTGTCTCGACGCTCACGGATCTTCGCGGCCTTACCGCGCAAACCACGCAGGTAGTAGAGCTTGGCGCGACGAACGTCACCACGGGTGACGACCTCGATCTTCTCCACGATGGGTGAGTGCAACGGGAAGGTGCGCTCGACGCCCACGCCGTAGGAAACCTTGCGAACGGTGTAGGTCTCACTGGCTCCGGAACCGGAGCGGGCGATCACGACGCCCTGGAACACCTGCACACGGGTCTTGTTGCCTTCGACGACCTTCACGTGAACCTTCACGGTGTCGCCGGCGCGGAAATCGGGAATGTCGTCGCGCAAAGAGGCGGCGTCGACGGGGTCGAGGGTCTTCATCGTTGCTTCTCTTCCTGCAAGCGCCACAAGTCGCCCACGGTTGTGTGGGGTGGTGCCGTCCTCATGCGTCCCTTGTGGCAGACGTCGAACCGGCCGGCCAAGTGTGCCACATCCTCCCCGTGCCCCCGCGAACGGGCGGCTCGGACAAGGTGAGATGACTCGATCAGCGTCAGGGATTGGGGAGGTCGGGGCGCCGGGCACGCGTTCGTTCCTCGGCCTGCTGCCTGCGCCATGCGTCGATCCGCGCATGATCACCAGACAGCAGCACATCCGGAACCTCGAGGTTCCGCCAGGCGGGTGGCCTGGTGAAGACCGGGCCTTCCAAGGCAGCGCCGTCGACCTTGCTGAAGGAGTCGTCCACAGCGCTGTCTGCATTTCCCAACACACCCGGCTTCAGGCGAACCGCAGCCTCCACCATGGCGAGCGCAGCGGCCTCACCGCCAGCGAGAACGTAATCGCCTATCGAGTACTCCCGCACACCCGCCCAGTCGTCACGACCGGCGTAGTGCTCGGCCACCCGCGAGTCGATTCCTTCGTATCGTCCGCACGCGATCACGACGTGCTCAATGTCAGATACTTCTGCGGCCGCATCCTGATCGAATTGATAACCCGAGGGGCTTGGGATAACGAGAACCGGAGGCTGCTTCACAGATGCTCGGATGGCATCCAAGGCCGCACCCCACGGTTCGGGAAGCATCACCATTCCGGGGCCGCCGCCATACGGGGTGTCATCCACGCTTCGGTGCTTGTCGGTGGCGAATTCGCGAAGGTCGTGCACCCGGATGTCAACGATGCCGGCTTCTCGAGCTTTCCCCACGAGGGACAGCTCCAGCGGTGCCAAGTACTCGGGGAAGATCGAAACGATGTCGATACGCATCAGTCGTCGTCTCCTGGCTCCAGGAGACCCTCCGGCGGGGTGATGACGATTCGCTTGGCGCTCACATCGATCTGGGAAACGAACGCGGACACGAAGGGGATGAGCACTTCTCGCTCATCCGGTGTCACGACAACCAGGAGGTCTTGCCCCGGAAGGTGTGAAACCTCACGCACAACGCCGATCACGACGCCGTCGGAATCGCTGTCGGAATCACTGCCGTCAACAACGACCTCGCACCCTTCGAGGTCGGAGTCGTAGAACTCTTCTGGGTCCTCCGGGCGCTCATCGGCCGGACGATCGACACTCACCAGCGCATTGCGCAATTGCTCCACGGCGGTGCGATCCTCGTACCCCTCGAAGGTCACCAGGAGACGGCCGCTGTGCCAGGTAGCCGTAGCGACCGTCAGATCGAGTCCGGAGTCGGTAAGCAGTCGTGCGCCCACCGCGAAACGCTTGTCCGGCTCGTCCGTGCGAACCTCAATGGTCGCCGCCCCTTTCACCCCGTGCGGTCGACCGATGCGCCCGACAACGACGAGCACGGTGGGACTTAGCGTTCTGCCACGTCGAGGAAGTCGACGCGCACGCCACGACCACCGTTGATCGACGTGATCACGGTGCGTAGCGCTGTGGCTGTGCGACCACTCCTGCCGATGACGCGACCCATATCCGCGGGGTTCACACTCACTTCCAGTGTGGCGCCGCGGCGGCCCGAACGCTCGGACACTGAGACGTCGTCGGGGTTGTCCACGATGCCGCGGACGAGATGGCCGAGCGCCTCGTCGAGCATTACTCGGACGCTTCCTCAGCAGATGCCTCAGCAGACGGTGCTTCTGCAGCCGGCTCTTCGGCCGGAGCGTCAGCCGGTGCGTCTGCCGCTTCCTCCGCAGCTGCTGCAGCGGGCTCTTCAGCGGGTGCCTCCGCGGGTGCGTCTGCCGGTGCCTCCGCGGGTGCGGCGGCTTCCTCAGCAGCCTGCGCAGCGGGCTCCTCAGCAGCCTCTTCGCTTACTGCGGCTTCCTTGGGCTTGGCTTTGGCCGGCGCGGGTGTCTTGGGCTCGGAAGCCGCTTCCTTCACCGCTGCCTCGTAGGCGACCTTCTTGTCTGCCTTCGGCTCAGCCACTTGCAGTGTGCCTTCGGCGCCGGGCTCGCCCTTGAACTTCTGCCAATCGCCGGTGACCTTCAAAATGGCGGCGACGGCCTCGGTCGGCTGCGCGCCGACTCCGAGCCAGTACTGAACCCGCTCCGAGTCCACGCGAATGATGCTGGGGTCCTCGAGCGGCTGGTAGATGCCGATCTCTTCGATCGCGCGGCCGTTACGAGCCGTTCGCGAGTCCGCGACGACGACGCGGTATTGGGGTGCGTGGACCTTGCCCACGCGCTTCAACTTGATCTTGACTGCCACGGGTGGCTGCTCTCCTGACGTGTGGTGGACGGCTTCGCACCGGCGTGGGGTGCCGTGCTGGGCCGACTCTCGGACCGACGCGGGCGAGGTGAGAGGGCCTCGCCTTCGTCGAGAACGTGCTGAGTCTGCCAGAGGTAGCGGCGTGCAGGCCGCCCGGGGCTAGGAGAGCAGCTTCTTGAGATCGTCGGGGAGATCGGAGAGGTCCGGCGGCGTCATCGGTGCCGCGTCCGCCCCGGTCGTGGCGGGCTGTCCCGCCTCCTGGGCCGCCCTCTTCGCCGGGTTTCCGCTCCGGCCCTTCTTGGCTTTGCGTCCGGCCTGCTTGGGCATCTTCCCCTTGGACTTCTTTCCGCCCCCTGCCCCCGGAGCCCCCGGCATTCCTGGCATTCCCGGCATGCCGCCGCCCTTGCCCATCTGCTTCATCATCTTCTGGGCCTCACCGAAACGATCGATGAGCGAGTTGACGTCGCTGACCTGAGTGCCCGAACCGTTCGCGATGCGTGTCCGGCGCGAGCCATTGAGGATCTTGGGGTCCTGGCGCTCCGCAGGTGTCATCGACTGGATGATCGCCGACACCCGATCCAATTCACGATCGTCGACCTGATCCAACTGGGCCTTCATGTCCCCCATGCCGGGGAGCATCCCCAAGATCTTGCCCAGGGATCCCATCTTCTTGATGGATTGCATCTGTTCGAGAAAATCCTCGAGGGTGAAGTCTTCGCCCGAGGTGACCTTGCGGGCCATCTTCTCGGCTTGTTCGGCGTCGAACGCCTTCTCGGCTTGCTCGATCAACGTCAGGACATCGCCCATATCCAAGATGCGATTGGCCATCCGGTCGGGGTGGAAAGCCTCGAAGTCGGACAACTGTTCGCCGACCGACGCGAACATGATCGGCTTGCCGGTGACGGTGACTATCGACAAAGCCGCACCACCGCGGGCGTCACCGTCGAGTTTGGTCAACACGGCGCCGTCGAAACCGACCTGCTCACCGAATTTCTCCGCCGTCGTGACAGCGTCTTGACCGATCATCGCGTCGACGACGAGCAAGACGTTCTCCGGCTGCACGGCATCGCGAACCCGACGCAGTTCATCCATCAACTCCGCGTCGATGGCCAAGCGGCCGGCTGTGTCGACGATGACGACGTCGTGCAGGGCGCCCTCGGCATGTCGACGCGACTCGCGGGCGACCTGCACCGGATCGCCAACCCCGTTCCCTGGCTCTGGGGCAAAGACGGGAACGTCCGCCCGCTCCCCCATCACGCGCAACTGATCCACAGCGTTGGGACGTTGCAGATCTGCGGCCACCAACAAGGGGGTGTGACCGTCGGCCTTCAAGTGAGCGGCGAGTTTGCCCGCCAGTGTCGTCTTGCCCGCACCTTGCAGACCGGTCAGCAGAATGAAGGTCGGCCCGGTCTTGGCGAACTGCAGCGGCCTGGTCTGACCACCGAGAATGTCGATGAGTTCTTCATGAACGATCTTGACGACCTGCTGCCCCGGATTCAGGGCACCGGACACCTCCGATGACAGAGCTCGTTCCTTGACTCGCGCAGCGAACGCGCGGACCACAGGCAGGGCCACGTCGGCCTCGAGCAACGCCGTGCGGATCTCCTTGACGGTGGCATCGATATCCGCTTCAGACAGGCGACCTTTGCCCCGCAGACCCTTGAAGGTCTCGGACAACCGGTCCGACAGCGACCCGAACACACCTGCTCCTCGAACGACGACGACACCCACAACGCGCCGAATGCGCCCCGTCAGACTAACGCGCCTCCACGGCCGCTTGAACCGTGGTTCGCACAGCGTGCGCGTGATCGTCACTCAGCGGTGCGCCGAGGCGATCGGTCACGAAGAAGGCATCCACGACCTCCGACCCGAGCGTGTCGATCTTCGCACCCGTCACCCGGCAGTCGGCCGCAACAAGGGCGGACGTGATGCGGTGCAGCAGGGCTGTCTCGTCGTGGGCGCGCACCTCAATGACCGTGTGGGTGGCCGCTGAGTCCTCGACGATGACTCTCGGTGCGGCTCCGGTAGAACCCGATGCCGGTGATTCGCTGCGCCGACGCAGTCGATCCTCGACATCGAGATCGCCGGCGAGGGCCGCTCGAAAATCCGACGCCATCGCCCGGACGTCCGGAGGATCGCCGAACAGTGGCTTCACAAGCCATTGTTGCGCGGCCCTGTCCGATTCGGTTCGGATGCGCGCTCCTCGCACCTGCAATCGGTGCAGGGAGAGGACTCCCGCGACGAGAGCAAGGAGACCGAAACGATCCGGAGCGGACACCACGATGGAGAAGCCGTCCTCGACCGGCTCCAGACGCAGCGACGGTTCACCCTGTTCGGCCAGTGCCGTCACCACGGCGGGGGACTCCTGCACGGTCGATCGCGCGTGCCCTTGCATCTGCGCTCGCGATTCGGTGACCAGGTCGGTGATCAGCCGACGACGCCACGAACTGCGCACCGATGGTCCGGTCGCTTCGGCGTCGGCCCATGTCAGCGCGTGCAGAAGTTCCAGGCTCTCGACGTTGGGCACCAGCTCCACGATGGTTGCCACGGTGGCCGGATCGTCAAGGTCACGACGGGTGGCGATATCCGGCAGCAGGAGGTGGTGGCGAACCAGCAATTCGAGAGTGTCCACATCGGCGGGGTCGAAGCCCATGCGCTCGGCGATGTCGCGTGTCATGTCGGCGCCGACGATGCTGTGGTCACCCGGGTAGCCCTTGCCGATGTCATGCAGGAAAGCACCCACGAGAAGCAGATCCGGGCGCACGACATCGCGTGCTCGCTGTCCGGCATGAACAGCCGATTCGACCAGGTGACGATCCACCGTGAACTCGTGCATGGGGTTGCGCTGCGGGAGGGATCGGACCGCCTCCCATTCGGGAATGAGGCCCGAAACGATGCCCGCGTGATCCAGGGCCTCTAACACCGGCACCGCCGCTCGACCTGCACCCAGAAGCGACACCCACGATTGGCGTACGTCGCTGTTCCACGGTTCTGGGATGGGAAGGCATTGCGAGACTCGCTCCACCGTGGACGGCGCCAGCATGACGGATGCTTGAGCGGCAGCGGCCGCAGCCCGCAACAGCAACCCGCGATCGTTCTCCGGTGAAGCACCGCGCGCCAGCGCGACTTCTCCCTCGACGAGCACCACCCCCTCCGCCAAGGGAACGCGCTCGGGGCCCTTCGACGGTGAGGCGGACCGACGCGTTAATCGCCGCAACACCCGGGGCGCCAGCGAGGGGGGTTTCCGCGTTGCCCGAAGGGCGCGATACCACGCGACATCGCTCGCGTAGGCGATGTCGCGGGCCGCCAGATACACGGTCCGCAGGAGATCGTCCGCCGTCGCCTCGTTACCCAAGAGCTCGGTCATCTCAGCGGCGATGTCGTCTTGTTCCTGCATGGCCAGGCGGTCCCGCAGGCCCCTGGCGTGCAGTGCGTCTCGCACGTCCAGCAGAGTCGAGACAGCCGACGGCCATTCCGTCCGCGGGACTTCGACCGTCCACGACGCTGCAAGAGCCCGCAGCAGCACCGCATCGCGCAATCCCCCGTAGGCCTCCTTAACGTCCGGCTCCAACAATTGAGCGAGATCCCCTACGCGAGAGCGCCGTGCCATGGCCGTCGCGTGCAATTCCACGAGCCGGTCTCCCGCACTCGCCCGCCAATCACCCAAGATCCCCGTTCGCAGCGACTCCCCGAGCTCGGTGTTCCCTGCCACGACCCGTGCGTCGATAAGCCCGAGCACCACCTTGAAGTCTTCTTGCGCGAGAGTGCGGGCCTGGGCGATCGTGCGCACGGAGTGATCGAGTGCGATCTTGGAGTCCCATATCGGATACCACAACGACGATGCGACATCTTCGACACGAAGTGCAGAAGGCTCGTGGACCAAAACGACGTCTAGGTCACTCCCGAGTGAGAGCTCCCGTCGGCCGTAACCGCCGACGGCGAGCAGCGAGAACTGTGTGGGATCCGCACCGTGCTGGGTGATTGCATCAGCAAACAGACCTCTGAGCCAGCCATCTGTCGCATCCGACAGCAGTGCTCGGCGCTCGGACCCTTGCAGGTCCGAGCGCCGAGCGATGTTTTGCCGTTCCTCGACGAGCTGACTCATCGAACTACAGAGCCTCCGCTCCTCGTTCTCCGGTCCGCACACGAACAACCGTGTCGACGGGAACAGACCACACCTTGCCGTCGCCGATCTTTCCTGTTTGAGCCGCACCCACGATGGCATCCATCACATCGCCAGCGCGGTCATCGTCGACCACGATTTCAATGCGCACCTTGGGAACCAACTCGACGGTGTACTCGGCGCCACGGTAGACCTCCGTGTGACCGCGCTGCCTGCCGAAGCCCGACGCTTCCGACACCGTCATTCCGTGGATGTCGAGCGCCTCGACGGCGCTCTTGACGTCGTCAAGCTTGAACGGCTTGATGATTGCGGTAACCAACTTCATGACTACTCCACCTCCTTGGCGCGGGCTGCCTGCCCGACACCTGCAAACGCACCGCCAGCGCCGGAGTCACCGAGCTCGTAGGCCGTCTCTGCGTGCTCCGCGACGTCGATGCCGTTGACCTCGTCCTCTTCGTCAGACCGAATCCCCGTGGTGGCCTTCAGTGCTAGGGCGATGATGCCGGCCAGGATGAAGGAGTAAACCATCACGCCTGCCGCGGCAATGATCTGGACAATGAGCAGGTTCAGGTCTCCGCCGTACAGCAGACCGTTCTGACCACCTTCTTCGACCAGGTCAGAGGCGAGGAACCCGAGGGCCAGCGTGCCCACGAGACCGCCCACCAAGTGAATGCCAACGACGTCGAACGAATCGTCGAATCCGAGCTTGTACTTCAAGGTGACCGCCCACGCACAGACCGCGCCGGCGACCAGACCCAGAAGAATCGCACCCATCGGAGTGACGTTGGCGCACGCGGGAGTAATCGCCACTAGTCCCGCGACGATGCCAGAGGCGGCGCCGAGCGACGTTGCCTTCTTGTCGCGGATCTTCTCCACAATCAGCCACGCCAAGCCGGCGGCGCAAGTCGCCAGCAACGTGTTCGTCGCTGCGATTGCTGCGGTGTTGTCGGCTGCGTACGCCGAACCAGCGTTGAAGCCGAACCATCCGAACCACAGCAGACCAGCGCCGAGCATCACCATGGTCAAGTTGTGCGGGCGCATCGGCGTCCTCGGCCATCCACGGCGCTTGCCCAGGATGATGCAGACCGCAAGGGCTGCCGCACCAGCATTGATGTGAACGGCGGTACCGCCGGCGAAGTCGATAACTCCGGCATCACCGATGCTCAATTCGCCGATCCAGCCTCCGCCCCACACCCAGTGGGCCACGGGGAAGTAGACGAGGGAAGCCCAGACGGCAGCGAAGATGATCCACGCACCGAACTTCATCCGGTCGGCGAGAGCGCCGGCGATGAGTCCGACGGTCAAACAGGCGAACATTGCCTGGAACACCACGTCAACCATGACGGGGAAGTCGTCGCCTTCTCCCGGTGGAGCGAGTGCTGCCTCGAGTCCGAAGTAGTCGGTGAAGCTACCGACGAAGTAGCCGGCAGTGGAGCCGTAGGCCATCGAGTAGCCGTAGATCGCCCACAAAATGCCGACAATGAACAACGCGCCCACGACCATCATGAGCATGTTGAGAACTGATTTCGACCTGTTCATTCCTCCGTAGAAGAAAGCCAGGCCGGGAATCATCAAGAACACCAGCGCGGCTGATGTCAGCAACCACGCGGTAACGCCCGAATCCATAAGTCCTACCTCCTGTTGTGTGGCCCTAGCGTCGCTAAGGAAACAGGTGTGGGATTTCAGCAAGTAACGCGAAAGGTTTCGCGCGGGTGACGAAACCACCCCGCATGTTTCGGGTGCGTTACATCCGGCGTTTAGGCCAGCAGTGCGTCGACGAACTCTCCTGCTTCGAAGGGCGCGAGGTCGTCGGGGCCCTCCCCCAGGCCTACGAGTTTGATCGGCACCCCGAGCTCGCGTTGAACGGACACCACGATTCCGCCCTTGGCGGTCCCATCGAGCTTGGTCAACACGATTCCGGTGACGTCCACCACCTCGGCGAAGACCCGGGCCTGCACGAGGCCGTTCTGGCCGGTGGTGGCATCAAGCACGAGGAGGACCTCGTCGACCTGGCTGTTCTTCTCCACCACCCGCTTGACCTTGCCCAGTTCGTCCATCAAGCCCGTCTTGGTGTGTAAGCGCCCGGCAGTGTCGACCACCACGGCGTCGAGTCCGGCGTTGCTAGCTACCTCGACCGCTTCGAAGGCAACTGACGCGGGGTCTCCGCCTTCCGGGCCTCGAACTACGACGGCTCCTACTCGGTCGCCCCACGTTTGCAGTTGCTCCGCCGCAGCGGCTCGGAAAGTGTCGGCGGCGCCGAGGAGGACGGTGCGTCCGTCTGCCACGAGAACTCGGGCCAACTTTCCGCTCGTCGTGGTCTTGCCCGTGCCATTGACCCCGACCACCAGAATGACCGCGGGTCGTCCGCCGGCCTTGGTCTTCACGGTGCGATCCATGGTCGGATCGACCAAGGCCAGCAACTCATCGCGCAGCAACGAGCGCACGGAATCCGCATCACGAGCACCCTCCACCTGGATGCGGCTGCGCAGCCGATCCATCAATTCGGTGGTCGCTGCGACACCGAGGTCCGCGGTGAGCAAGATCTCTTCGACCTGCTCCCAGGTGTCCTCGTCAACATCGTCTTTGGCGAGCAGCGAGAGCAAGCTCTTACCGAGGGCGTTGTTGCTTCGCGCGAGTCGCTCGCGAAGTCGGTGCAGGCGACCCTTGGTCGGCTCGGGTGCCTCGACCTCCCAGACCGCCTCTGTGGAAACCGCCTCTCCAGCATCCGGTTCGGTGTCTGGCTCGTCCAGCACGCTGGTTGCAACATCGGTGACGTTTCGCCTCGGTGTGTCACGCGGAACGGAGTCGTCGTCCCCGACGCCCGGGGCGTAATCGATGCCGGGCCGCGGCTTGCTCGGCGCGGAAGTGGTCGACCCCCGCCCACGCATGAGAGCGATGCCCGCGCCAATGACGAAACCAAGAAGCACGACGGCGATCACTACGTACCAGGTCAGCGACTCCATAGTTGATCAGTCTCTCAGGAGTCGACCGTCACGCACTGACGGCTTCGCGAATCCGCTGCCCGATGACCTGCGTGACGCCATCCCCGCGCATGGAGACGCCATACAGGGCGTCGGCGATCTCCATGGTGCGCTTTTGGTGGGTGATGACGATGAGCTGAGAACTGCTGCGCAACTCATCGATCATGTCGATCAGTCGGCCGAGGTTCACGTCGTCGAGGGCGGCCTCGACCTCGTCGAGAACGTAGAAGGGGCTCGGTCGCGCCTTGAATAGCGCCACGAGAAATGCCACCGCGGTGAGGCTTCGCTCACCGCCCGAGAGCAGGGACAGCCGCTTGACGCGCTTACCAGGTGGACGCGCCTCGACGTCGATTCCTGTCGTCAGCATGTTCGCGGGGTCGGTGAGGACGAGTCGGCCTTCACCTCCGGGGAACAAGCGCGCGAAGACCTGCTCAAACTCGCGCTCCACATCCTGGTAGGCCTGCGTGAAGACTTCCTCCACGCGTGCATCCACTTCCTTGACGATGTCGAGCAGGTCATCTCGCGAGCGCTTGAGGTCGTCGAGTTGCTCGGTCAGGAAGCGCTGGCGCTCCTCCAACGCCGCGTATTCCTCCAGGGCGAGCGGGTTAACCCTGCCGAGCAACGCGAGACCGCGCTCGGCTTCCTTGAGTCGTTTCTCCTGCTCGCTTCGTACGTAGGGGTAGGGCGCAGGCTCGGGCTCGCCTTCGGGTATCTCGTCGCCCGGCGCCCTCGGGGATGGGGGAACCATCTGATCGGGGCCATACTCGTCGATCAAGACATCGGCCTCCACCCCGAACTCTTCAAGAGCCTTGGTTTCCAACTGCTCGATACGCATGCGTTGTTCGGCGCGGGCTAGTTCGTCTCGATGGACGCTGTCACGCAATCCATCTGCCTCGATCGCAAGAGCCCTCAGTTGCTCCCGTACCCCGGACAATTCCTGGCTGCGCTCACGAGCAGCCGTCTGCAACTCATCGCGTCGTTGCTGCGCCGCTGCCACGGATCGTCCTACGTGCGCGCGCACGGTGGTGATCGCCTGGACAACCGCCTCGGCGACCAGCAGGTCGCGGGCTCGTCTCTCACGTCTTTCCAAGGCCGCTCGACGACCCTGTCGCTCGGATTCGGCGTCGGCCTCCAGTGCGGCGGCTCGCTCACTCACCGCGGCCGTCCGCTCCTCCACCGTCCGCATCGCCAGCCGGGCATCCACCTCCGAAGCACGGGCGGCCTCGGCAGCGCTCTGCAATTCCATTCGCTTATCGGGTCCGGTGTCCTCTTCCGGCGCAGACTCCATGCTGGCCAGTCGCGCGCGCAACTCGACAACGGCGGCTTCGTCGGCTTCGAGGGCCTGCTTGGCCGCGGTTAGCGCCTCCTCAAGGCGCTCGGCCTCCGCGGTCGCTGCTCGCGCCGTCTGCCCCAACTGCCCGAGTTGTTCGGCGACAGCGGCGAGTTCGGCGTCGGATTCATGAAGCTGCTTCAGGGCTGCTTCGACCTCTCCGGAGGCGGCCTCCTGTCGATCCCGGGCGGCTGCAAGGTCGAATCGCAACCTTTCGCTGCGCTGGGTCAAGCCCTCGACCTCGGCACTCGCGTGCTCGTAGGCCGCGCGTACCTCCACGAGGGAATCCTGGGCGCCCGATCCACCCCTCAGGGTGCCGCGCGAGACCACGTCCCCACTGCGTGTCACCCACGTCAGCTGCGGTGCCTGTCGGTGCCCAGCAACGGCCGCGTCCACATCGTCGACGAGGACCGCACCGGCCAGAAGCGTCTCGACAACCGGCCGCATGCCTTCGTCACTGCGCACAACCTCGCGAAGCCAACGACCAGCCGGCGCCGTGTTCGCTTCGGCAGTCGCGGCCTCGAGCACCTCGTCGACGATCACCAGCGCGGCGCGACCGGAGTCGGACTCCTTCACCACGGCTAGGGCGTTCATCGCAGCCGACCGTCCTCGCACGACGATCGCGTCGGCGAGATCGCCGAGCACGGCTGCCACCGCCCGCTCGGCGCCATTGTCGATGTGGATTTGCTCGGCGAGGGCGCCTACCACCCCCGGCACAGCAGCGTCCATCACGACGGACCCGGCGTCGGACCGTTTGAGACTGAGTTCGAGTGCCTGGCAGGTGGCTTCGGCGGCGGCTCGCTCACGCTCTACGCGAGCCTCCTCTTGTCGCAGCCTCTCCACCTCGGCATCGGCGTGCTCCAGGCTCTGCTGCGCGCGCTCATGTGTCTCGTCGAGTCCCACCTCGCCTTCACCGAGGCCGACGATGTCGACCTCGACCCTCGCGAATTCTCGCTGCGCGGTCTCCGCGCGCTGTTGCGCTTCGTCGATCTGGTTGGACAACCGCGTGATCTCCGCCGCCCGTGCGTCGCGTCGTGACACGGCCGCATTGACCTTGCCCTCGGTCGTCGCCAACCCCTCGCGCCGGTCGGCCCGGGATGCCTCGACGGCCTGAATTCGACGCTGCTCGCCTGCCAGGGCTTCCTCGGCGCGCAGTCGAGAGGACTCGGCGACGGCGAGAGCGTCACGCAAGGCCTGCACTTCACGACCGAGCTCGAATTCCTGGGTCCGTAGCGATCGAGCTTCGGCGTCGAGTTGCTCGGGGTCGCGCCCGGACACGGCTAGTTCCTCGTCCTCTGGCTGGAGGTGGCGAACCGTCGCCCGCGCCAGTTGATCCAATCCATGGAACCGCTCTTGGGCCGCCGATAGGGCGAACCACACTTCCTGCGCTCCAGACAGCAATGGACCTTCCGTGCGCTCAGCATCGTCGGCTGCCTGCTCGCGCGTTTGCAACTCCGCGATGGTCGACTCCACGCTCGCCTGCCGCTGACGCAGAGCCGTCTCATCGGCCACCTCAGCCTGGAGAGTTTCTCGCACCTGGTAGAGATCGTCCGCCAGTAGCCGAAGTCGAGAGTCACGAACGTCGGTTTGAATCACCACGGCGCGGCGCGCAACCTCGGCCTGCTTACCGAGAGGCTTCAGTTGACGACGAAGTTCGGTGGTGAGGTCCTGCAATCGAGTGAGGTTGCCCTCCATCGCATCGAGTTTGCGTAGGGCCTTCTCTTTGCGCTTGCGATGCTTGAGCACTCCGGCGGCCTCTTCCACGAAGCCGCGACGATCCTCGGGTGTTGCGTGCAAGATGGTGTCGAGTTGCCCTTGCCCGACAATGACGTGCATCTCGCGACCGATACCGGAATCGGACAGCAGTTCTTGGATATCCAATAGTCGACACGTTTCGCCGTTGATCGCGTACTCGGATCCTCCGTTGCGAAACAGCGTGCGGGAGATCGTCACCTCGGTGTATTCGATGGGAAGGGCCCCGTCGGTGTTGTCGATGGTGAGCGCCACTTCCGCTCGGCCAAGCGGCGCGCGGCCGGACGTCCCGGAGAAGATGACATCTTCCATCTTTCCGCCACGAAGGCTCTTGGCTCCCTGCTCACCCATGACCCAGGCGAGGGCATCGACGACGTTCGACTTTCCCGAGCCGTTCGGCCCGACAACGCATGTCACGCCCGGCTCGAAGTCCAAGGACGTGGACGACGCGAAAGATTTGAAGCCTTTGAGCGTCAGCGACTTCAGATGCACGGTCCGGCCAACTCCATTCGGGTGCGTTCCCGCCGGAGGGCGGAAACTCGGTGCGGGGAAGGCGCTAGTAGATGTTACCGACGGACTACCCGGTACCTGCGCCACCACGCGGGGCGCGCTGGCATCGGGGGCACCGGTAACTGGACCGATTCATGAAGGCCTCCCGCCGGATGGCCGCCCCGCACCGTCGGCATGGCTCACCTTCCCGGCCGTAAGCATCCAAGGCACGCTCGAAGTAGCCCGACTCTCCATTCACATTGACATAGAGGGAGTCGAAGCTGGTGCCGCCCTGGGCGAGTGCTTCGAGCATGACCTCGCGGGCGTTCGACACGACCGTGCGAACCTGCGCGGACGTCAAAGCGGAGCCCCGCCGGCGCCCATTGATCGCCGACCTCCACAGCGCCTCGTCGGCATAGATGTTGCCGATTCCTGAGACCACCGATTGATCGAGCAGAACACGCTTCACTTCGGAGTCCTTGTGACGAATAGCGCGGACGGTCGCGGCTTCGTCAAAATCAGGGTCGAGCGGATCGCGGGCAATGTGGGTGATGCTCGACGGCACCCCGTCGATCACCTCGTCTACGTGCATCCCGCCGAACGTCCGCTGATCGACGAACCGCATCTCGCGATCATCGTCGGCGAAGCGCACGCGCACGCGCAGGTGCGTTTCGTCCTCCTCGCGCGGCGGCTGCATGAGTACCTGACCGCTCATGCCGAGGTGCACGACGAGAGCCTGATCGTTCGTTCGTGTCAGTGGGAGCCACAGGTACTTGCCTCGGCGACTGACGCAGCGAAAGGAATCTCCTTCGAGAGCGGCGCGCAATTCCGCCGCGCCCCCCTCGCAGCGACGGATCGATCGAGAGTGCAGCACGTCCACGTGGCGGATCGTTCGATTCGTCGCCCATGCGTCGATGCCCCGACGCACTACTTCGACTTCGGGAAGTTCAGGCATCGGTGGTGCCGCCGAGGGCGGCGTAGGCCTGCGCAGCCGCCTCTTGCTCAGCGACCTTCTTGCTGCGACCGTGTCCCGTCCCCAGAACGTCGCCGCCGATCACCGCCTGCGCGGTGAATTCCTTGGCGTGATCGGGTCCGGTGTCGGTGACCCGGTATTCGGGAACACCTCGCTCGAGTTCGGCGGAACGTTCCTGCAAGGACGTCTTCCAATCCAGTCCGGCACCGAGTTGTGACGATTCAGCGATCAAGGGGCCGAAAATGCGCTCGATGAAGGAGCGCGTGGTCTCCAGATCGGTCGACATATACATCGCCCCGATCACCGCTTCCATCGCGTCGGCCAAGATCGAGGACTTGTCCTGTCCGCCGGTGCTCTCCTCGCCCTTGCCCAACAGCAGGAAGGAACCCAAGTCCAGTTCCCGGGCCACCTCCGCCAGGGCGGACGCGTTGACGACGGCTGCTCGCAGTTTGGCTAGTTGCCCCTCGGGCTCGTCGGGAAAGTCCCGAAACAGCCGTTCGGTGACGACAATGCCCAGGACGGAATCGCCGAGGAATTCCAAACGCTCGTTGGTGGGTAGCCCGCCGTGCTCGTAGGCGTAGGAGCGATGGGTGATGGCTTGCCTAAGGATGTCGACGTCCATGCGCTGGCCCAGCGCCTGCATCAGGGAGTCCAATGACTCCACTGATCCCTGTGCGTCGGGGGCCACCCCGCACCACTTCCCTTCTGTGTCAGGTCCTGTCGTCAGCCGTTCCACCCGAGCGGGGCCTGTTCGCTGCCCTGACGATAGCGATCACGTCGCCCACCGTCTCGACATCGTCCAAGGCGCGGCCGTCTCCTGAAAAACTCACGCCCAGGTGATCGGCGACCATCAGCCAATCTGTTGCCGATCCGCGCCAGTCGACGACACTGAGCGGAGTGTCGCTGCGAATGTTCCGTGGATCGACGTCGAACGCGCTCGCGAACGCGACAACATCGCCAGTGCCACCGGTCGGCTCGTCGTCACCAGCATCCGTCATGCGAGTTCTCCCCGTGCATTCAGTTCCGGGAGACCGGAAACAGATGCGCGAACACTCTCGACGATGGACCCCTGGTGCAGCATCGCGGCTCGGCGAATGCACCCATGAATCTCATCAGCGCGCGATGCACCGTGTCCGACCACAATGTTGCCGTCTACCCCGAGGAGCGATGCGCCGGACAGCAAATGGGTCGACCGCAGCACCTCACGGGCCGGCTCAATCGACCCGTAGGCACTTCCCATCGCACCCACGGACCACCGCAGGGCTCCTTCCATCGACTTCAATGCGACATTCCCGGTGAAGCCGTCGACGACGATGACATCGGCTCGCGCTTGCGCCATCAGGTCGTGGCCCTCGACAGTGCCCACGTACTCCGCCGGAAACTTCTCGGCGAGACGAATGTCGGTCTGCTTGCGCAGGTGATCGCCTTTTCCCCTTTCGCCGCCAATGCTCAACAAACCAATACGCGGCGAATCGATGCCGACGACACGTGCATACGACGCACCCACGGCTGCGAAGCGGACGAGATCTTCGGCGGTTGCGTGCGGCGCCGCACCACAATCGAGCAGGATCACCGGACCATGGGCCGCGGGTAACTCAACGGCCAGACCCGGACGACCCATACCTCGGACGCGACCAAGACCAAAGGCACTGGCTCCGACCGTCGCTCCGGTATGCCCGATCGAGACGAAAGCATCGGCGCGTCCGGATCGAACCTCCTCCACGCCGACCAGGCTCGATAGGTCCTGGCGTTCGCGGAGCATGTCCAGCGTGTCGTGACTCGACGACGACATCGGGACCGACTCTTGCGCGTGGGCGATGGTGATGTCGCCGTGCGCATCCGCATCGATGCCTCGCTCAGCGAGAAGTTCCCGGGCGAGGTCGTGGGGCCCGACCACGCATATCTGAATCGATGGTGGGGTGCTGTTTGCGGCACGCCCATCGGTTTCGCCGGCCAGGACGGCCGCGATGGCGTCGACTACGACGGGAGCACCTTCGTCACCGCCGAGGAGGTCGACGGCAACCCGCGCCATGCGAAGCCCGATCCGAGTTAGACGTCCAGAACGCGACGCTTCGCGTACGTCCCGCACGTGGGACAGGCGGTGTGCGAGGGACGCTTTTCCTTGCAGCGCGCGCAGGTAACGAGGGTCGGCGCGCTCGCTTTCCACTGCGAGCGACGGCTCCGCGTGTTGGATCGGGACATCTTGCGCTTGGGGACAGCCACTGTTCTTCCTTAACTCGGGTGCGCAGAGCGTAACTCAGTGCCGTCTGCACCAATATGTCAGCGCAAATTGTGCCCTATCGCTCCTCGGGCGTCGGCGGCGGGCTTTCGGTCAGCAACTGTTCCAGCGCGGACCACCGGGGGTCAGAGACGGGATGGTCGTGGGGATCTCCATCAACCTCGACCCGTTCCCCGCAGGTGGGGCAGATGCCCTGACAGTCCGGAGAACACAGCGGGGCAAGGGGCAGGGAGAGCACGACGGCGTCGCGCAACGGCCCATGCATGTCGATGGTGTCGGCGACAACTTCGGGGGTTTCCTCGTCGTCGTCCTGCGGCTCCTCAACAAGGGCGCCGCGGGCATCCGTAGCGGGATATCGGAACATCTGCTCTATCGACACCATCTGCGACCACTCCACCGAGTCCAAGCACCTCGAGCACTCCGCCACGACGTCGACGTCCGCGGTGCCGCTCACCCAGATCCCTTCGACGACGGATTCCACAGAAACATCCATCTCGATGGGCGATCCTTCTGGCACGCGAGCCATCGCGACGTGCAGATCGCTCGGAGCGGGAAACTCGAAACTCAACTCAAGAAGCGAACCAGGCTGCCGGTGTAGCCGAGAGATGTCGATCGCTGTGGGGCTGTCACCGGGTGATTCCTGGACTCGCGACCGGGAACCACTCACCGCTAATACTCCTCGCGTTCCGGTTCTGCTGCCCCATCGAAGAAATCATCGCCGTCGACCGGAGCGAGATCTTCGTACATCTGGCTGCGAATGCGCTCGCGACCTCGGTCGACAGTCTGCAACGTCTTCTGCAGGGTGATTTCAAAGCTCGCCAGTTTCGCATCGATGAAGTCGTCCGTCTCCTGCCGCATACGGGCGGTGTCCGCCAGCGTCTCCTTGCGTAGCGCTTCGGCTTCTGCAACGGCCGCGAGGTACACCTCGTGCTCGGACACCATCTTGTCGGCTTCCGTTCGCGCTCTTTCCAAAATGCGGTCGGCCTCGCGTCGCCCGTCCTGCACCACGGCCTCGCGGTCGGCAAGCAGCTCGTCCGCCCGATGCACCGACTCCGGGAGCATCTGCCGAATCTCCTCGATCAGGTCCAGCACCTGCGATCGATTCACCACACACGATGCCGACAGGGGCATGGACTTGGCATCCTCAACGAGAACGTTCAACTCATCGAGTCGTTCCTGGACGTCCACTCGCTGCTCCTTCGGTCGTAGCGCGGCTTCTTCAGGCGCGGCTAGCTCCGGCTGGCCATCGGCCGCCGGACTAGGCACATTGTGGCTCAGAACTTCTCCGGGAAGCGGTCCAACACGGCCTGCGGCACCAAACCGGACACATCGCCGCCGTGCCGGGCCACCTCTTTGATCAGGCTAGAGGACAGGTAGCTGTACTGCGGATTGGTAGAAACGAACAGGGTTTCGACCTCCCCCAGCCGATGGTTCATCTGGGCCATCTGCAGCTCGTAATCGAAATCGCTGATCGCCCGGAGCCCTTTCACGATCGCCTCGATGCCGTTGTCGCGGCAGTAGTCCACCAGGAGGCCGTGAAAAGAGTCGATCCGGACGTTGGGCAGATCCGCGGTGACCTCGGTGAGGATCTCAATGCGCTCCTCGACACTGAACATGCCGGCCTTAGATCGGTTGACGAGAACCGCGACGACGACTTCGTCGGCGATCTTGGCTGCACGCGTGAAGACGTCGAGATGACCGTTGGTGACCGGATCGAAGGACCCGGGGCAGATCGCCTTCATCACACCTCCACCATCTGGATTCCTCGCGAGCGTCGCCTGCCGGTGCCACTCTCACGCGCCGCCTTCACGCACCGCTCACGTGACCGTACCAAAGCGCGCTGTCGCCGTAGACCCGATGATCGATGATCTCAATCTCGGGTGGAAACACAGGCGCATCGTGGTCCTCCGGCGCTGCACCGTCCCGGCCAGCACGTCTCCCCGGTGCCCTCCCCCGCGCCTTCGCTCGCTCGACGATGACGAGTGCATCCCGGGCACACCATCCCGATCGCACTGCGCTGCCCAGGTCGTCCGACAGCGAGGCGTCGTCGTAGGCATAGGGAGGGTCGGCGAAGATCACGTCGAAGGGCCCCACGGGGGGTTCGGACGTCACTACGAGGCTGACATCTGCGCGGCGGCACTCGACTTCACTGTCGGCGTCCAGGCTGGAGACGTTGCCCATCATGACCGAGACGGCCGCGGCGTTCTTTTCTACCAGCAGCACGCGCGGGGCACCTCGACTCCAGGCCTCCAGGCCGACCGCTCCCGATCCCGCCCACAGGTCGGCAACGGCGATGTCGTGCCACCCGCGTCCGGTAGCACGGAGTCGCGATTCCACACTGGCGAACAACGCTTCGCGCAGTCGGTCCGAAGTTGGTCGGGTTCCGGCCGAGGGGATCTTCACGCGACGACCCCGAGCCCGCCCGGCGATGATCCGCGTCACGACTTCTCCAGAAATTCGGCCTGCTCATCGTCCAATCGGGTCATCGCTTCGCGCAGCGAAGGATGGGACTCCAGATCGGGGTCTGTCTCAAGTAATTCCTCGGCCGCCGCCCGCGCCCGGGCAATGACATCGGCATCCTCAACAACGCGCAACAAGCGCAGAGACGATCGAACACCTGACTGGGAACCACCCAAGACGTCGCCTTCTCGACGAATCTCCAGATCGCGTTGGGCCAGATCGAACCCGTTACGTGTCGAGGCCACCGCGTCGAGCCGTTCCCGCGTGGGGGTGCCGTCCTCAGCTGCACTCACGAGCAGACAGACGCCCGGCAGACTGCCTCGACCAATGCGGCCGCGAAGTTGGTGTAACTGGGAGATGCCGAATCGATCGGCATCGAACACGATCATCATGGTGGCGTCGGGAACGTCGACACCGACTTCGATAACGGTGGTGGAAACCACGACGTCGACTCCGCCGGACGCCAAGCCGGCCATCACAGACTCCTTGTCCTCTGCGGACATGCGACCGTGCAGCGCAGCCACCCGGGCATTCGGGAGTCGGGTCACCGCCTCGTGAAAGGTCTCTTCGACGGTCGCAATGCTGACGTCGGCTTCCCCGTCCATGGCCGTCGTGGAGCCCTCTTCGACATTCGTGGCGTCGATCCGAGGGCAGACAATGAACACTCGGTGCCCCGCCGCAGCCTCCTCCGCAGCCCGCTCCCACAACCGATCCAGGTGGCGTGGCTGCGTGAGCGGGTTGATGACGTGGGTGGTCACTTCTGCCCTGCCTGCCGGGACTTCGTCCAAGGTCGACACGTCGAGGTCCCCGAAAACCGTCATCGCAACGGTGCGTGGGATCGGTGTGGCCGTCATCACCAGCACGTGCGGGTGCGTGCCGTCGGGGGCTCGGCGGGCCAGGGCAGCACGCTGCTCGACGCCGAATCGATGCTGCTCGTCGATCACCACCAACCCCAAGCGCGCAAACTGCACGGATTCCTCCAGCAGGGCATGCGTCCCTACGATCACACCGGCCGCACCCGACTCGATGGCTTCCAGGGCCTGTCGCCGCTGGGCCGATCGCGCCGAGCCGGTCAACAGAACAACCGACGTTCCATCCACCGTCGCCGCGGCTCCCAGGAGCGAGTCCGCTTCCGCGAGCGGGCCGAGGAGCCGGCGAATACCCGCGGCGTGCTGGGACGCGAGAACTTCGGTCGGCGCCAGCAAGACCGCCTGGCCGCCCGCAGCCACGACGTCCAGCATCGCGCGAACGGCAACCACCGTCTTCCCACTACCGACATCTCCTTGCAGCAGCCGCTGCATCGGTACCTCTTGGGCGAGATCGGCGGCGATTTCGTTGCCCACCGCCTTCTGCCCGTCAGTCAGGGCAAAGGGCAGGCCCGCATCGAAGGTCTCCCGCAGGGCTGATCCCGCCGGGGGCACCACGGAGGCTCGATAGGTTCGAGCAGCATGACGGCGCTGCACCAAGTTCGCCTGAAGCACGAACGCTTCTTCGAATATCAACCGCTCCCGTCCACGCTCGATGTCCTGCCAGGTAGCCGGTCGGTGCACACCTTCGAGTGCACGATGGATGTCCGGCAGGTCCATGTCTGCACGCATCGCCGCTGGAATCGGATCGGACATCATCTGATCGGCATCCATCGAATCAAGCACGATCCGCACCGAGGATTGGATCTGCCAACTCGTCACGGATTTCGTGGACGGGTAGACCGGGATAATCGCGCCCGCGAAACTCTCGACCTTCTCGGCATCAGAGCCGTCCCCGAGCAGGACATATTGCGGGTGCGCCAACTGCCGCTTATCTCGATAACTGCTGATGGTCCCCGCGAACAGCCCACGCTGCCCCACGCGTAGCTCGCGCTCACGCCAGGCCTGATTGAAGAACGTGATGACCAGTGAGTCGGTGCCGTCACTGACGAGGACTTCCAGGAGCGAGCCACGCTTGTTACGCATCCGCCGGGCCGTGACCGAGGCGATGTCCGCCACGATCGTCACGTGATCGCCGTCGGTGAGCCCTGAGATGGCAGTCAACTCACCGCGCTCGGCGTAACGACGGGGGTAGTGGCGCAGCAGGTCCCCCACCGTGGTCAGGCCCAGCCCTCGCTCCAGCGCGCCTGCCGTGCGCCCGCCGATGACACCGCGAAGCCTGGTTTCCAGCCCTATGTCCCCGGCCACGAGGCGACGCTACCGGGGGCTGGTCCTGCCACGGTGGAATGAGTCGGCTACTCTTACTCGGCTCGCGTCCGACGATCAGCGCCCGGACGTCACAGCGATCACTACGACAACGAATGCAAGGAGTGCACCGTGGCTGCCAACTGCGATGTCTGCGGCAAGGGACCCGGCTTCGGCCACAACATCTCGCACTCCCATCGGCGTACTAAGCGCCGCTGGAATCCCAACATCCAGCGCGTGCGCGCCGTCGTTGGCTCCACCCCCAAGCGCATGAACGTGTGCACGTCGTGCATCAAGGCGGGCAAAGTCACCCGCGCCTGATAGCACCCCTCACGCGAAGTGCGTGAAACCTCCCCGGCCTTCGAGCCATTCGGGTTCTGACCCATCCACCGTCACCTGCGCTGCACCCTCGCCTACGCGTCCAATCTCGACAAAGCCGTCCGGCATTTCGACGCCCTCGGGTAGGCACGCCACGAGAGCATGATCGTCTCCCCCGGTCAGCATCCAGATCTTCGGATCAACGTTGTAGGCGGCCGCAGCAGCCTGCAGCGGCTCGGCGACCTCGAGTGTGCTGGAGTCAAGATCAATCGCGACGTTCGACGCAGTCGCTAGGTGACCCACATCGGCGATCAGTCCGTCGCTGATGTCGATCATCGCCGTGGCTCCCGCCGCGGCGGCGCGCGGACCACAGGTGTAGTCGATCACCGGGAAGCGGTGCGCATCGACCAAGACCTTCGGGGAGCGAAATCCTCGACCGAGCACCGCTAGCCCCGCCGCAGCCCAACCCAATCGTCCACACACCACGACACGATCACCCGGCTGGGCTCCTCCGCGCGTCACCGGGGCTCGGTCATCGAGAGTTCCCAATGCCGTGACGGAGAACACGATCGAGTCCCCCTGCGTGGTGTCGCCACCGACCAGCACCGCTCCTGCACTGGCAGCCTCTTCTTTCAGGCCGGCCGCGGCTTCCATGATCCATGCACCCGCCAGGTCGCCGGGCGCCACGAGTCCAACCAGCAGAGATGAACACTGCGCACCCATCGCATTGATGTCGGACAGGCTCGCGGCGGCGACCCGACGGCCGACGTCGATCGCATTGGACCAGTCGCGACGAAAATGTGTTCCTTCGACCAGCACATCGACGCACGCCACCACCCGACCATCCGACAAGCCGATGACCGCGGCGTCGTCTCCGGGACCAACCTCAATGGCCTCCGACGTTGGGGTGTCCGACACCAGACGCTCGATCAGAGCGAATTCGCCAATATCGCCCACTGTTCGGTCGGTCTTCCCGTCGGTCATCGCTCCACCTTCGAAGTACGCTCGTGCTGTGCTCGCGTCAGCCTACGTCTTTCGACGCACCCTTCGGCTCAGCGCGACGCGGCACACGATCGTTCTTGCCCTTGCAGCGTGCGTCGTTATGTCGGGGTGTTCCACCGCCGTAGTCGTGGATGCGCCCCCGACGAGCTCTGAGTGCGAGCAGGTCTTGGCAGACGCGCCCATCAAACTTCTCGGGCAACTGCAGCGAGAAACCCAGCCGTCCGATGCCGCCGCAGTCGCATGGGGCGACCCGCCCATCGTTCTCGCCTGTGGCGTGGAACCGATCACGTCACCGACAGCGCAAGTGATCGCGGTCGATTCGATCGAGTGGATCGCCTCACCGATCGGCGAAAACGACGGCACCGTCTTCACGACTGTCGACACAGCGCCCGTTCTCCAGGTCCGCGTTCCGGCCGCGTATCAACCGGAGATTGATGCCGTCGTGGACATCACCGCCGCACTCTCTCTCGATGGGCTTTCGTGACCTGACGGTTCCCGAGAACCTGTGACAGGATCGCGACGTGCCTCGCATCACCGCTCCGACGGTCGCGGAGCATCGCGATCAACGCCGAGCCGATCTCGTGGCCGCCGGTCAGGAACTTCTTGTCACCAAAGGGTCTGATGCCGTCACCATGACGGCCGTCGCCGCCCGGGCAGGGCTCTCGAGAACGGCCGTCTACGAATACTTCACCTCCACCGACGAGTTGGTAGCCGTCGTGCTCAGCGACCAGATGGTCCTGTGGCAGGAGGCGCTTCGCCAGCGACTGCACGCGGCCCCACCCGAAACAGGCGATCTCGACACCGTCAGGATCTACGTCGAGGTCGCCATGGGGCTCGTCGCTGACGGACATCACTCGCTTGTGGTGCTGCTGACCATGGACACCCTCACTGAGGATGTGCGTCACCGGTTGTCCGCAGCCCACGCCGCGGTTGCCGCTCCTGTGGGTAAGGCACTCGCGCAGATCGGCATTCGAGATGTCGACCAAGCAACGAACTACGTCCACGCTGCGATCGAGGCGGCCGCGCGCCGGATCACGCCCGGTCAGGATGCGCGAGCCGAGATCGCTGCGGTCGCCGCGTTCACCGTCGCCGGGGTGCGAGCCCTGACCCCAACCTCGTCGCGGTCCTAGCGAAGGCCGGTCGGTCGCATGAGCGCCTCGCGGACCAAAGAGTCGACGAGCTCGCGGTACGACACACCGCTTGCCTCCCACATGCGCGGATACATGGAAATCGGTGTGAATCCAGGCATCGTGTTCACTTCGTTCACCACGATGTCGTGGTCGGTGACGAAGAAATCCACGCGCGCCAATCCTTCGCACCCGAGCTCGACGAAGCACCGCCTCGCCGTTTCTCGCACGCGGTCCGAAATCTCGGCGGGAAGGTCGGCCGGGACGAGCAGATCGGCACCGTTCGAGACGTACTTGGCGGCGAAGTCGTAGAAGTCGTGGCCGTCGCGGACGGAGATCTCGGCGACCTGACTGGTGTCGATGGCCCCGTCGGGTGTCTGTCTCACCCCGCACTCGATCTCACGGGCACCTTCCACGCCCGCTTCGATGATGACGCGGGGGTCGTGCTCGCGAGCGGCGCGAACCGCCTGCGCGAGAAAGTCGCGACCGTGCGTCTCGAGGTCGACTCGCGTTATGCCGACCGAAGATCCCGCTCGCGATGGCTTGATAAACAGCACCGCAGACATGGCCATGGCGCGATCCAACGCTGGATCAACATCTGCGCGAGCATCGATGGCTATCCACTCCGGCACCGAGATGCCGGCCGCCCGCAAGTGCACCTTGGCGGTGATCTTGTCCATACACATGGCGGATGCGAGCACTCCTGAGCCGACGTACGGCACACCGACGAAGTCGAGAAGTCCTTGAATGGTGCCGTCTTCACCCCAGGGGCCGTGCAGAACCGGGAAGACCACATCGATGGCTTCGACGCGGCCGTCGATGACCGCACTCGGTCGATCGGCGGTCGCACCGATCATCACGGTCGACGACCCACCCTCGATTCTCGGCAGATCGTCCGAGCGCAGGTCAGCAGGTCGTCCGGTGAAGTGCACCATCGTCGAATCCGCGGTGACGGCAATCGGCAGGACGTCATGACCTGCAGCTTCGAGGGCTTCCCAGACGGCAGCGGCGCTGATGCAGGAGATCGAGTGTTCGCTGCTTCGTCCCCCGAAGATCACCGCTACCCGCGCTGTGGACATGGGCGCACGCTATCGGGCGCACCACTACGGTCTAGGCATGACGCAGCGCCCTGAGCACTCCGCCTTGGATCTGTCCACGCTCGCCGTGACCAAGGGCCGACCGGCGCGGGAGCCCGACGCGCCCCTGAACACACCGATCGTTCCCGCGTCGTCGTTCATTGCCGGCGGGCCCACGGAGTACGCACGCGAAGGTGGCCCAACGGTGTTTGCCTTCGAAGAGGTGATCGCAGCTCTCGAGTGCGCGGAGCGGACACGGCCCGCCCAGGCGGTGGCGTTCTCCTCGGGCATGGCAGCCGCCGACGCTGTCCTCGACCTGATTCCCGTCGGTGGGCGGGTGGTCGCCCCGACGACCACCTACACCGGTGTCGCCGTCCGGTTACGGGAACTTGCCGAGCGAGGCCGCATCGACTTGACGTTGATCGATGTCACCGACACCGATGCCATCCTGGCCAGCCTCACGACCGGAGTGCACACGCTGTGGATGGAGTCACCGACTAATCCCCTCCTTGAGGAAGCCGATCTCGCGACCTGCCTGCCGGCCGCACGATCCGCCGGCGTCCGCACGGTCGTGGACAACACGTTCGCGACGCCGATCCTGCAGCGACCGTTGGAACTCGGGGCACATATCGTGATGCACAGTGCGACCAAGAGCTTGTCCGGGCATTCCGATCTACTCATGGGAGCTCTTGTCACCGAAGACCCGGAACTAGCGGAGGAACTCCGCACCCGACGCATTCTTCTCGGAGCCGCACCGAGCGCTTTCGACGCATACTTGGCTTTGCGCGGCGTCCGAACACTGGCCCTTCGGATCCAGCGCGCTGAAGCAAGCGCGCAGTTTCTTGCGAACAAGCTCCGAAGCGAACCTTCGATCAGCCGTGTTCGACAAGCCGGAACGATGGTGTCGATCGAATTCGGCGGCGATGCGGCTCGCGCGGACCGGGTGTGTCAGGGAACCCGGTTGTGGGCGCACGCCACCAGCCTGGGCGGCGTCGAGTCGCTGTTAGAAAGGCGCCGCCGCTGGCCCCTGGAGGCCGAGCACGTCCCCGAAGATCTTGTTCGATTGTCGGTCGGCATCGAGGATCCGTCCGATCTATGGGCCGACCTCGCGCACGCGATACACGCTGGTTGATTCTCGACCCGTCAGGGTCCGAGTTCGGATTCGGCTCGGGTGTCTCGAGCCATGAAGGCGGCGGCCATGACCGTCGGTGAGTGATCGTGGTGCAAAACGTTGACGACCTGCTCGGTGATCGGCATCTCGACCCCGTGATCGCGTGCCAACTCGAGAATGGGCGTGCAACTCTTATACGCCTCGCACGTTTGTCGCGTGATGTCGATGGTTTCCTGCACCGTGAGACCCGAGCCGATGTTTTCTCCGAAGGTTCGGTTGCGCGAGAGCGGTGACTGGCACGTCGCCACAAGATCTCCGACGCCGGCCAAGCCCTGGAACGTCAGTGGCTCGGCCCCCAACGCCACTCCGAGTCGCGCCATTTCGGCCAGACCGCGGGTGATCAGTGACGCTTGGGAGTTCTCTCCTAGACCCATACCCACGGCCATGCCGTTGGCGACCGCAATCACGTTCTTGACCGATCCACCGATCTCTGTTCCGACCACGTCGGTAGTCCAGTAGGGCCGGAAGTAGTTGGTGGTGCAGATGGCCTGCACCCGCTGGGCAGTGTCGGCGTCCGCGCAGGCCACGGTGGACGCGGTCGGTTGGCGTTGAACGATCTCACGAGCGAGGTTGGGTCCGGAGACGACGGCTACCTGGCTTGGGGGTGTGCCCAGTAACTCGTCGATGACTTGGCTCATGCGCTTGCTGGTGCCGATTTCGATTCCCTTGATGAGCGAGATGATGACGGCCGATTCCGAGATGAACGGCTTCCAATGCGAAATGTTGGCCCGCACCACCTGCGACGGGATAGCCAGCACTACGTAGTCGGCGCCCTGCAATGCTTCTTGAGGCGTGAGGGTCGCGCGCACTTCGGCCGGGAGTTCGATACCCGGGTGGTACGTGCGGTTTTGATGGATCGTCGTGATCTGCTCGACGGTCTTCGGGTCCCGGGCCCACATGGTGACCTCACAACCAGCGTGCGCGAGCACCATGGCAAACGCGGTGCCCC
Organism: Candidatus Nanopelagicales bacterium; assembly: GCA_012103605.1. Taxonomy (GTDB): domain Bacteria; phylum Actinomycetota; class Actinomycetes; order S36-B12; family S36-B12; genus S36-B12. The sequence continues at coordinate 27,079 of WLWL01000012.1, forward strand.
ACGAGCCGGATCCCATCATGGCTACTCGGGTCACTGGTCCTCCTCGTCGAGAGCGCTGGTCGACTCGCGTTCCTGCCGGCGCGCCTTCGCTGGTGAATACCGTTCGACCGGGGCCTTCTGGTCGCGGATGCCCTCGAGAAGCTCGGTTATGGCCTGGACGATTCGGTCCGTCGCGATATTGAGTGTCGCATGATCGAGTGGACGACCGGCAAGGTCGGATAGATCCACCGGCTCCCCCGCCCGCACGTGCATGGTCTTGCGGGGAAACAAGCGGAACTCCTTCTTATAGGGGCCAATAACATCGCACGCTCCCCATTGCGCCACCGGAATGAGAGGACGACCGGTCGCCAACGCGATGCGTGCCGCACCGGTCTTCCCGACCATCGGCCATAGGTCGGGGTCCTTGGTGATCGTTCCCTCGGGGTAGACGACCACGCACTCACCGGCCTCGATCGCCGTGACCGCGTCACGCACCGCCGCAATGGCCTCACGCGTCTCCCGATAAACCGGGATCTGTCCCGCACTTGCGATGATGGTTCCCACGATCGGGACTCGGAACACCGATTCTTTTGCCAGGAACCGCGGGGGCCGATCGTTCTCCCATAGTGCGTGCGAGATGACGAGGGGATCGAACCAGGAGATGTGGTTGCCGGCGACGATGATTCCTCCCTCGTCGGCATTGAGGTTCTCCATGCCCCGCCAGTCCCGCTTGGTGAACCAGGTCATCAGCGGCCACAGCAGGAACACTGCAATCCGGTAACCCGGCCCGAGTTTCCAGGACCGGCGCACTCGGGGCACTCCTCCTCGCGGCACCTGGGCAGGCTAGCGGGTCGGTGGCGTTGAATAGGGACGTGCCGAACAACCCCAGCGCCGGCGAACGATGGACGGCCATCGTTCCCGTGCGCTCCCTGACGGAGGGAAAGTCCCGATTGCTCACCGGGTCTTCCCCAGCACCGGGCCTTATTGAAGCCTTCGCCCGCGATGTCCTTCGAGCCTGCCGTGCGTCGGCGAAAATCGGCCGGACCATCGTGGTGTCCCCCGACGCATCCATCGAAGCCCTGGCGCGCGAAGCCAACAGCGATTTCGTACCCGAGGCTTCGGCGAGTGGAATCAATGAGGCCATTGCCTCGGTACGGGCGATCTGCGAGCCGAATCAACCGGTGATCGGCATCCTTGCCGACACTCCCTGTCTCACCGGCGCTACTCTCGACGCAGTCCTGGCCCAGGCGCACGACTACGACGTTTCCTTTGTGGCCGATGCCGCGGGAACCGGCTCGACGATGTGGTGTGCCCAAGTACCCGGTGCGCGCTCCTTCTTCGGCTCGCACTCACGTGCTCGGCACCGAGCAAGCGGCGCCGTCGAACTGGGTTCGACCGCGACAAGTGGCGACGACGCTTACCTATGGACGCGCGCCCGACGCGACGTCGACACCGACGTCGACCTGTGGGACGCGCATCGGATCGGCCTGGGCCCCGCGACAACACGCGCATACGCACAAAGGGCCGCCCTCACGGGCGACCCCCTGCGCGATTGATGGAGCCGGCTAGCGCTTCTTGGCGGCCGGCTTGCTTGTCTTCCTCGCGGTCGCCTTCTTGGCAGCCGGCTTGCTTGTCTTCTTCGCGGTCGCCTTCTTGGCAGCGGGCTTGCTCGCCTTCTTCGCGGTCGTCTTCTTCGCGGTCGCCTTCTTGGCAGCCGGCTTGCTTACTTTGCTCGCGCCCGGTTCCACCAGTTTCTTGGCTCCGGAGACGACGCCCTTGAATTCTGCGCCCGGGCGGAACTTCGGCAGCTTGGTCGCCTTGATCTTCACGGCCTCACCGGTACGCGGATTGCGGCCAATACGAGCCTTGCGTGCGGTGGACTCGAAGACTCCGAAGCCGGCAACAGCCACTTTATTGCCCTTTGCGACGGCCTTCTTCGTCTCGAGCAAGAACGCGTCCACGATGTCGGTAACGTCCTTCTTGCTATGGCCAAGACGCTCAGCCACGTTGTCGATCAGGTCTGCCTTGTTCACGAGTGGTACCCCTCCAAAGGGCGCTGGGATGTGACCGGTCGGCCACCGGTGTGAACGTAAGCGTCTTTACAGGCTTTCGACTGTCGCCGCGCCGGAAAAAGTCGCCGCAGGGCACGGGATATTGGTCACATGCGGCTATTGAGTGACCGGTGCGAAGTTCGGTCGGTGCGCCTCAAACTCTGCGATGGCATCCGAGTGCTGCATCGTGATGCCGATGTCGTCCAGCCCTTCCAATAAACGCCACCGTACGTAGTCATCGACCTCGAAGTCCGCCGTCAGATCACCGGCGCGGACCGTCCGCGCGTCAAGATCGACCGTGACCTCGAGGGAAGGATCCGCTTCGATGAGCGTCCACAATTCCTCGATAACGCTTTGGTCCACCTGGGCGGTCAAGAGTCCGCCCTTGCCTGAGTTCCCGCGGAAGATGTCGGCGAAGCGAGAGGACAGGACAACGCAGAATCCGTAGTTCTGCAGGGCCCACACCGCGTGCTCTCGGGAGGAGCCGGTACCGAAGTCGGGACCAGCCACCAGAATGCTGACACCCTGATATTCGTCCCGATTCAAGACGAAGTCGGGGTCCTTGCGCCACGCGGAGAAGAGTCCGTCTTCGAATCCATCACGGGTAATCCTCTTGAGGTACTCCGCAGGGATGATCTGATCGGTATCGACATTGCTCCGGCGCAAGGGTGCGGCCGTTCCGGTATGCCGGATGAAGGGTTCCATGGTGCGCTCCTCGCCTACGCCAGATCCGCGGGTGACGACAGGTGCCCCGTGACTGCGGTCGAGGCGGCAACCGCTGGAGACACCAGGTGCGTGCGCCCGCCGGGGCCTTGTCGTCCCTCGAAGTTTCTGTTGGACGTGGACGCACTTCGCTCACCGGGCGTCAGTTTGTCGGGGTTCATGCCCAAGCACATCGAGCACCCGGCTCCGCGCCATTCACCACCGGCCTCCAAGAACACCTGATCCAAACCTTCAGATTCCGCCTGCAAGCGAACCCGTGCCGAACCCGGCACAACCATCAGACGCATGCCGTCTTTTACCTTGCGGCCTCGCAGGATGTCCGCAGCGACCCGCAGATCCTCGATGCGACCGTTGGTACACGACCCGATGAACACTGTGTCGACGGCGACGTCACGCAGCGGTGTCCCGGGGGTGAGATCCATGTACTCCAGGGCGCGCTCGATCGCCACCCGATCGACATCATCGGTGGCGTCCTCCGGCGACGGCACCGACGCCGACAGCGGCAGACCTTGCCCCGGGTTGGTGCCCCAGGTGACGAAAGGCGTGAGCGTGGTGGCGTCGATATCGACCACCGCATCGAACTCGGCGTCGTCGTCGGTGAACAGGGTTTCCCAATACGCGACCGCGTCGTCCCACTCCTGTCCGCTAGGTGCCTTCTCACGGCCTTCGACATAGTCGAACGTTGTCTGATCCGGAGCGATCATGCCGGCCCGCGCGCCTGCTTCGATCGACATATTGCAAACTGTCATGCGTCCTTCCATCGACAAGCCACGCATGGCCGAACCGCGATACTCGAGCACATACCCCTGCCCGCCGCCGGTCCCGATCTTCGCGATCACCGCCAAGATGATGTCCTTTGCCGACACCCCCTCGGGCAGGTCGCCGTCCACGTTGATCGCCATCGTCTTGAAGGGCTTTAGCGGCAAGGTCTGAGTCGCGAGAACGTGCTCAACCTCGCTGGTTCCGATGCCGAATGCCAGGGCACCGAAGGCTCCATGCGTGCTGGTGTGGGAGTCGCCGCACACAATGGTCATGCCCGGTTGTGTCAACCCCATCTGGGGACCAACGACGTGCACGATGCCCTGCTCGACGTTCCCGAGCGAATACAACGGGACACCGAACTCCGCGCAGTTCTTCCGTAGCGCCTCGACTTGCGCGCGCGACACCGGATCGGCGATGGGCTTGTCCACATCGATGGTGGGAATGTTGTGGTCTTCCGTAGCCACCGTGAGATCCGGACGACGCACCGGTCGGCCGGCAGCTCGAAGACCGTCGAAGGCCTGCGGGCTGGTCACCTCGTGCACCAGGTGCAGATCGATGTACAGCAGATCCGGTTCACCTTCGGCAGACCTGACGACGTGGTTGTGCCACACCTTCTCGGCCAGAGTGCGACCCACTGATTCCTCCATGTCACTTCGCGCGTCACGTTCGGTGCGCATCTTCGTGGAGGCAGCAGTCTACGGAGCAAACAAAAGAGCCCTCCCCTGTGGGAGGGCCCTTGTAGCCCCGACGGGATTCGAACCCGCGCTACCGCCTTGAGAGGGCGGCGTGCTAGGCCGCTACACAACGGGGCCGTGCCGAGCAAACGCTCGTCGCTGGGGTACCAGGACTCGAACCTAGACTAACTGGGCCAGAACCAGTCGGGCTGCCAATTACCCCATACCCCACGAGACCACGTCAGTGTAGTCATGAGGCGTGGAGCGAACGAATCCGGTCAAGCGAGCGATCGGCGCCCAGCAATTCCATCGATTCGAAGAGTGGCGGCGACACCCGACGCCCGGTAATCGCCAGGCGGACTGGTCCGAACGCCACCTTCGGCTTCAATCCGCGCTCGTCGATCAGCGCTGACCGCAAGGCACCCTCGATCGCCTCCGTGGTCCACTCGTCGAGTCCCGCGAGGGCCGCCTCGGCCGCCTGGAGGACGTCACCGGCCTGGTCTCCCATGATCTTCTCGGCATCGCCGGCATCGATGGCGATTTCGTCTGTGAACAGGAAGCCCACCATGGCGCTGGCCTGCCCGAGGGTTTCCAATCGTTCCGAGATCAGTGGCACCACGGCGCGGACCAGATCCATGTCCTGGGCGGACGGTGTCGAGCCGATGACTCCATCGCGCTGCAGGTACGGCACCAGGCGCTCGACGAGGTCGTCGATGGCAAGGTGCCGAATCCAATCGCCGTTGATGGCCGTGCACTTCTTCACATCGAAGCGCGCGGGGTTGGGATTGACGCGCTCGAGGGAGAAGGACTGAGCCATCTGCTCTTTGCTGAAGAACTCGACATCGCCCCCCGGAGACCACCCCAACAGCGCGAGGTAATTGGTCAACGCCTCGGGCAGGTATCCCTGGTCGCGATACATCTGCAACGACGACTCTGGGTCGCGCTTCGATAGCTTCTTGTTGCCTTCGCCCATCACGTAGGGCAGGTGGCCGAACTGCGGAACCGGGCCGTCGAATACTCCGAGGTCGATCATCGCTTCATACAGAGCGATTTGCCGGGGAGTCGACGACAACAGGTCTTCGCCGCGCAGTACGTGCGTGATCCTCATGGCGGCGTCATCGGTGGGGTTCACCAGCGTGTAAAGCGGCTCTCCATTGGCACGCTGGAGAACAAAGTCCGGAATCTGTCCGGCCGCGAACGTGATCTCGCCGCGGATGAGGTCGTTCCAGGTGCAGTCCCGATCGGGCATGCGAAAACGGACCACCGGGGCGCGACCTTCGGCGCGGTAAGCAGACCGGGCCTCATCGCTCACGTCTCGACAGTGTCCGTCGTAGCCAGGGGCGCGCTTCTCCGCCATCGCCTGCTGACGTCGTGCATCCAGTTCTTCGGTGGAGCAGAAGCATTCGTACGCGTATCCACCCGCAACGAGGGCGTCCACCATCGCGTCGTAGTCCGTCCCTCGCTCGGATTGTCGGTACGGGCCGAAGGGGCCTCCCACTTCGGGCCCCTCATCCCAATCAAGTCCGAGCCACTGCAGCGAATCGATGAGTGCTTGGTAGGACTCCTCGCTGTCTCGAGATGCATCCGTGTCCTCGATACGAAAGACGAAGGTGCCGTGGGTGTGCCGCGCGAACGCCCAGTTGAACAGGGCGGTTCGGATCAACCCCACGTGCGGATTGCCCGTAGGGGACGGGCAGAAGCGAACACGAACATCGCTCACGGGGCAGCACTCCTCACCGGATTCGTCAACGTTCCGATTCCCGAGATACCGATACTGACTAAGTCTCCATCGGTGAGCGGGCCCACGCCCTCCGGCGTTCCCGTCAAGATCACGTCACCTGGAAGCAGCGTCATGCACGAACTCACGTACGACACCACCGCCGGTACGTCATGCACCATCGCGTCGATGCCCCCGTGCTGACGTTGCTCCCCATTCACGCGCACCGTGATGTCCGCATCCGCGGGAGAGAGTTCGGTTTGAATCCACGGGCCCAGCGGGCAGAAGGTGTCGAATCCTTTGGCCCGAGCCCACTGTCCATCCGACTTCTGCAGATCTCGCGCGGTCACGTCGTTGGCACACGTGTATCCAAAAACGACCTCGTCCACCCGATCGATGGGAATGTCCTTGCACATTCGGCCGATGACGACGGCCAACTCCCCTTCGTGCTCCACCTGCTCGGATTGCCACGGCAGGTCGATCGGGTCTCCCGATCCGATCACCGCGGTACTCGGCTTCAGAAACAACAGCGGCTCGTCGGGGGCTTCACTGTCCATCTCGGCAGCGTGTTCACGGTAGTTCTTACCGACGCAGACGATCTTGGATGGGATCACCGGTGCCAAAAGTCGGACGTCCGCCAGTTTCATGACACTTCCCTCGGGGCGGATATCCACGAACGGGTGGCCCTCAATGGGTGCGACGATCGACTCGTCCGTCACCTGATCGTCATCGTCGAGACCGTCGACAGCTCCGAACCAGATGTCCTCGCCGACGGCGAAACGGCAGATCAGCACCGCCCCACCCTAATGACGAACGGGCCTCACGCCTGCGG
>WLWL01000013.1 GCA_012103605.1 Candidatus Nanopelagicales bacterium
CTGAAGCACCGAGCGTTGATGGAAGGCCATCGATGCGTCCGTAACCACGGAGATCGCCATAAGAAGCACTCCGATAAGCCCAATTCCCAACAGCAGCACGCTGCCGTCTTCTGAAGATGCGCGCTTCATCGTGCGCCCGTCATCGTGCGCCCGACGGTCGATACTTGTCCACCACGAATTCCTGAGAAGCGGTGATCGGCACGTGGACAAACGAATGGAAGGTCGCGGGAAGCCACGGCAGTGGCATGTCCCATTCCAGGACCGCCCGAATGCGACTTCCTGGTTCGAGGCACCCACCCAACGAGCAATGGAATGTCAACGATTCCTCCGGGAGATCGAGATGACGATCGGCGAAAGCGATCTGGGCGGCCTGCCGGGCCCGATACTCGCCGCTTATCGAGGAAATATCGCGGGAGTAGACGCGCGACGCCTCGCGCACGGCAGATTGCGCGGCCGAAAGGGCACCGAGAACATCGGCAAGAGCGATCAGCACATAGGCGAGGGGAATCATGATGCCGACGGCTACAACGATGAATTCGGGAATCGCCGCACCGGTGTCGTCGCGCATTGTCACTCCACGGCGAAGCCCGGGACCAACTCACTTCCCGATTCGAGGAGCGAACGGCCGGTCACCGTCATCGTTGTAGGACCGAACATGCCAACGATGGGCAGGTTGAGCGTCATATCAACCGCTGCGACAGGTACCGGCCCCTCGCGGTCAATTCGTGCGTGGGTGCTTCGGAGGGCAGGCGCCGCGATCGACTGACGCAACACGCGCTCGGCCCTCGCTTTGCCCTGGAAGAGGTCTCCGTTCGTCATCGCCGCAACGCGAGCACCTTGTGACGCTGCACCAATGGCAACTTCCCTGACGTGAAGGACAAGTGCGAGTTGCAACACAGCAAGGGTGACGACGAGGAGCAGAGGTGTGATCAGCGCGAACTCGACAGGGGCGGCACCGTCATCGGCTCGTAGCCGATCAACAAGCGCACCTGTCACCGTCACGGCTGCGAAACACTCGAAATCGCTCGGTCAAGCACCGCTGTCAGTTGATCATCGGCGATGAGCCAGATCGCCGTCACCAGTCCGGCGGTCATGACGGTCACCAAGACCCAACCGGGGACATCCCCACGTTCTCCGTCGGCAAGTTCGTCGATCCAGGCGGCAACACGGATATACAGCTGGCGGGATATGTTCATTGTTTTTCCTTTCGGTTGTTGTGATCACGACACGAGGGTCTCGAGGCCACGAAGGCCGGGAAAGAGGGCAATAGCAACGACCGTCGGCAGGATGAGGAAGACGACAGGAATGAGCATCACGACGTCTTTCTTTCCGGCCTGCTCGATGAGCGCTTGCTGTTGAAGGGTCCGTGCATCGCGCGCTTGCGCCCGAACGATGCCCACCAGAGGCGTGCCTCGCTCAAGAGAGATCACCAGACCGTCGACAAATCGCTCGACTGCCGGCACGTCCATTCGGTCCGACGCCGACCGAAGAGCACGCTCCAGCGGAATACCCGTCGATGCCTCGGCTACGACAACACCTAGTTCGTCGCCTAGGTCTCCCCGGATCATGCCGCTGACACGATGCAGAGCCGGGATCATCGACTCGCCGGCAGCTACCGCGAATGCCAGCAGTTCGGCAACATCGGGAAGTTGCTCCTCGATTCGGGCCCGACGTCTCGTGGCCTGTCGGGCGATTCGACGGTCGAGAAAGAGGACACCGAGAACGGCCCCGATGGCAGGCAACAGGACGAGTGCCGCCGGTGAGGAGCCACGCAGGATGCTCCACCAGGCGACGACAATGCCGACCCCGAGTCCGCACCCTCCCCACGCGAGCTGATCCCAGCGAAGCTGCGCAATTCCTCCGCTTCGCCCAGCAGTCGCAAGGCGGCGTGACACCGAGTCTGAGGTTTGCAACATTCGCGGCCGGAGAAGTGCGACATACGCGCTTAACGGACCAGACTTTTGGTGATCCAGGGTCCGAGTTCCTCGGTGGAGACCGACGCGAACAGGTATCGAGGGGGGCGCGGTGGCGCGAACGCGGCTAATGGTGGTCAAGAGACCGGACATCGCCACAAGCCCGACTAGTGATCCCATGAGTGCGCTGCTCATGCCAGCACTCGCTCCGGCAGCCGGAGCCTGCCCAGTCGCTTCATCAAGCGGTAAGCGATGACCGAGACCACGGCACACGCCACCAAGAGAAGCGTCCCTGACCATGACGTGAAAGCGGCTACGGCTTCCGGTCGGGTACACAACAACGCAAGCGTCAGCCACGGAGCCGCAACGGATACACGAGCAGCGTTGACAGTCCACGATTGACGAGCGGCTATATCTCCACGCGTTCGCAAGTCCTCCCGGAGCAGACCACTGAGTGTCCGCAAGACATTGCCGAGATCGCTGCCGCCAACGTCACGCGCGATACGCAACGACGCACATACGCGATCGGCGACCGGGTCCGCCAATGCTTCTTGAAGCGCGTCGAGTGCATCCGGGAAGGAACCCCGGACCCGGTATTCGGCATCGAACTCAGCAAAGGACATCCGCAACGGTTCGGGGCCTCGTCGGGCCAAATCGGCCACTGCTTCCGGTAAGGAAAGGCCGGCACGAATAGCCGAGGTGAGCTGATCAACCGCATCTGGCCACGACTCCTGACGGGCTTTGATCTGCTGGTTCACGCGCCGCCGCAGGAGAAGCACCGGCACACTCGCTGCCGCAAGGCCCGCGAGAAGGGCAACTACCGGCACCGCCGTCACGATCACGGTGACCGTGAACACCACCATCGCCGACCCGACGCTGGCCCCCACGAGACCGGTTCGGGACAGGCGAGCGATGCCTGCCGCGTGGATGAGCGCATCGAGTCGACCAACCCGACGGCTCGAGCGGCGGCGCTCGGGGCCGCCGCCCGTGTAGGCGAGGAAGATCAACAGGAGCCCAACTCCCACACCCAGACCAACGATCGCGCCCATCAGGCAGCCGCCACCCGCTGCGTGCGTGCACGCGAGGCATTAGACGTAGTGGGATCAGATGCACGAGGGTCAGATTCACGCGAATCAGTGACCCGCGGGGCCGTGGCGAGTAGCGACATAACGTCGAAACCATGGCGACGGTAGTGATCAACGCGCGCGGGAAATCCTCGCTCTCGCAGCAATCCCTCGCCGCGGTCCGCGAAGATGCTCGCCAATTCGATCGTTCCCGACTCGACTCGACCCGTCAGCGCAGATATTTCGGTCACATACCGTCGGCCACGAACGTCCGTTGCGACATGCACGACGAGGTCCACACTCGATGCGACGGTGGGGACCACGAAGTCACCCGGGATGTTCTGTCCCGCGAGCAGTGGCAGCGTGCACAACTTCGTCACCGCTTCTCGGGCGCTATTCGCGTGGAGAGTGCTCATCGATGGCATGCCGGAATTCATCGCGACCAGCAGATCAAGCGACTCCGCTTGCCGCACCTCTCCCACGATCAAGCGCGTGGGGCGCATCCGTAACGCCTCCCGGATCAAGCGCCGCAAGGGAATCTCTCCCGTGCCTTCCAAGCTCGCATCGCGGGTCTGCATCGCGATCCAGTCCGGGTGATTGCAGCGTATTTCGAAGACTTCTTCGCAGGTAATGATTCGTTCACGCACAGGGACAGACCCCAGAAGACCGTTCAACAACGTGGTCTTTCCCGCTTGCGTGCCACCCGCAACAACGATGTTCGACCCCGACACCACCGAGGCCTCCAAGAAGGTCGCCGCGTGCGCCGTCAACGTTCCCGCATGCACCAGATCGTGAATCGTGCTCGGGCGGATCACGAAACGGCGAATATTGACGGCCCAGTGATCGCGGGTCACGTCCGGAATCACCACGTGCAACCGGCTTCCATCGGGCAAGGTCGCGTCGACGAAAGGCTGGGAAAGGTCAAGTCTCCGTCCGGACCATCGCAGCATGCGTTCCACGAGATCGCGAACCTGGGCCGAGGTCATGACGATGGGCGTCAATTCACTCACGCCTGAGCGAGCGACGAACACGCGACCCGGCTCATTGATCCATATCTCTTCGACGGTGTCATCGTCGAAGAACGGCTGTAAGGGGCCGAATCCGCAGATGGAATGGTGAACGGCCGTGACCACGGCAGCGACATCAGATGCAACGGACGGCTGTTCTTCGTGCGTGCCGCAACTGCCGATAACGACGTCAGCGCCGATTCTTTCGATGATCGACAACACCTGGGTTCCATCGTGCATCGGGTCGAGGCGAAGAGCCCGCACTTCGGCACGAACTCGTTCCTCGACCTGCGCGCACCAATGAGCGTGCTGCTGCATCGACGACCCCTTTCGCAGTTGTCATCGACGCTACGTCGCCACGTCGGGCTCGTGGAATACGCGAAATCGCCCTGTGGAAAACCGGAGAGAGCAGGGCTCGCGGCTAATACGAGTCGAGAGTCGGCGCGATGAAGCGATCCCAGGCTGCTTCGACGAACTCCGGGTGCTCCATCTGGGCCACATGCCCGCTGTCCGGGAGGACCACCACGTGGGCGTTCGGGAAATGCTTTGTTGCTCGATGGGCAGTTCGAGAGTCGACCAGCGGATCTTGGCGCCCATAGATGAGCAGGGTCGGCGCCACCACTCTCTCGGCGAGCTTCCATGGCCGCTGGGGGCCAGGGTCGAAGTAGGTCCGCATCAAGCCTCGCAAGGAACTCAAGAACGCGTCATTCGCGTACGGCCGGGCATCGCGGGCCTCCACCTCACCGATGGCTTCACTCAATCGATCCGCCGGCATTCGGGAGGGGTCGGCGAACGTGCCATCGATCGTCGCCTGCACGCGCTCTTTGGGACTGGTCGTCTCCACGAACTTGGGAACCAACCGCTCCCCGACCCCGGGAACCGAGATCACCGGAAGGTGGACGTTGCCCTTGGTGGCGTAGGTCAGACTCGGCAACGCAGGGGAAATCAACGTCACCGATCGCACAAGGTCGGGTCGACGCGCGGCCAATTGCACGGAGACAGCGCCGCCCATGGAATTTCCGAACACGTGCACAGGGCCCAGATCGCGCTCCAGGATGAAGTCAGCCGCGGCTCGCGCATGCCCACGGGGTGTCATGTCGCCGTCGCGAGGAGGCGGTGACGAGCCGAATCCGTGCAGGTCCAATGCGTAGCAATCCAAGCGGCTGCTCATGCGGCCCATGAAGTCCGTCCAGTTCAAAGCAGAGCCGCCCAGCCCATGGAGAAAAAGCGCCGCAGGAGCATCCGTCTGCGACGACGGGGCGTGCCGATAGAACAAGGTCCGCTGAGCCAGCAGCGCCTCGTGTCGATCGAAAGGCCGTTCCGGCCGCAGCACCGTCGTCACGATCGAAGATTACGACGGTTGAATCCCCACAAGCCAAGGGCACCGACGATGAGGGTCGCGCCCAGCAGCACGGCGAAGGAGGTCCACGGCATTGACTCCGCCAGCGCTTCTCCGACGTCGTACCAGTACCAGGGGGTGAGAACCCGCCAGGGCTCCAGCCACTCGATCGATTTTCCGAATCCATCGAGGAGGTAGGTCACGAACGCCAGTCCGGCCGCTACTCCCACGCCCGCGGCGCGGCGTCCCATGCTTGCCGACACCGTCATCGCGAGCATTCCCAAGAAGAGAACGAAGGCGAACAACTGGGCCGTCGCGGCCCACAGATTCGCCGCGGGAACCTTCAACTCCGACCAATCCGCCAACGCGATCACGGGCACCGCGACGGCGATCGCCAGAACAGCGATACCTAAGGCGACACCAACAACTTTCTGCACGTACAGCGCTGTCCGGCTGATCGGCTGGGCCAGCAGCAGGTCGAGCGTGTGGTCCTCTTCTTCGCCCGCCAACGTCGATGTTGATCGTCCGATGGCGAAGACGAGGAGAACCGCCGGCATGAAGAAGGAGTACATCTCCGCCGATAAGTAACCCACCGGGGTGCCGAGGTCAGCGCCACCGATGAGACCTTGCAGCGACTCAGGCAGGCTGCTGAAGACCTCTTCGTACGCGGTGTCTCCCGCGATGGATTTGTAGAAGGAAGAGACGAGAGTTGAGAGCAGTACGACACCTACTGTCCACCACAGCAATGATCGCCATCGAAGACGCAGATCAGAAACAAGCAGCGACATCGGCCTACTCACCAACCTTCGGTGCGTAGCGGTCATCCGAATAGAAGTCGAGGAGAACTTCATCGAGTTCGCCGCCGACGGATTCGATCGACTGCACGGAGTGTTCCGCCAGCGCCTTAATGATCCGATCGACCCCTCCGGTAAAAGTCGCATCGATCACCGCGTCTGCCGCATGCGCATCGACGCCTGGCAGCCGAGCGAGACTGTCGCGGCAAGCGTCGGTTGCATTCGCGTCCACAGTCCGAATGCGAATGCGTTGTCGAGCCCGTGCACGCAACTGATCGATCGTCTCTACCGCGACCAATCGACCTTCCCGAAGAACGGCAACACGGTCAGCGAGATCTTCGAGTTCGGACATCACGTGGCTCGAGAGGACAACGGCGGTTCCATCCTTGGTCACTTCGTCGACCAGGACGGCGAATTCTCTCTGCAGCAACGGGTCGAGTCCGGATGTCGGCTCGTCGAGCAGGAGGACTCGGGCGTTCTTGGCGAAGGCGAGTACCAAGCCGACCTTCTGCCTGTTGCCCTTGGACAACGTGCCCACGGGCCTGGTCAGGTCGACTCCAAGGCGCTTGGTGAGTGATTCCACCCGGGTCGGATCCAACCCACCACCGGCTGCACTGAATCGTCGCAGGAGGGCCTTGCCGGTCAGCCGGCCCGGAAGGGACAAATCGCCCGGCAGGTAGGCCACGTTGGCTCGAGCACGCCGGTCTTTTGAACTCGTCGTAACGATGTCGATAGAGCCCTGTTGCGGGTGAACAAGGTCGAGCACCGCCCGCAGCAACGTCGTCTTACCCGATCCGTTCGGGCCCAGAAGCCCCGTGACCTGTCCTGCCGGCACGGATAGCGAAACGTCTTCGATCCCCCGGGCCGAGCCATACATGACGGTGACGCCCCGCATATCGAGGACCATCTCGGGCGCAGCCGTACTCACACAACAAGAGTACGACGCTCGGGGGCTAACCTGAACGGATGACCGATCCTGCTTCGGACACTTCTGTGCCCACGGACGCTTCTGGCACAAAGGGAACCCGGATGCCGCGCGAGCAGCGGCGCGAGCAGGTCATGACGCAGGCGCGCAAGGTATTCATGGAACGCGGCTATCACGCCGCCGGGATGGACGAGATTGCCGACGCCGCCGGGGTAACGAAGCCGGTGCTCTACCAGCACTTCCCCAGCAAACTCGAGCTATATCTCGCTCTGCTGGATCGAGGGATCGAAGAACTTCTTCACTCGGCGGACGCCGCACTGGCCAGCACCACCGACAACAAGGAGAGAGTCGGGGCCACCATGCGCGCGTACTTCGCCTTCGTCGCGGACCGGAACAGTGCCTTTCGACTGGTGTTCGAAAGTGACGTGATGAACGAATCAGCCGTGAGAGAACGCGTCGATCGTGTGCACGAAGCCATTGCCAGCAAGATCGCGGACGTCATCTCCGCCGACACTGGCCTTCGTCACGAGCAGGCCATGCTTCTTGGATCGGGGCTTCAGGGGCTGGCCCAAGTAGCCGCCAGTCGCTGGTTAACGTCCGATCAATCGGAGACAACTCTGGAGGAGTCCGCCGACCTCGTTGCATCACTGGCCTGGCGCGGCATCCGGAGCTTTCCTCTCACCCATCCGCCGGGAGAGCCCTCGGAATAGGCGCTATCGCCTATCGTCGCGTAGTCTCGTGATCGCCCGGCGAGCACACAACGTCAGCGCAACACGAAGAGTCGAGGAAAGGGATGACAGCGGTGGAGATCAAGGTCGGAGTCGTCGATACACCCCGAGAGATAACGGTTGAGAGCGACGAGACTGCGGAGGCGATCACCAAAGCCGTGTCGTCGGCGATCGACAAAGGCACGCTTCTCTCGCTCACTGATTCCCGAGGACGCCAGGTTCTGGTTCCGTCCGCGAAGATCGCGTACGTCGAGATAGGTCCGGCCGCAAGCCGCAAAGTCGGCTTCGGGAGCGCCTCCTAAACTCCTCGCTCGATTGCGGGAGTGACCCGTCGTCGTCCTAGGCGGCCAAGCCCAACTCTTGCATCCGGCGCGTGTGGTTGTCGGTAAGTCTGGCCAGCATCCGGCCGATCTCTGCCAGGTCTACGCCCGGACGATCGGCTCCGCCGACAAGCAGGGCGGATAGCGCATCGCGGTCGGCCGCCACTCTCTGTGCTTGAGAGAGAGCTTCACCGACGAGACGTCGTCCCCACAGAGCGAGTCGACCGGCCACCCGCGGATCGGCGGCAATGGCCGAGCGCACACGATCTACGGCGAACGCGGATTGTCCGAGGTCCTCACACACATTGAGCACCAACTCACGACTCGCCGGATCAACAAACGCCGAGATTTCGCGATAGAAGTCGGTACCGATGCCGTCGCCCACGTAGGCCTTCACCAACCCTTCCAACCAATCCGCCGGCTTGGTGTGCGCATGGAACTCATCAATCGGTTGCCGAAACGGCTCCATCGCTTCATTGGGATCGACGCCAAGGTCGGAGAGGCGATCCTTGAGCGATAGGAAGTGGCGGTACTCCGACGTCGCCATGCCTGCGAGAGCGGCCTTGTCCTCCACCCGGGGGGCCATCGCCGCGTCCGCCGCCAAGCGCTCGAACGCCACGAGCTCGCCATACGCAAGCACGCCGAAAAGATCGACGAGGGCGGCCCGATACGACGGATCGGACAGGGCCGCATCCGTCGAGTCGAAAGGTGTGGAGCCGTCGATCATGATGACCCCAGGGTAGCCACCCAGCCCTAG
This sequence comes from Candidatus Nanopelagicales bacterium, assembly GCA_012103605.1. Lineage (GTDB taxonomy): Bacteria > Actinomycetota > Actinomycetes > S36-B12 > S36-B12 > S36-B12. The sequence continues at coordinate 8,848 of WLWL01000013.1, forward strand.
TGACGGCAGGGATCTCGTCCGGCCGGTACCATGGAGACATCGCGGGACATCGAATCTCGCCGTCGGTGTCGCTTCACCGACCCACCTCGGACGCACTCACGGTGCTTCCCGAACCCAGGAGTTCTGCTGAGCACCACGAACGACCAACTCATTGACCAAGCCGCGCCGGATGGCGCTACGAATCCGGCCACTGCCGACCCGGTAGCCACCGACCCGAATCCAGTCGAACCCAAGACTTTCGCCGAACTCGGTGTCAGCACACCAATCGTGGAGGCCCTTTCCAGCCACGGCATCACGACTGCTTTCCCGATCCAGGAAATGTGCCTGGGTCTGGCGCTCGAGGGCCGAGACGTTATCGGTCAAGCGAAGACCGGAACCGGCAAGACGCTGGGGTTCGGTATCCCGCTGATCCAACGCATCGCGGCGCCCGCCAGCGAGGACTACACCCAACTTCCCGAGGCGGCACGGAACAAGCCCCAGGGTTTGATCGTCTGCCCCACGCGTGAGTTGGCTCTCCAAGTCGCGACAGATATCGAGCAAGCTGGTGCTGGGCTAGGCATTCGGGTGCTCTCGATCTACGGTGGCAGGGCCTACGAGCCGCAAATAGACGCGCTTCGCGCAGGAATCGACGTCATCGTCGGAACGCCCGGACGCATCATTGATTTGGCCGGACGAGGCGATCTCGATCTGTCACACGTGCGCGAGCTCGTGCTCGACGAGGCAGACGAAATGCTCGACATGGGGTTCCTCCCCGATGTCGAGAAGATCGTCGCACTCGTTCCCACCAACCGGCAGACGATGTTGTTCTCCGCCACCATGCCGGGCCAGATCATCGCTCTCGCGCGTCGCTACATGAACCAGCCGACCCACATGCGGGCGATAGACCCCGGGGATGACAACGCAACCGTCGATGCAATCGAACAGCACGTCTGGCGGGCTCACCCGATGGACAAGGTGGAGTTGCTGGCACGTGTTCTGCAGGCGAAAGACCGCGGCCTGACGATGATCTTCACGCGCACGAAGCGGAAGGCGCAGAAGATCACCGACGATCTCACCGAGCGGGGCTTCGCCGTGGGATCGGTTCATGGTGATCTAGGGCAGGGAGCGCGTGAACAAGCGTTGCGCGCATTCCGCTCCGGCAAAGTCGATGTTCTTGTCGCCACCGATGTTGCCGCCCGCGGCATTGATGTCGATGGCGTCACGCATGTCATCAACTACGAATGCCCAGATGACGAGAAGACTTACCTGCACAGAATCGGTCGCACCGGTCGAGCCGGAGCGTCGGGAGTCGCCGTCACGTTAGTCGACTGGGAGGACATCGCGCGCTGGCAGATGATCGATCGGGCATTGAAGCTGCCGTTTAAAGATCCTCTGGAGACTTACTCCACCAGCCCCCATGTGTTCACCGGACTCGGCATACCTGAGGGAACCACTGGTCGACTGCCGAAAGGCCAGCGCACTCGAGCTGGATTGTCTGCTGAGAAGGTCGAAGATGTTGGAGAAACCGGAAAGCGCACCGGCGGTCCGCGCTCGCGGGAGGATCGCCGTGGCGGCAACCAACAACGCTCGGGTGGTTCGAAGCGCCGTGGCTCCACCACGTCTTCCGGGAAGTCATCCTCGGGGAAATCGTCCTCGGGCAAGTCCTCTTCGACAAAGGAATCAGGTAACTCGTCGGGGTCGTCTTCATCCGACGCCAGCAAGCCGCGCCGTCGTCGCCGCCGCACGCACGGTGGCAAACCAACCGGTGGCAACCCGACCGGTGGGAACGCCGCCGGCTAGGTCACGCGCCAGCTCGATCACATCCCGGAGATATCCTCAGCGAGTTGCCGGTACGCGCGAGCACCGGGGGAATCGGGGGCGGTAGCCAAAATCGTCCTCCCCACCGCTGGCGCTTCGGCGAAACGGATACTTCGGGGAATCGGCTCGAACACCCGCACGCCGTATCGGGGCCCAATGTCGGCCAGCACGGCTTTCGCGTGCGCGGTTCGGCCGTCGAACATCGTGGGAACAATGCCGGCCACCCGTAGATCGGGATTGCTCCATCGCTTTACTTCGTCGATGCTCTCCATCAATTGACCCAATCCGCGGTGGGACAAGGTTTCGCACTTGAACGGGACGAGTACATCGTCGGCCGCAACGAGGGCATTGATGGTGGTCAATCCCAAGGACGGCGAGCAGTCGATCACGATGACATCGAAAGTGTCTCGGATCTCGTCGAGTATGCGGGAAAGAGTTCGCTCGCGCGCAGGTCTATCGGCGAGAGAAACATCCGCCGAAGCAAGGGACAATGTTGCGGGGAGCAACGAGAATCCCTCGTCGGTTGTTCGGATCGCAGAACGCATCTGGGCGGAGCCCTCGCTGGAGGGAAGGTCGTCGAGAAGAAAGTCAACGGTCTGCGGGGGTAGGTCCTCGGGATCGATACCGAGAGAGAAGGTCGCGCACGCCTGCGCATCGAGATCGATCACCAGAACCGCGTGCCCCGTGTCGGCGAGCGCAGCAGCGAGGGTGATGGCGGTCGTGGTTTTCGCCACTCCACCCTTTTGGTTCGCCACCGCGATGATCCGCGCCACGCGTCTATTGTGGAGGGTGGACGAAGGAGCGTGATGACGGCCACGTTCACCTGGGACTTACCCATGGATTCGACGGCTGCGGTGATAGCCCGACAGCACGTACGCGACGTGGCATCGACCACTAGCGACGTCATCGATGCCGAACTCGTTGCTTCCGAGTTGGTCACCAACGCGTGGGCGCACGGACGTGGCACGGGCGCAATCACGATAACGATCACCGTCGCAGGCGACGTGATGCGCCTCGAGGTGTGCTCGGACTCCGACGGAAGTCCGCATCAGGTAGCGAGCAGCGACGAGTCACCGGATGGCCGGGGCTTGTTGCTGCTCGACAAGCTTGCAAGCGACTGGGGTCACGTCAGGCGCGGCGCAAGGTTGTGCGTGTGGGCCGACGTGCAGTGTCTCTAGAGATGGCGCTCAGACGCAGCCCAGCGAGCAGGCCAACTGCGTGCAGATTCGCCGCTCACGGAGTTAGGAGGTTCCACTCGGTCAGCGCTTCGATCAGACCCTCACTGGTCGGCAGCTCGGCAAGTTCCGAAACGGAGAAAAAGTGTGCGTCAGCCGCATCGTCCGCGGCCACCACTGCGTCATCCCCACGCACCACACAGACGAAGTCTCGGATCACGAAGTCATCACCCGACGGAGCTTGACGAACCACCGTCCCGACTTCCCGCTCGACACGCACGGTGAGACCCGTTTCCTCGTGGACCTCGCGCACGACGCCTTGCTCGGCGGTCTCCCCGGGCTCTTGCCGCCCACCCGGTAGCGACCACAAACCCTGAGCAGGAGGGTTCGCGCGCTGGACAAGGAGCAATCGCCCCTGGTCGTCGAACACGACCGCACCGATGCACGGAATGTCCGCCATCACGTACGGATCTTGTAGTCCTCGAGCAGGCGTCGCGCGATGATCATCTTCTGGATATCGGCCGTGCCCTCACCGATCATCAGCATGGGCGCTTCGCGATAGAGCCGTTCGATCTCGTACTCCTTGGAGTAGCCGTACCCGCCGTGAATCCGGAAGGAATCCTCGACGACCTCTTTGCAGTATTCACTGGCCAGGTACTTGGCCATTCCCGCCTCGAGGTCGTTGCGGGCACCGGAATCCTTCGTCCGCGCAGCCATCACCATCATCTGGTGCGCTGCCTCGACCTTCGTTGCCATGTCAGCGAGACGGAACGCCACGGCTTGATGTTCGCTGATCTGCTTGCCGAATGTGCTGCGTAGTTGTGCATACTCCACGCCGAGTTCGAAGGCCCGCAGAGCAAGACCGCAGGCTCGGGCAGCGACATTCACGCGGCCGACCTCGACTCCGTCCATCATCTGATAAAAACCCTTGCCCGGTTCGCCACCAAGAATCGTCGACGCAGGAAGGCGCAAGCCATCCATGACCAATTCCGTGGTGTCAACCCCCTTATAACCCATCTTCTCGATCTTGCCTGGAATCGTCAGACCGGGCCGCACCTCACCGAAGCCCTCGGGCTTTTCGACCAGGAACGTGGACATGCGCTTGTACACGCTGCTGTCCTCACTAGCAGCGTTGTCTGTGCGAACCAGCACGGCGACGAGCGTCGATGAGCCGCCGTTGGTCAGCCACATCTTCTGCCCGGTGAGCACGTAGTCGTCGCCGTCGACGACCGCCTTGCTGGTGATGGCGGAGACGTCCGAGCCGCAGCCGGGCTCGGTCATGCTGAAGGCTCCACGAACCTCACCGGTGGCCATCCGGGGCAGGAAGTGCTGCCTCTGCTCTTCGGTGCCGTGATGGAGCACCATGTGCGAAACGATGAAGTGGGTGTTAATCACACCACTCACACTCATCCATCCCCTTGCGATCTCTTCGACCACGAGGGCGTACGTCAGTAGTGACTCTCCGAGCCCGCCGAACTCCTCCGGAATCATCAGGCCGAACACACCGAGTTCCTTCAAGCCGTCGACGATGTCTTTGGGGTACTCGTCGTTGTGTTCCAAGTCGCTGGCCACCGGCAGGATCTCCGCGTCCACGAAATCGCGGACGGCATCGAGAATGTCGCGCTGTATCTCGGTGAGACCTTCGGTTTGCAGGAGACGACCCATGCCTAACCCCCTTCTGGAATTTCAGCATGTTAACGCCCCTCGAGCGATCTCGCCTCTAGGGAGCGCTGGACCTCACGGGCGTCCACAGCCCCGCACCTGCGTTCATCCAGGCGACCGAAGCGACCAGCGGGACGGCGAACACCGGCAGCATCAACACGATGTCGGAGCCGAGACTGGCGCTGAGCCCGACTTGCCCGCACGCCACGAGCAGCCACAGCAACGAGACGCACGTGATCCGGTGGCCAACATCACCACGATCGCCTAGGAGCGCACGCGTCGCTCCCACGGCCAAGCCCGCAGCACATCCACCCATGATTGCGGCACTCAGCCACGGCACCAGTGAGAGCGTCACGACAGGACTCGCGAGGGCGATGACCGCCACACCTGCCAACACAATCGCAGCACCGCGGGACGGTCGACGGACAACCGAACACAGTGATGGGCGATCCGGTACGGCTTGTTGAGCCGCCGGAGCAGTGTTCGCCTCAACCGCGTTCGCCTGAACAACATTGGCCATAAGAACACGCCGTGCGTGCATCAGCGCCTCGAAGTGATCTCGGTCGCCACCTGCGTCGGGGTGTGCCAGCCGAACCCACACCTTCCACGCCCGCTGAACGTCATCGGCCGAGGCGCTCTCGTCGACACCTAGCAAGAGAGCCGCGAGCTCCCGAGTCATGTCGGTGCGGCGCGCCATCAGGACTGAGGAGGCTCGAACGTTCGGGTGCGCTGCATACCGGCGGCGCGGCCCTTGCCGGCGATCACCAGTGCCATCTTTCGCGATGCCTCGTCGATCATCTCGTCACCGAGCATGGCGGCTCCACGCGCACCGCCGGCCGCCGACGTGTACCACTCGTAGGCGTCGAGGATGAGTTCTGCGTGGTCGTAGTCGTCTTGACGCGGCGAGAAGATCTCGTTTGCCGCTGCGATTTGATCTGGATGCAGCACCCACTTGCCATCAAAGCCGAGGGCAGCGCTTCTTTCCGCGACTCGGGTGTAGCCGTCGAGGTCCTTGATTTGCAGGTAGGGGCCATCGATCGCCTGCTTGTCGTATGCGCGAGCCGCCATCAAGATTCGCATCAGGATGTAGTGGTACGCGTCTCCGACGTCGTATCCGGGAGGCTGTTCGCCGACAACCAGAGACTTCATGTTGATGCTGGCCATGAAATCAGCGGGCCCGAAGATGATCGTCTCCACTCGGGGACTGGCGGCGGCGATCTCGTCCACCATGGTCAAACCCATCGCGTTCTCGATCTGCGCTTCGATACCGATGCGCCCAACGTCCAAGCCTTCGGACTTCTCGATCTGCGTTAGCAGCATGTCCAAGGCGCGGATCTGCTCGGGGCCTTGCACTTTGGGGAGCATGATGCAGTCGAGGTTGGCTCCCGCGCCGGAAACGACCTCGATGACGTCCAGGTACGTCCACTCGGTGGTCCAGTCGTTCACTCGAACCGAGCGCACTTTTCCGTCGTAGCCACCTTCGTTGAGAGCAGCCACGATGTTTTTCCGGGCATCCGGCTTGGCAAGCGGAGCCACCGCGTCCTCGATGTCCATGAACACCTGGTCTGCCGGCAGACCTTTGGCTTTGTCCAGCATCTTCGGGCTCGAGCCCGGCACCGCGAGGTTCGAGCGCCGAGGTCTGATGCTTCTTGCGACATCGGTCACCGAATTCACTCCTTGGCATCGACGGTATCTGGGTTAACCCCACGCACACAACGCCTCTCCAGCCTAGCCGGGCCCAGCTCGGGCATCGGCGCAGCGATCCGTGCCTGTGGCTTAGCGCCCGCGTTTGCGTGCCCTAGATTCAGCCGCGTGAGCAAGCCGCGCGGGGCCGACGACGCTGTACGTAAAGCACGTATCGCCGTTTCCGTGCTTTTCTTCACCAACGCGCTCACGCTGTCCGCATGGCTTCCGCGACTGGCTGAGCTGCAGGCTGACATTTCCTTGACCGATGTGGCGGTAGGTGCCGCCTTGGCCGCCGGAGCCGCCGGCGGTATCGCCGCCGGAGTATCCGCCGGTCCCCTCATTCACCGCTGGGGCAGTCAGCGGGTTGCGATGGCGGCGCTGTTCATCGTCACACCGATCCTTCCCTTCATCGGTCTGGCGCCCGGCGCCTGGACTCTGGGGTTTGTGCTTCTGCTGGTCGGCGGCCTCGACGCCGTCATGGATGCCGCCATGAACTCACATGCCATGCGGGTTCAACATGAGATGAGGGCAACGGGTGTCCACCGTTCGATCTTGAACACCTTCCACGGCTACTGGTCTCTAGGAGCCGTTGCCGGAGGCCTCATTGGGGTAGCTACCGCGGCTATCTCGCTACCGATCGCGTGGATGCTGGCCGCGGTCGCAGTTCTGTGCACCGTGCTGGTGCTGGTGGCGCGGCCCTGGCTGCTTCCCGGGAAGGACCCCGATTCATATCTGGAGACCACCGACGATCCCATCGGTGACGCCCAACCAGACCCAAGCTCTCTCCTGGCCGCCGGTCCGGCGCATGCCGACGAGCGGTCAGCCGCGACCCGCGTTCTCCACCGGCCGATCATCTGGGGCCTGGGGCTCTTCATCATTCTCGCTGTCATGATCGAGGACATTCCCGGACGGTGGAGTTCGATCTATCTGACCGACATCGGCGCACCCAGCGCTACCGTCGGATGGGGATTCGTCGCCTTCACCGTGGCGATGACGATCGGACGCTTCAGCGGGGATCGGATCGTCGACGCCCTCGGCGAGCGTCGCTGGACGCGAGTCGCCATGTCCGGCACCGCCGTCGTTCTCGGCCTGTCACTTCTCGCGCAATCACCATGGCTGTTCATGATCGGCTGTGCTGTTACCGGATTTGGCGTCGCCACGTTGTTTCCCGCCGCCATGCGAGCCGCTGCTCACCTGCCCGGTATCCGACCGGCCACGGGCGTTGCCACGATCAGCTGGTTGTCGCGTGCCGGTTTCGTCACCGCACCACTCATCGTCGGTGTCATCGCGGAGAACTTTTCGGTGGCGTGGGGTATCAGCGTCACCGTCGTAGCGGCGCTCATCTTGCTGCCGTTGAGCTCGATACTCACATGGGAGAAGTCTCGGTAACCGTGGCGGCAGCGGGACCACGATCCGCGGCTTTGATCACGATCACCAGGCCGGCAAGGATCAACGCGGCAGCAGGGAGCAACGCCAACGGGGGCACCTGGCCCAGCCAAATGGCAGCAACCAGGGTGGCCCCCGGCATCTCAAACAAGATGGCCAGCGAGACAACCGTCGCCGATGTACTCGACAGCACCCGGGTCATCATCGAATGACCGAGTAGTTGCGCGCCGAGCGTCACCGCAAGGATCAAGGCCCAGGCCTGGGCATCGAAGCCCACGAGTTGCTGACCGAAGATGAATACGAGCGGGAGAATCGTCAACGCTGAGACGGCGTAGAGAACGAACGTCATCGTCGATGTGTCCACGGTCTTTCGGACTCGCTCCGCGACGGACACGTACGCGGCGGAAAACACGGCCCCCACCAGGGCGAGCGCATCACCCCACAGGTGCGCGGGATCGACAGACAGATCCACTCCGGTTAGGACGATCACTCCCGAGAAGGCGACAGCAATTCCGATCCACACTCGAGAAGAAATTCGCACACCCGTTGCCCGAGCGATCAATGCGGCCCAGATCGGCTGTGTTGCCACCAGGGCCGTCGACGCCGCGATCGTGGTCAACGTCAACGAGGGAATCCACGTTGCGAAGTGCAAACCCAGGAAGACACCCGCGATCACCGTCAGCCGGATCTCCCGCCTGGTCAAAGCGCCGAGCGAACTCCACCGACGCGCGATCACCCACACCCCTGTGATGCCACTTCCGATGAGGCATCGCCAAAACGCAATTGCCAGGACGGGCGCCGCCGTCGCCGCGATCATCGGCCCACTCAGCGAAATGAAGACCACCGCCACACCGAGCCGCACGACATCCGGAGCCGGCGGCCGAGACAGGCCGGACGGTGGCGCAGAACTGTCGGACATGACACCTGCCCCTTTCCGATGCGTTCCTCACTTCGACTCGGCAGGAACACTCCGCGCTGACGGTAGCCTGATCCGCATGGCGACGAACACCAGCCGCGTTTTCCTCGCCCGCTTGGCGGGCCTGGGCGTGTTCGACCCACGAGGCGATCAGGTCGGAAAGGTGCGTGATGCCGTCGTCGTTCTGCGTATCGGTGACAACCCACCGCGTCTGACCGGACTGGTGGTGGAGGTTCCGCCCCGGCGCCGCATATTCGTGCCCATGACGAAAGTGACCGCCATTGACGCCGGTCAGGTGATCGTCACGGGAACCGTGAACCTTCGTCGATTCGAACAGCGCCGAAACGAATCACTTGCCACGGCCGAGCTCCTCGACCACTCGATCACGCTCCGCGAATCCGGCGAGCAGGTGCGGGTCGTGGATATCGGTGTCACCACTACCCGAAGCCGGGAGTGGTTGGTCGACTCGCTCTTCGTGCGCCGGCCGGGAACCGGGCTGCGACGGCGGTCCGAACGCTTCATGGTCGAATGGCCAGACGTCACCGGACTCTCCCTGCCGGAAACCGCTCAGCCAGCAGAACAACTTCTCGCGTCTATCGATTCCCTGCGACCGGCCGATGTCGCGTCGCTACTACACACGTTGGTACCCAAGCGACGACTGGAAGTAGCGCGAGAACTCGACGACGAGCGACTTGCTGACGTGCTCGAGGAACTCGTCGATGAAGATCGGGTGGAAATCATGCAGGCGCTGGATCGCGAACGTGCCGCCGACGTTCTCGAGGAGATGGATCCCGGCGACGCCGCGGACCTCATCTCCGAGCTACCCCCCGATCAAGCCGAATTTCTTCTCGAGGAAATGGAGCCTGGAGAGGCGGAGGATATTCGCCGTTTGATGACGTACGACCAGTTCTCTGCCGGCGGCATGATGACCAGCGAGCCTGTAATCCTTCCCCCCGATGCCGCGGTCGCCGAGGCTCTGGCCAGCATTCGACAAGCCGACCTTCCACCCGCCCTCGCCGCCCAGGTGTACGTCTGCCGTCCACCAACGGAAACCCCGACCGGCAAGTATCTCGGCACGTGTCACTTTCAGCGGCTGCTTCGCGAGCCGCCGTCGACCTTGATCTCATCGCTGCTGGACACCAGTGTCGACCCTGTTCGACCTGACACCCCGCTAGCCGACGTGACCCGCGATTTCGCCGCCTACAACCTTGTCGCTGTTCCCGTCGTCGACGAGGACAACCATCTCGTCGGTGCTGTCACCATCGATGACGTGGTGGACCACATGCTGCCGGCGAACTGGCGCGAGCAGGTTGGACCCGACCGGGTGGAGACCACTGCCGGCACCAACGATGGGCCATCGACCCCGGGAGCATCCGATGGCTAGCGCCGGCCGCCGCGGTCACAGCGCCGTCGACCAGCCCATCGAGACGACCCGCGGAATTCGCCCCAGTTACGACTCCGAGCGCTTTGGGCGCATATCAGAACGGGCCGCCCGGTTCATCGGCTCCTGGGCCTTCATCGCCTGGATGACGTTCGTCATCTTGATGTGGGTTGCCTTCAACGTCTTCGCGCCGGGGGGAATCCAGCCGGATGCCTACCCGTTCATCTTCTTGACACTGCTGCTGTCGGTCCAGGCGTCCTACGCGGCACCCCTGATTCTTCTCGCCCAGAACCGGCAAACCGATCGCGACCGTGTCCAGTATCAAGAGGATCGTCAGCGCAATGAGCGAATGCTCGCCGATAGCGACTATCTCGCCCGCGAGGTGGCCTCATTACGCACGTCTCTCGGAGAACTCGCGACCCGGGACTACGTCCGCAGTGAAGTACGCGAGGCCCTGGACGCCATCATGACTCGCCTGGATGAACGCGAAGTCGATCGGCGCGATATGGATTCCAGCGCTGTGGATTCCGATGTTGTGAACTCACGCGAATCCGATGACCGTCCCCGGACCTCGACGTCGGCAACCGACGCCGATTCGGAGAATTCGCCCCCCGCCTAGTCGGCCAATACCATCGGGGCGTGCCCACTCACCCTGACGCCGACGCCATCCACGCAGCACTCGCGACCGTTCACGATCCTGAAATCCATCGGCCGATCACCGAGATCGGCATGCTCAAGGGTGTGGACATTCACGACGGTGGTGTCGTCGATGTCGGCGTCTACCTCACGGTCGAGGGCTGTCCCATGCGCAGCACCATCACAGATCGCGTGGTCGAGGCGGTCATGCAGGTGCCCGACGTTTCGACGGTGAATGTCGAGCTCGACGTCATGAGCGACGAGCAGCGCGCCGACCTGAAGAAGCTTCTTCGCGGTCATGATCAGCGCGAGATCCCATTCACCCAACCTGGATCGACCACCAAAATCTTCGCGATCGCTTCCGGGAAGGGTGGCGTCGGCAAGTCTTCGGTCACCGCGAACCTCGCTGTCGCTCTCGCGGGCCAGGGCCTGAGCGTCGGCCTGCTCGACGCCGATGTGTACGGACACTCCATACCTCGCATCCTCGGCGCCACGAACCCTCCGACGATGGTCGAGGGAATGCTGATGCCACCGCAGGCTCATGGGGTCCGGATTATGTCGATGTTGCCGTTCAAACCGGGAGGCGTCGAGACGCCCGTGGCGTTTCGCGGGCCGATGCTGCACCGAGCCCTCGAGCAGTTCCTGTCCGATGTGTGGTGGGGAGATCTCGACATTCTGCTTTTGGATCTGCCTCCGGGTACCGGAGACATCGCGATTTCCACCGCTCAACTGCTGCCGCACGCAGAAATCATTGTGGTGACGACACCGCAGTTGGGATCATCGGATGTGGCGGTACGGGCAGGAACCCTCGCCGAGCAGACTCACCAGAAGGTTCTCGGTGTCGTCGAGAACATGAGTTCCTTTCCGTGTCCGCACTGCGGGGAGCCGATGGATCTTTTCGGTGTGGGCGGGGGCGACCTCGTCGCCGAGCAACTCACGTCGACACTCGGGACCGAGGTACCCGTCCTCGGCAAGATCCCCTTCGACCCGCGACTCCGCGAGGGTGGGGACAGCGGACACCCTCTGGTCATTTCTGAGCCGCAGGCTCCGGCGAGTATCGCGCTGACGGACATCGCCGCGCACCTAGGAGCCCGACCCCGCGGCCTCGCTGGCATGCAATTGGGTATTTCGCCTACCGGACGCTGATCACGGCGAGCCGGCCGCGCCTGACCGCAACGCCCGTGAGAAGGCTCAGGGAAGATCCGGCTTAGGAAAGATCCGGGTCGAAGGTCTGCGCTGGCTTTTTGTTCGCGTCCTTCTGTGTGCCGCTGTCGCCGGAATCCGTTGCACCCGACGACGCCGTTACCTCATCGTCGTCCAAGAGCCCGGACATTAGGCGCTTGGGATGCAGTTCACTCAAGCTCTTGACACTGTTGACTGAGTCCGCCAGGTCGACGCCGGCGGAGTCCACGATCTCCTTACGCGCCGACGATGCCATCTCACGAATCTGGCGCACCCACCGGCCGGCATCGGCGGCTGCCTTGGGCAGCCGTTCGGGCCCGAAGATCAACAGTCCGATCACCGCGAGGGCGACCAATTCACCGATGCCGATGTCGAACATCTCAACCGATGTCTTCCGAGCCACCAAGAACGAGATCGACGGTCTGGGATTCTCCGCTTCGCAGGTAGGTGATGCTCACGGTGTCTCCCGGGGCGAAGTCTCGGATCGCCACGACAAGCTCTGTCGAGTCGGTCGTCTCTCGTCCCGCGAGAGCAGTGATGATGTCGCCACTGCGCAGTCCGGCAGCTTCCGCCGGCCCACCCGGATTCACCTCGCTGATCCGGGATCCACCATCGGTGTATGACGTGTCGAGGGTGACTCCGATGATCGGTGTCTTGGAGTCACCCGTCGCGATGATCTCCTCGGCGACGCGTCGCGCGGAATTCACGGGGATCGCAAACCCGAGACCTATCGACCCGGCTTCACCAGTGAACGTCGGAGCCAACGTGGCGATGGCTGAGTTCACTCCGATCACCTGCCCCGCACTGTTCAGCAGCGGCCCACCGGAGTTCCCCGGGTTGATCGCCGCGTCGGTTTGCAACGCGTTGATGAAGGCCATCTCTCCTTGACCACCCGCGGTCACTGGTCGATCCAGGGAGGAAATGATGCCGGCGGTCACCGTTCCCTGAAGACCCAGCGGCGCTCCGATGGCGACGGCGAGATCCCCAACCGTGACAGCGTCGGAGTCTCCCAAACGAACAACCGGAAGATTGTCCGCGTCGATCTTCAACACCGCCAGGTCGTATGCGGAGTTTCGGCCGATAATCTCCGCGTCCGCGCTGTCGCCGTTCTCGAAAAAGACTTTCAACGATCCACCGTCGGCCGCGGGGGCAGCGACATGGTTATTGGTCAAGATGTATCCGTCAGGACGAATCACAAAGCCGGATCCGCTGCCGCGCTCATCGCGACTCTCGATAGCGATGGAGACCACCCCGGGAAGAACCGCAGACACCATGTCCGACACCGACTCTGGCATCTGATCCGCGGGGATCGGGTCCGACGGGATAGTCGATGGTTGAGGAGCCGGCGCTGCGAGAGTTGCAGAACTCGTCGAATTCGCTGAGTCCACCGCTTGACCGACAACGTAACCAGCGAGCCCTGCGAAAGACCCGACGATCAACGACACGATCGCCGCGACTGCGATGACGCCCCACAGGCCCATGCCCGATCGCCGCGAGGGCTGGCCAGGAGCCGAAGGCGGGTAACCGCCCGGAGGAGGGGGGCTCGCCCCGTAGGCCACGAAATTCGGGTAGCGGGCTGGCATCGCCGGCGCGGGCGGGCCCTGAGGCGCGGCAGGCTGAGGGGGAATCGGTGAAGGTTCCGGACGTGTAGGGGGACCGTCCGGGGCCGGCTGTGGGGGCACGCCCGAGCCCTCGGGGGGCCTGTCGTCACTCACGAACCTCAGCCGCCTTTCTGGAAAACCTCACCCTGTCGCCTCTAAGGCTAGGCTGCGATCGATCCCGGGGCACATCCACGGGGGCGTCGCACGACAGAGCCCCCGAAGGAAGGCGGAGAAAGCCGCCACTACCGGGACGAAGAAGAGAGGGCGTCCCCCATGTCATCGACATCGCCGAACTCCCCATCCACCGTCACCTTCGCCCAATTCGCTGACTCCTGGATTCCCGAACCTGAGCCCGTGGAAGCTGCGCGGGAAAGAGCCCGGGAGTTCGGAGTCTCACCCGCCTCCCCCGCGACCGGTCGCTTCCTGACCTTTCTCGCAGCAAGCGTGCAAGCCCAAACAGTCGTCGAGGTCGGCACCGGGACAGGAGTATCCGGAGCGGCACTTCTCGAGGGAATGACGCCCGGAGGCGTGTTGACCAGCATCGACACCGAAGCCGAGTACCAACGGCACGCGCGTGAGGCACTGGTGTCTCTCGGACATGAGCCGTCCCGCGCTCGCCTTATTGCTGGTCGGGCGTTGGATGTTCTTCCTCGCATGTCCGACGGTGCCTACGACGTCGTTGTCGTCGACGCCGACCGAGGTGAGTACCCGGCCATGTTGGACCAGGCCAAACGCCTCTTGCGCATCGGTGGCGTGGTTGCCTTTCTCGGCATCGGGGAGGACGACATGGTTGCCGACCCCGCCCGCCGGGATGTCGAGGCGATGGCTGTCAAAGAGCTCGCCGAACTGATGAGGCGGGACGCAGATTGGGCCGCGACGCCTCTCGCCGAGGGAAACGGCATGCTCGTGGCCTGCCTACGCCGCCGAGACTAGAAAACCTTTTGCGATAGCGAGACGTCATCCGCCGGGAGGCTCACTGCTCAAGCCTCGGGGGAACGCCGCCGCCCCAAGGGCGCACCTGGTCGGTGCAACGACGCGTGGACTAGGACGGAAGGGCGCCCGTGAGGGCTTCGCCGAGGTTCTTCACTTCTTCGGCATTCAATTCGACGACGAGGCGACCGCCACCTTCGAGGGGTACCCGCATGACATAACCCCGACCCTCCTTGGTCACCTCGAGCGGGCCATCGCCCGTTCGTGGCTTCATCGCGGCCATATCTGTCCCCTTCCGTGTTCCACCTCGAAACGCCTGGGAAGCGCCCCGGGAAATCACGGCTCGCGCACCCGCGCCAGCCTGAGGCCTCTATTATTCCCGGTCGCCGAGATGTCAGCGCGGCAGGGTGCCAGACTCCACCAGGGCAGCGAATACCCGCAGGGACTTGCGGACACCGGCGGCGAACGCCGGCTTCACCACGGGCCACCCCACTCGACCGAGAGCGCCGAGGGGTGGAACCAGCCCTTCGCTCCACACGAAACGACTGCGGCCATCGGGAAGGGCGAGCACTTCCATCGTTCCGGTCCCGCGCACCAGTGCGCCCGTGTGCACCACATCCACCCGATAAGGAGGCTCCCACCGCGTGATCGTCATCGTGTCCCAAAAGCCAATCGGACCGATTCCCGTCCACCCGGCGATCTCGGAATAGCGGCTGCGGCCGTCTCCGTGGCGCACCTCGACCCGCGTTCCCATCATCCATTCGTCTTGTCGAGACCACTGCGTGAACGCATCGAACACCGATTCCACCGGAGCATTCACGATGACGTCGAGGGAGAGATGAGCGGTCATCGTTGGCGATCGTTCGTGCGCAAGGACTCGATCTCTGCTTGCAGTTGCGCGATCGTGCTGTCGACCTCGTCCATTCGATAACCTCGAAGGACGACATCGAAGGCCGGGTCGTTATCTCTGGTATCCGGCTTCAGATCGCTCCCCGCATCGGGAAGCCACACCTCGAATTTGCCGACAACGAACCATGCGATGGCCGCCACAACGGCGGAACCCATTAGGAAGAAGACCACGCCCACCTGGTCATTCCATCACGGACTCGGCGGACGGCAACACCGGTGCCGTCAGGGCCTCAATCGCGTGATCGACGGTGGCGACCCACCGCACACGGCTCAGACTGTCCCGGCTCACGAAACCCCCATCAATCCACGCGTCCACCTGCGCTCGAAGCAGGGCAAAGTCGCCCCACGGATCCAACGCGACTACCGGCTTGTCGTGCATGGCCAAGGCTCCTGCGGTCCACACCTCCATGAGTTCTTCCAAGGTGCCGATTCCCCCGGGCAAGGCCAAGAACGCTTCCGCGCGCTCGTCCATGATGCCCTTGCGCTCACGCATATCCTGCGTCACGACGAGTTCATCGGCGTCAAGATCAGCCACTTCTCGACCCCGCAGCGCCTCCGGAATCACCCCGACTGTGTGACCGCCTGCTGCACGCGTCGCCCGAGCGAGCCGGCCCATCATGGACACAGACCCACCACCGGAGACGCACGTCCAGCCTCGTGATCCGAGAGCCGCACCGACATCGTCGGCCAATGTCAGATACCGAGGCGCAATGAGCTCACTGGAAGAGCAGAAGACGCATACCGATCGGGGCACGACGTACACCTAGAAGTTCTCGGCCGTGTCGAGCCAGGCACTCACCTTGGCGTAGACCTGATGGATCTCACTCACGTCCACATGCTCATCGACCGAGTGCGCGATCGTCGGATCACCCGGACCGAAGTTCACCGCCGGCGTGCCCAACGCAGAGAACCGAGCCACATCCGTCCACCCGAATTTCGGTTCCGCTGTTCCACCCATCGCATCGACGAACGACGCAACGATCTTTCGGTCCAACCCTGGACGCGCGCCCGGTGCTTCGTCAACCACCGTGAGTTCGAATCCGTCAAACACCTCGCGAAGGTGATCGATCGCGGCGGCAACGGACAAATCGGGGGCGAAGCGGTAATTGACGGTGACGATGCACTCGTCAGGAATGACGTTTCCCGCGATACCTCCGCGAATTCCAACTGCGTTCAATCCCTCCCGGTATCGAAGGCCATCCACCGGTGCTTCTCGCGGCACGTAACCGTTCAAGCGATCAAGGATCTCGCCCGCACTATGCACCGCATTGCTTCCCTGCCACGAGCGTGCGCTGTGGGCGCGTTCCCCTGGAACTCGAACCTCCGCCCGGATCGTCCCCTGACATCCGCCTTCCACCACACCGTTGCTTGGCTCCATGACGACGGCGACGTCGGCTTCAACAACCGATGGCTCCTCCGCGACGAGACGGGCCAAGCCATTGTGGACGGCCGCCACCTCCTCACAGTCGTAGAAGATGAAGCGAACACCGACCGCGGGCGTGCGCATCTCGTAGGCAAGTTTCAAGGCGACAGCTACTCCGCTTTTCATGTCACACGCGCCGAGTCCGTACAGCCGTCCACCGTCGAGCCGGTGCGGCACGTTGCCCGCCGCCGGGACGGTATCGAGGTGTCCCGCGATGATGACGCGCGGTGCAAAGCCCCGCGTCTGAGCAACGATCGCGTTGCCCGAGCGATGGACCGACAGGTGGCCGCACTCCCTCAAGGCAGCTTCGACCGAATCGGCGATCTCCTGCTCGTGGTGAGACTCACTCGGAATGTCCACCAGGGCGGTCGCGATCTCGACCACGTCTGCGGCAAGGTTCAACGGCACGTGGATACGGTAGCCCGGTGAGCAATTCATCTGCCGCTGAGGAACTAACCCCCGTCTCCGGACCCGCGTCGGGCTTGGGTTTGGCGACCATCGACGGGGACACCATCCTCGACGTCTGGTTTCCGCGACCCAGCCTCGGTGCAGAGCCCATGGACGTCGCGTCGTTAGACGCAGGAACACGCAGCGACGAACTCCGCGGGGTGCGAACTGTGGCAGTGCGCACCGTCATCGACGATCTGGCAGCCCCTCCGGTCGATGTGGCGGACGCCTACCTTCGACTCCATTTACTGTCCCATCGCCTCGTTGGCCCCCGCACCATCAACCTCGAGGGAATCTTCGGCACGCTGCCCTTGAACGCCTGGACCAACCTCGGCCCGGTCGAGCCCACCAGAGTGAACGACGTGCACCTACGCGGGCGCTCGAAAGGCGTGCACGTCACCGTCTTCGGCGTGGACAGGTTCCCGCGCATGGTCGATTACGTCATCCCCAGCGGGGTGCGGATCGCAGATGCCGACCGCGTGCGACTCGGAGCCCACGTTGCGGACGGGACCGTCGTCATGCACGAGGGGTTCATCAACTTCAACGCGGGAACACTCGGCACGTCCATGGTGGAGGGACGTATCAGCGCCGGGGTGGTCGTCGGCGACGGATCCGACATCGGTGGGGGTGCATCCATCATGGGAACCCTCTCCGGTGGTGGCACCGAGGTGATCAGCATCGGTCGCGGGTGCCTGGTCGGTGCTAACGCCGGCGTAGGGATCTCCTTGGGTGACAACTGCGTAGTCGAGGCCGGCCTCTACGTCACCGGCGGATCCAAGGTGCTCCTCCCCGATGGTCAAACAACGAAGGCCAAGGAACTCTCGGGGGCGTCGGACCTACTGTTCCGCCGTAACTCTCAATCCGGTGCGATCGAGGTGGTCCAGCGCACCGGAACGTGGGGTGGCCTGAACGCCGCCCTCCACGCCAACGACTGACGTGCCCGCCTAGGCAACCACCTTTGCCAACCAGTCGAAAATCCGCTGCGCCCGCAGCTGCGGAGCCTTTGGCTCGCAGTGCCAGTTGCCCCCCTCTTCAGCGGTGAACGACATCAACTCCTTCACCGGTGAACCGACCAGGTCAAACAACTGGCGAGACTGCCCGGGCCAGAACTGCTCATCCTCGGGCTCAGTGATCAGGATCGGGCAGGTGATCTGACCGGCCACGTCGGCGAGATCCCATTTCTCAAGCTCGTGCATGATGGCTGCCATGGAGTCAGAACCGTACGGCTCCTTGCGCTTCGCCAACGTCGTCTGGGCCACGGGGTCGTTCTCGACTCCCTGCGCGAAGTAGGAATCAAAGTCAGCGTCGTCGCCAGACTCCAGCAACTGAATCATCACCGGCGGCAGGTGCGAGCGCCACGACGTGTCCACCCGGACCACGCCTGGGTCCGCAACGGCGGCGGCAATCCGCTTCTCGAAAGCGACTGCCCGGGGCACCCAATAGCCGCCTTGGCTGTTGCCGGACAGAACGATGCGCTCCGGATCCACGTCGTGACGGGCCACCAGGAAGTCCACGACCGGCGTGATGACCTTCTCCCAGTCGTACCGGAAGAACATCCCCTGCTCGTACAGGGCGTAACCCTGACCAGGACCATCAAAGGTAATGGCGTTCCAGCCTCGGGCGACTGCATCGACGGCACCCATGAACAGCATGTCGCTCACTGGACCGTCCGACCCGTTGTTCAAGATGATCGTGGGTCGCGGCCCCTCACCTCCGGACCAGAAGTAACCATGCAGGTGAGTGCCTTCGTAGGGGATCTCGACGTGACTTACCGGCGTGGGCCAGAGTTTCATCGCGCGGTCGAAGTCCCGACGGTGACTCCGCCACGTATGCAGAGATCGCGACGGATCGTTGGTAGCCAGAACGTAGAAGAAGGCTGTGGCGGCATAGTTGGCCGCCCTTAAGAATGCATCGCGAGCACTGACCACGTCACCGCGGGACTCACAGTCCTCAGCGATGCGACGAACACGGGTAGCCGTAGCCATCCACTCCTCGAACCAGGATTCACCGTCGCCGTCGGTAATGCGATCGGCCGTCGCGTAGACCTCGCCGACCTCCGACAGTCGGTAGGCAGCACTCCCCAGGGCAATCAGTGCCAGGAACTCGAAGCCCTCGTCTGTGAAGAATCGGTGGCTCATCATGCCCCCACGTTAGGCTCAGCGAGACGTTATCGGGGCGTAGTCGCGCAGGACCTCTCCCACATACACCTGTCGAGGCCGGCCGATTTTGGTCGTCGGATCTTCGATCATCTCGCGCCACTGCGCGATCCATCCAGGAAGTCGGCCAAGCGCGAACAAAACGGTGAACATGTGGGTCGGGAAGCCCATCGCCTTGTAGATCAATCCCGTATAGAAGTCGACATTCGGGTAGAGCTTCCGCTCGATGAAGAACTCGTCTGCGAGCGCAACCTCTTCGAGCCGGAGTGCGATGTCGAGAAGCGGATCGTCCACATTCATCTGCTCGAAGACCTCGTATGCCGTCTTCTTCACCACGGCCGCGCGTGGGTCGTAGTTCTTGTAGACGCGGTGACCGAAGCCCATCAGCTTGATTCCGGCTTCCCGATCCTTGACGGCGCGGATGAAGCGATTGACGCCTCCTCCGGAGGCGTGAATGTTCTCGAGCATCTCCAGCACAGCCTGGTTGGCTCCTCCGTGCAGTGGACCGAAGAGAGCATTCACACCGGCCGAGACGGATGCGAACAGATTGGCGTGCGATGACCCGACAAGTCGCACCGTTGACGTCGAGCAGTTCTGCTCGTGGTCAGCATGCAAAATGAGCAACTGATCGAGTGCGCGAGAAATGATGGGGTTCGCTTCGTATTGTTCCGCCGGCACACCGAACGTCATGCGCAGGAAGTTGTCTTCGAAACTGTAGGAGTTGTCCGGATACAAGAACGGTTGGCCTACGGACTTCTTATAGGCGTATGCCGCGATGGTCGGCAGTTTTGCCATCAAGCGAATGGTCGAAATGTGGACCTGTTCAGCATCGAACGGATCCAGTGAATCCTGATAGAAGGTGGACAGCGCCGATACCGCGGACGACAACACGGCCATCGGATGCGCGTCGCGGGGGAATCCGTCGAAGAATCGCCGAAGGTCCTCGTGCAGCATCGTGTGCTTGGTTATGGAGTCGGAGAACTCCGTCAACTGGGCCGCTGTCGGTAGTTCGCCGTAGATCAGCAGGTACGACGTCTCCAGGAAGTTTGACTCCTCGGCGAGCTGTTCGATCGGGTAACCCCGGTAGCGAAGGATGCCGGCTTCTCCGTCGATGAAGGTGATGGATGACGAACAGGACGCCGTATTGACGAAGCCGTGATCCAAGGTGACGTGATCGGTCTCCCGCAGCAACGCTGAGATGTCGAGGCCGGATTCCCCGACTGTCGACGGTACGACCGGAAGCGGCACCTCTCCGTTGGGGTGCTGAACCGAATAATCAGACACACAAACCTCCTGCGGACAGGCTACCCACGCGCACCACCGGCTCACAGTGGGGTGGCATAGACACTTCTGTGATCCGCCTCACGACGGCCACTCGTCAACCGAGGAGTCGAGACACCGCGGCATTCACCCGCTCATCGGTCACCGTGAGAGCGATTCGAACATGGTCGTTGTCACCGTAGAAGTCACCGGGAGTGACCAAGATCCCCCGTTCGGCAAACCAGCGTGTGGTCTCCCACGAGTCGCGACCCAACGTCGCCCACAAGTACAAACCCGCAACGCTGTGGTCGATCGAGAAGCCTGCAGATTCCAACGCTGGCCACAGATGGTCTCGTCGCGTTCGGTAGCGATCTCGCTGCACCTGCACATGTTCGTCATCGCTGTAGGCGGCAATGGCAGCTCGCTGAATCGGCCCCGGAACCATCATTCCAAGGTGCTTGCGAACCGACAGCAGGTCGTCGATGATGCGGCGGTCTCCAGCAACGAACCCGAAACGGTAACCCGCCATCGACGAACGCTTGGACAGCGAATGCACGGCAAGCACATGGGAGAGGTCGCCGCCATTGACGCGGGGATCCAGCACGGAGACCGGCTCTTGCTCCCACCCCAGTTCGAGGTAGCACTCGTCACTGACCACCACGATGTCTCGCTCCCGTGCCCACGCGACGATCTGCGAAAGCCGCTCCACCGAGAGCACCGCGCCGGTGGGGTTGCCGGGGCTGTTCAACCACACCATCGATGCGTCATCGACACTTTCCACGTCATCGGTGGCCACCACGCGCGCGCCGGCAACCGTGGCGCCGACGGCGTACGTCGGGTATGCCACCTGAGGAATGACAACGGTGTCGGAGGGGCCGATGTTCAAGCCGGTCGGCAGCCACGCGACCATCTCTTTCGAACCGATCGTGGGGAGAAAACCTGCATCGGTGGCTCCGGTACGGCGCGCCAACCATTGCGTGCAGGCGTCTCGCAACTCCGGCAGCCCAGCCGTCGTGGGGTAGCCCGGAGAATCCGACGCTTCGCCCAATGCGCGCTGGACGACGTCCGGTGTGGGATCGACCGGGGTGCCCACCGACAGGTCAACAACGCCGTCGGGATGTTCCCGAGCGCGATCGGCAAGCGGGGCGAGGGTGTCCCAGGGGAACTCCGGCAACCGGGACGTCATCCGGTCACCGCCGAATCAGGCGTCCTCTTTGGGTGGGACATTCGCGAGCAAAGGCGCGTCGAAGGACTGTCCACCGAGCTTGGCCGCCCCGCCCGGGGAACCCAAGTCCGAGAAGAATTCCGCGTTGGCCGCCGTGTAGTCCGACCACTCGTCGGGGACATCGTCTTCGTAGAAGATCGCCTCGACCGGGCATACCGGTTCGCACGCGCCACAGTCCACGCACTCATCAGGCTGGATGTAGAGCATCCGATCGCCCTCATAAATGCAATCGACAGGACATTCTTCGATACACGATTTGTCTTTGACATCCACACACGGGA
This sequence comes from Candidatus Nanopelagicales bacterium, assembly GCA_012103605.1. Lineage (GTDB taxonomy): Bacteria > Actinomycetota > Actinomycetes > S36-B12 > S36-B12 > S36-B12. The sequence goes on from WLWL01000013.1 coordinate 30,901, forward strand.
ATGCGATGACGTAGGTCACCTGAGGCCTCCGGTTCGAAACGTTGGTGTCCGGAACTCCCCGACACCTGGGCCAACGCTACACACCTCTCAGCGTGATCGCCGCTAAAGGGCCGACGGACGTTTCGCCCATTCCATCGATTTGGAGACAAGCCGTTCCTTGGCGATCCGGCCATGCTCTGCCGGGGGGCGCTGAGCCACCTAGGGTGACGTCCGTGAGGCTCTACGACACGCGTACGCGCACGGTCGAAACGATCACCCCGCAGCGCGAGCGTCACCTCACCCTGTATGCGTGCGGCCCCACGGTGTACCGCGACGCCCACGTGGGCAACATGCGGACGTTCCTGCTGTCGGACCTCATCGCCCGGCTCGCGGGACTGCACGGCTGGCAAACGACAGTGGTCCAAAACATCACAGACGTGGGACATATGGCCGACGACACCGGCCTCGGAGGTATCGACGAGGGCCAAGGGGATGGCGAGGACCGAATTCTGCGTCAGGCCGAGCATGAGGGCCGAGGAGCTCTCGCGGTTGCCCGCCACTACGAAGACGCCTTTCATCGGGACCTTGCCGCCCTCAACATCCACCCGGCCGACCATTACCCCCGCGCGAGCGAATCGATCGACGACATGATCACCTTGATCGCAACACTGGTCGATCGCGGACACGCGTACGTCGGTGGCGACGGTTCGGTCTTTTTCGACGCCCGCTCCGTCGCTGATTACGGCGCTCTCAGCGGCAATCGTCTCGACGACCTGCGGCCAGGACACAAATTCGACGCCGACATCGATTCCACCAAGCGCTTCCACGCCGACTGGGCCTTGTGGAAGAAGGCACCGGAAACACGGACGCAGTTGGTGTGGGACACACCCTGGGGAGTCGGTTTTCCCGGCTGGCACACCGAATGCAGTGCCATGAGCCTCAAACTGCTCGGCACGTCAATCGACGTACATACCGGCGGCATCGATCTGCGGTTTCCCCACCACGAGGACGAACGAGCGCAGAGCAATTCGGTGACGGGAACCGACGTCGTTCGCCACTGGGTGCACGCCGAACATCTGCTCTTCGACGGACGCAAGATGAGCAAGTCGGCCGGCAATGTCGTGCTCGTGGACCACGTCACCGATCGCGGCATGGACCCCCTCGCGCTGCGTCTCGCTTTCCTTCAGCATCGCTACCGACAGCAAATGAATCTGACCTGGGCGGTCATCGAGGGTGCGCAAACCACTCTTGATCGCTGGCGAAAGAGCGTGGCTGCGTGGGCGACCTCACCATCGGCACCCATCCCCGATCAGCTTCAGCAGGAGTTCCTGTCGGCCGCCGAAGACGACCTTGACACACCGCGCGCACTCCAGGTCTTACGAGCCGTAGAACGGGACAGCGATCTCACCGACGGCGCGCGCTTCGAATTCTTCGCCTGGGCGGATCGACTCCTCGGATTGGATCTCGTCCGCCGAGTGGGGCAGGCCACGGAAGCAGACCCCATACCCGACGACGTGCTCGCATTGGCTGCCGAGCGCCAGGAGGCGCGAACGCAACGTGATTTCGCGACCAGCGATCGCCTCCGAGACGAACTCGCCGCCCGCGGGTTCACCGTGACCGACACACCCGACGGGCAAGTTATTGATCGCACCGACGCCTAGTGCGCGTCAGCCGACGTCGATTTCCTCGGCCGGAACGTTCTCGAACGTCCCGTCATCGGTCTCCGGGGTGGCATCGTCATTGTTGCCTGCTGGCGCGTCCTCTGCAGGTGAATCTCCCGCCGGCGCGCCTGGCGGATTCTCCTCGTCCGTCGTCTCCTCGTCCTTGTCCTTCTTCTTCTTCGGCTTCTTTCCGCAGACGACCTTCGGTGCAGCGCGGTAGTAGGACCGGATCGTTTCCCGCTTCACTTCCTCGTCGCTTTGGTAGAAGACTCGATCCACGTCGATGGTGAAGCCTGGGATGCCCGATTGCGGGGAGCATCCGTCCTTCTTCTTGCGATAGATCGTCTTCGGTTTTCGGACGCTGTTGCGCTCGCCGAACTCAGCATCGATCTCGTCGTAGATCTTCGTTCCCCAAAAATCGACCGTCATCGACGAGTTGGTCATGTCCGTTGTGATCACCACCGGATACGGACTGTCGTTGCGGAACTGCATATCGAAGATTCCCCAGGCAACGGTTGCTTCCAGGCCCGGCTGGTAGCGGGAGA
>WLWL01000079.1:0-5359 GCA_012103605.1 Candidatus Nanopelagicales bacterium
CGGTTGACCTCCGACGGAACGCTGGTGTGTGTCCACGACCGCAGAATCGACCGCACCTCCCACGGCTCCGGATCAGTGTCCGGCCGGGACATCGATGAGCTCAGCGAGCACGACTACAGCTACCGCTCCTGGCACGACTTCGAAGACCCCGACAACCCCGAGCGCACCCAACTGCTCACCCTGGAGCGCCTGCTCACCACCGCGTTGGAGAAGAACCCCGATATTCGCCTCGCGATCGAGACGAAGCACCCGGTGCGCTACGGCGGCTACGTCGAGCGTGAACTCGCCGACGTGCTCGCTCGGTTCTCTCTGGACAGGCCCAGGCTCGATGGTGTGCCGCCGGTGCGGATGATGTCGTTCTCGTGGCTCGCGGTTCGGCGCATGCAGCGGCTCGCCCCGCAGGTTCCGACGGTGTTCTTGATGGACCGGATCTGGTGGCCCTACCGAGATGGGTCCTTGCCGTCGGGTGTGGCCGCTGCGGGGCCATCCATCGATGTTGTGCGTCGGCACCCGAACTACGTTCAGCGGGTCCACGCCGCCGGTGGACAGGTGCACGTGTGGACGGTCGACGAGAAGACCGACCTCGACCTGTGCCGGGAGCAGGGCGTGGACGTCGTGATCAGCAATAGACCCGGACGACTCCTGGAGTGGCTCGACGACTAGCGGCAGGTAGGTTCTGCGCCCATGGGAAAGAAGTCCAAGAACGCCGCGCGCGCCAACGCGACCACCACCGCGCCGGACGGCGACGTCCCGGTTGTGGGGATGCGTGAGCCCTGCCCCTGCGGGTCCGGCCGCCGATACAAGGCATGTCACGGCAAGGGGTCGGCGCGCGGCGTCGAGCCCAACGCGCGACCGTTCGAAGGATTCGCCTCCGAGTGCGACCTGGTAGCCCTGCGCGAACTCGTCCCCTCCGCCACCGCGCCGCTGACGCTGAGCTCGGCCTACGCGACATCCGGTCGCGCAGTCACGCTCGCGACGGTCTTGCCGATGGCGTGGCCTGCGCTGGTCCGGGCGGACGGTGACGTGATGCTCGGGCTTCAGGTGACGACCGGATCGGGTGATGCTTCCCGGGACTACGCCGACGCGCTGATCAACGCCCTCGGCAGCGAAGCCGGTGAGCCTGTTGGGATGGGACGGGTCACCCCCGAGTCACCGCTGCTGCAAGACGTCCTCGACCCGTCGGTTGCCCTCGATGTGTCGGTGCACGAGGATTTTTCCTATTGGATCGAAGGATCCGCGGACGATCTCAGCCCCGACATTCAGGCCTCTCTCGAGCGCGCGAAGGACTACGCGAACCCAACCGCCAAACTCACATCCGTCGATTCGGCCTACTGGACGCAGGTCGGCGCGAAGGAGCACCTGCGCTGGGTGATGCCGACCCCGGAAGTCGATCTACTCAACGCGCTCGCGCGATTGCACGCGGCGGGCGTCGACGATCTTGGCCCGGACACCCGCTACGTGGGGATGTTCCGCTCCTGCGGGGTCGTTGCCCCAGTCTGGGACCTGCCGCTGGGTATGGGAGCCGACGCGACGGAGCAGCCAGCCACGGTGTTCGCGGAGCGACTCGTCAACGCGCTGGTTGATGATTCACCCCTGAGTGATGCCGAGCGCAGCGCCCGGGCGGGCCTGACCAATCGCCAGGTGACGCTCCGCTAGGCGGGTAGTGCCCCCACTACCCTTCGGGGGTGACATTGGACGCTCAAGCAGCAGTGATCCTCGCCCTCATAGGGGTGGCGGTGGGTCTGGTCGGTGTCGTCCTGGGTGCGGTCGCCTGGTTCCAACTCCACCGGATGCGCCGCTCCTACGCCCTCCTCGCGCCTGTCGAAGGCAAGGAGAACTACCTCGACGTTCTCGCCCGCACCCGCGAGGAGTTCGGTGAACTCTCGGTCGATCTGCACGAACTGGACAAGCGGTTGAAGGTCACTCGCGCGGACCTGGCCCGAGCCCTGCGGCATGTCTCGGTGGTGCGGTACGACGCGTACGGCGATCTCGCCGGCCGGTATTCGTTCTCCGCTGCGCTGCTGGATGACTCCGGCGACGGACTGATCATCACGTCCATCCACGGGCGCAACGAGAACCGCCTGTATTTGAAAGGCATCGCGCAGGGGAACCCGGACATCGAACTCTCCCCCGAAGAGGAGCAAGCGGTCGTCGCGGCGAAAGGAGACGGGCGATGAGCACAGCAACACCCCAGCATTCGGTCGCCTACCTCGGCCCGCGCGGATCGTTTGCCGAGGCCGCCGTGCTGGCGTGGCCAGGATCCGCCGACGCCGAACTATTGCCCTCGACCTCCGTGCCCGCCGCGCTCGAAGCGGTGCGTGGCGACGCCGTGGATCACGCACTCGTGCCGATCGAGAACTCGGTCGAAGGATCGGTCTCCACCACGCTGGACGAGCTCGGTAGCGGTCAGCGCCTCGTCATCGTCGACGAAGTCGTGCTGCCGGTGCAGTTCTCGCTGCTGGTTCGACCGGGAACCACCCTCGACCAGATATCCCGTGTTGCCACCCATCCGCACGCCCAGGCCCAGGTGCGACGCTGGCTCACCGAGCACCTGCCCGAGGCATCGATCATCCCCGCGATGTCCACCGCCGCAGCGGCCGCTGCCCTGCTCGAAGAGCCGGCCCCGTTCGACGGCGCCATCTCGCAGAAGATCGCGGCCGAGATCTATGGACTCGACGTTCTCGCCGACGAGATCGCCGACACCGCCGACGCCACCACCCGGTTTGTCGTGGTTCGCAAGCCCGGACCGATACCTGCACCCACCGGAGCCGACAAAACCACCTTGAGTTTGTTCATTCACCAAGACCAGCCCGGCGCCCTGCTCGGGATCCTTAACGAGTTCGCGGTGCGCGGCGTCAACATGACCAGGATCGAGTCTCGACCCACACGGAAAGTGCTCGGCGACTACTACTTCAGTGTCGACGTCGAAGGACACGTCGAGGACGCACGGATTTCCGAAGCCATCATGGGGCTCCACCGCGTCTGCCTCGACGTTCGTTACCTCGGCTCCTACCCCCGCCACGATGGACACGCTCCCGTCTTGCGCGACGGGGTCACCGACGCGGACTTCGCCGAAGCGCGAGAATGGTTCGATCAATTGAAGGAGAACGGCTAGTGCGCTACCTGATTACCGGAGCGGCGGGCTTCATCGGCTCGCATTTCGTCCGCGAACTGATGGCCGGGTCCTACCACTCTCTCGGACACGAGTGCACCGGCGTGACGGTGTTCGACAAGCTCACCTACGCCGGGAACCAAGCGAACCTCGCCTCCGTCGCCGATGACCCGCGCTACGCCTTTGTGCAAGGAGACATCTGCGATGGGGACCTGCTCGACCAGGTGCTCCCCGGACACGACGTGGTCATCAACTTCGCCGCCGAAACCCACGTCGACCGATCCATCCACGGACCGCAGGACTTCATCGTCACCAACGTGGTCGGCACGCAGACCCTGCTTGATGCGTGCCTGCGTCACCAGATTCCCCGCACCGTCCACATCGGGACCGACGAGGTCTACGGCTCCATCGACGTCGGATCCTGGACCGAAGACGAGCCGCTGCTGCCGAACTCCCCGTACTCCGCGGCGAAAGCAGCCGCAGAGATGCTGGTGCGCGCCTACAACGTGACCTACGGGCTCAACGTGTCCTCCACGCGCTGCTCCAATAATTACGGCCCGTACCAGTTCCCAGAGAAGGTCATCCCTCTGTTCGTGACCAACCTCATCGACGGGGCGAAGGTGCCGCTGTATGGCGACGGCCTGAACGTGCGTGACTGGCTGCACGTCGATGATCACTGCCGCGGCATCGCCATCGTGTGCTCCTCCGGTGTTCCCGGCCAGTCCTACAACATCGGCGGTGGGCTGGAACTGAGCAACAAGGAACTCACCGAGCGGGTCCTGGAATCCATGGGTGTGGACTGGTCCATGGTTCAGCCGGTGGAAGACCGCAAAGGTCACGACCGGCGATACTCCGTCAACGACGGCCGCATCCGCGAGCTCGGCTATGAGCCGCTGCACTCCTTCGACGAAGGCCTCGCCGAGACCGTGCAGTGGTATCGCGACAATGAAGACTGGTGGCGTCCCCTGAAGGAGCGCGCCACCATCGAGAAGACCCGGTAGCGGCGAAGAAGCCCCGTGCGAGTTCTCGTCACCGGAGCCAACGGTCAACTCGGCAGCGAGTCGGTGGAGCTCTATGCCGGACGCGACGGCGACGAGGTCCTCGGCGTCGATCTGCCGAACGTCGACATCACCGACCCGGAGTCCGTGGCTGCCGCGTTCGCGTCCTTCTCACCGGACGTTGTCATCAACTGCGCCGCCTGGACAGCCGTGGATGCGGCAGAGGAGAACGAAGAGGCCGCCTTCGTCGTCAACGCCGACGGACCTCGAGTCCTCGCCCACGCGTGCCACGACGCGGGTTCGTGGCTGGTGCAGATCTCGACCGACTACGTGTTCTCGGGCGACGCCACCTCGCCGTACGCCGAAGATGCCGAGCCCGATCCGCGATCCGCGTACGGGCGCACGAAGCTCGCCGGAGAACGCGCCGTGCAACAGGAGTTGCCGGATGCCCACTACATCGTGCGCACCGCGTGGCTGTATGGGCACGAGGGCAACAACTTCGTCAAAACGATGCTGCGCCTGAAGACAGAACACGAAATCATCGACGTAGTCGACGATCAAGTGGGCCAACCCACCTACGCCGCCGACCTCGCCGCGCAGATCGCCGCACTGGTCGACGCCCGCCCCGCGGCCGGGATTTTCCACGCCACTAACTCTGGGACGGTGTCCTGGAACGGATTCACCCGGGAGATCTTCCGCCTGATGGGAGCCGACCCGGAGCGCGTTCGTGCGGTCACCAGCGAGCAGTTTGTGCGACCCGCGCCGAGGCCGGCGTACTCGGTCCTTGGTCACGCGCGCTGGGCCGACATCGGTCTTACCCCGATGCGCGACTGGCGATCGGCGATCGCCGAGGCAATCGAGCGCGGGTTCGACTAGTCAGGCCGAGGCGACTGCCTCGAGGACGTCGGTGACGCGGCCATTTCTCAACATACGAGGCATTTCTGGCCCGTAGGAATATGCATTTGTCGTTGGGCCTTATACCGAGAGGCGAAGTGAGTTACCGTAACGGGCGAAGAAAGGTGATCCTTATGAGGCTCTCTCGCCCGGTTCTTGTTGTCGCTCTGACTTGCTCCCTTGCTTTCGCGGGTGGCGCGCCCGTCCTAGCAGACGAGCCCCCTCCGCCTCCCGGTGGTGGCGGCGGTGGCGCACCTCCCCCTCCGCCTCCCGGTGGTGGCGGCGGTGGCGCACCTCCCCCTCCGCCTCCCGGTGGTGGCGGCGGTGGCGCACCTGCGGGTGACCCGGGTGGAGC
>WLWL01000079.1:5459-6643 GCA_012103605.1 Candidatus Nanopelagicales bacterium
CCCAGGTGGACCGGGTGGAGCCCCAGGTGGACCGGGTGGAGCCCCAGGTGGACCGGGTGGAGCCCCAGGTGGACCGGGTGGAGCCCCAGGTGGACCGGGTGGAGCCCCAGGTGGACCGGGTGGAGCCCCAGGTGGACCGGGTGGAGCCGGCCCTCAAGGGCCTGCCCCTGGTGAGCCGGGGGGGCCACGTCCGGATGAGTTTCGACCGGAAGATGTCGCGGGCTTGAAGCCCGGGGACTTCAAGGAGTTCAAGCCGGGGCAGGTGGGCCAGATCCCTGCTGATGCTTTCCAAGAGTTCCGCCCTGAGCAGGTCAAGGCATTGAACCCAGACCAGGTCGCCGCCTTCAAGCCGGGGCAGGTGGGGCAACTCCCGCCTGAGGCGATGGCGGGCTTCCGGCCAAATCAAGTGGAGGCCCTTCGACCCGCTGCTTTCGGGCAATTCAATCCGGATCAGTTGGGTGCCATTCCGCCGAAAGCCATGAAGGCGTTCGACAACAAGCAGTTGGGTGCTTTGCCGCCGACAGCGATGGCCGGTATGCGGCCAGAACAGGTTCGGCAGATGCCGCCCGACGCGATGCGGGGCATCAAGCCCGCCCAGATGGGAGCCATGCCGCCGGGTGCCTTCAGCGGCTTCAAGGCAAACCAAGTGGGTGAACTTCCGGCGCGAGCGTTCGGTGCGCTCCAGCCCGACCAACTCGGTGCGATTCCACCGTCGGCTATGCGGGGCATGGAACCGCGACAATTGGGCGCGGTGCCACCGGAGGCGATGGCTCAGATGAACCCGCAGCAAATCCGGCAGATGCCGCCGGAGGCGATGGGTCGGCTGAAGCCTGCGCAGATGGAGGCGATGCCACCGACGGCCTTCGCGGGCTTCCGCCCCGCGCAAGTCGAAGAGATGCCAGCTCGCGCTTTTGCTGGAATCCAACCGGACCAGTTGCAGGCGATGCCGGCCCGCTCGTTCCGGGCGATGGAGCCTAATCAATTCGGCGCTCTTCCCGCTGAGACGGTGGGTGCCTTGCAGCCGGCGCAGTTGCGTCAACTGCCCGTCGACACGTTTTCGGGCTTTAGGCCGAACCAGGTCGAGGCGATGCCGCCGGAGGCGTTCGCTGGTTTCCGGCCGAACCAGGTCGAGGCGATGCCGCCGCGTGCTTTTGGTGGCATTCAGCCGGATCAGCTTGGTGCGA
>WLWL01000002.1 GCA_012103605.1 Candidatus Nanopelagicales bacterium
TGGGGGAGTCGGCACTGAGCGGAGCGAGAATCTGGATCCACGAATCCGAGTCGCCCACGCGCAGCATCGCCTCACGCACCCCCTGCTCAGTATTGACTTCTTCGTGGTCGACGGTCATGTGGAAGGCGCGAGCGTAGAAGGCGACGGCTTCGTCGAAATCAGCGACCGCGATGCCGACATGGTCGATGCGGGTAACCAGAGGATGCATGGCAACTATGGTTGCACGAGCAGGGAGCCGGTGACACCTGCAGGCGTGACTGAGTATCGGGAAGGTTGAGTGGTTGAGATGAGTCTGCGCGATGGAGCGGTTGTTCTGGGCGGAGCACGAACTCCGATGGGCCGACTGCAGGGCGCTTTGTCATCGCTTTCTGCAGCTGACCTTGGAGGATTCGCGATTGCCGGTGCGCTCGAGCGCTCGGGGGTTCCGCCGACCGACGTTGACTACGTGGTTCTCGGCCAGGTCCTGCAGGCTGGTGCTGGCCAGAACGCGGCCCGTCAGGCAGCCATCGCCGGGGGACTCGGCATGGCGATTCCGGCTCTGACGATCAACAAGGTGTGCCTGTCGGGGATCGACGCGATCGCTCTCGCCGATCAGTTGATCCGCGCTGGAGAGTTCGACACCGTTGTCGCCGGAGGTATGGAGTCGATGTCACAGGCTCCCCACCTGCTGATTGGTTCGCGCGAGGGTAAGAAGTACGGCGACTGGACCATGATCGATGCCCTGGCGTTTGACGGACTCACGTGCGCGTTCGACGAATGCGCCATGGGAGAAGCGACGGAGCGATACAACGACCGCTACGCGTTGACGCGACAAGAGCAGGACGCGGTCGCCGAGGCGTCGCATCGTCGAGCCGCAGCCGCGCAATCGGCCGGAATCTTGGCCGAGGAAATCACCCCGGTGCGAATTCCCCAGCGCAAGGGTGACGACATTGTCGTCGCCGACGACGAAGGTATTCGGGCCGAAACGACCGCGGAGTCTTTGGGACGTCTGCGCCCGGCCTTCGCACCCGAAGGAACGATCACCGCGGGGAACGCGTCGCAGATTTCAGACGGCGCGGCTGCCCTCGTCGTCACCTCGCGTGCAGCGGCCGAGCGACTCGAACGAACCCCGATGGCGTTCCTGGGCAGCCACGGAGTTGTCGCCGGGCCCGACCCGTCACTTCACGAACAGCCAGCGGCGGCGATCGAGGCGGCGTGCACCAAAGAGGGAATCTCCGTTTCCGACCTCGACCTGGTGGAGATCAATGAAGCATTCGCCGCCGTTGCCGTTGCCTCCATCAAGCGTCTGGGAATCGATGACTCGCGCCTCAACGTGAACGGTGGCGCAATCGCGCTTGGCCACCCCATCGGAATGTCCGGAGCCCGCCTCGTGTTGCACCTGATGTATGAGCTGCGTCGTCGAGGTGGCGGAATCGGGGCAGCAGCCCTGTGTGGCGGCGGTGGCCAGGGGGATGCGCTGATTATCGAAGTGCCCGCCGCGACGTAAGCGATTCGTGTACCCGCCGAGGCGAGACCGCGAAAGGATGCCGCAGACACAGACTGCAGCCGAGCCCGAAGGAGACCGAGCAGGATGACCGACGAGGTCGATCGGCTGATGGCCGGGATCGCCGAGCGCAAGGTACGGGACCTTGCGCGAGCGATCACCCTTGTCGAAAACGGGGGACCGGACGGTCTCGAACTCCTTCGGCGGCTTGCGGAACAGGCCCGGGGTGGCGCTGAACGCCCACGTAGCCACGTCGTCGGCATCACCGGATCACCGGGGGTGGGCAAGTCCACGATGACCGCGGCACTGATTACGGCGTTCCGTGCCCGAGGTCAGTCGGTTGCTGTCGTTGCAGTGGATCCGTCGTCGCCGTTCTCCGGAGGCGCGCTGCTCGGTGATCGGATCCGCATGCAGTCGCACTCCTCAGATGAGAACGTCTTTATTCGATCGATGGCCTCACGCGGTCACCTCGGTGGACTGGCGGCCGCGGCCGGACACGTCCTGCGAGTTCTCGACGCCGCCGGATTCGACGTCGTGCTGGTGGAGACGGTGGGTGTGGGCCAATCGGAAGTCGAAGTAGCCGCAGCAGCGGACACGACCATCGTCATGCTGGCGCCGGGAATGGGCGATGGAATTCAGGCGGCGAAAGCTGGAATTTTGGAGATCGGTGACCTGTTTGTAGTGAATAAGGCCGACCGCGAAGGCGCCCAGACAACGGCCCGGGATCTGCGGCAGATGATCTCGCTCGCGACCAGCCAGCAGAACGCGACTAGCCGGCAGAACGCGACAGGTCCACAGAAAACGACGACCGAAGCAGATGACGCAGTCGCAGAATGGACGCCGCCGGTGCTCACCGCCATCGCCAGCACTGACACCGGAATCGACGACATCGTGGCTGCGATCGCTGATCATCGTGCGTGGGCGCTCGATCACGGTGAACTCGATCGCCGACGCCTGGCCCGAGCTCGCGAGGAGGTCATAGCGACCGCTGTGGGAATGGTGCGCTCACGTATCGAGGCCGCTTCCTCGATGTCGGCCTTCGAGGATTCGGTCAGCGCGGTTGCCCACGGGGAGGCGGATGTGCACGGGGCAGCCGAGGCGTTGGTCGACGAGATGGGGTCGAGCGCAGGGTCATGAGTACGTGGCGTGAATCGTGCTCGTAAGCCCGGGTCGTGAGTCCAGGTCGTCAGTCCGGGTCGTCAGTCCGGGTCGTCAGTCCAGGCCCAAAGCCCAGGTCCGAGCGGGTCGAAGACAAGCCCTGACCCAACCGGGTATCGAATCCGTGCCGTGGGCCCATGCGCCACAATGGGGTGGTGAGTACTCCGAACTTCGCCGGCGCCGTGGACCTCGGCGCCCTCGCGGCGCAAAAGGATCAGCAGCGTAAGACCGATGCGGCCATGGAGGGGGCTCCTGCCGGGCTGATCATCGATGCCACCGCGGCCAACTTCCAGACCGAAGTCATGGATCGATCCATGACGGTGCCGGTCATCTTGGATCTGTGGGCGACCTGGTGCGGGCCCTGCAAGCAATTGTCACCGCTATTGGAACAACTTGCTGCCGAGTACGCGGGACGGTGGATTCTTGCCAAGGTCGACGTCGATGCTGAACAACAGATTGCTGCAGCGTTCCAAGTGCAATCGATCCCATCAGTTTTTGCCGTTATCGGTGGACAAGTGGCACCGCTGTTCCAAGGGGCTCTCCCGGAGCCGCAGTTGCGTCAGGCCATCGACAAGGTTCTCGAGATAGCTGCCAGTCAGGGAATCGATGGGGCAGTGCAGGGCGAGGAAGTCTCCGATGACGTTGACGCCGAACTCGATGCCGGTGATCCGCGATTCGATCCGGCAGTTGAGGCGATAGACGCTGGCGACTGGCCAGCTGCCCGAGCCGCCTATCAGAAGATTCTTGACGAGTCACCGGCCGACAGCGATGCGGCGGCGGGACTGGCAATGGTGGATCTCTACGAGCGGACCGAAGGCCTCGACCCGGTCGCCGCACTGCAGTCAGCCTCCAGCGGCGACGACATCGATGCCCAACTCCTGGCCGCGGATGTCGAGGCTCTGCAGGGCAATTGGTCGGCGTGCTTCACCCGCCTCATCGACGCCGTTCGGCAATCCGCGGGTGATGATCGCGAGCGTGCCCGGACCCGGATCGTCGAACTGTTCTCGGTCGCGGGCGACGATCCAGCCGTGGCATCTGCACGAACGGCTCTGGCCAGCGCTCTTTTCTGAACGTGCCCGGCTCTCTCGTGAGATGAGAGCGTGTGAGGAGATGGTGTGTGCGGCCGGTATGCGGCAAGTCGAGAAGCGAGTGAAGTCGGCGACTGGTATCGAGTTGAGGAGCTTCCGTCGACGGAACTCGCCCCGCGGTTCAACGTCGCTCCCACATCCGAGGTGTACATCGTTGTCGATGAGGACAAAACGCGACGCCTGACCGTTGCCCGCTGGGGATTGATCCCGTCGTGGTCCTCAGATGCCTCACGTGCGAGTCGGATGATCAACGCGCGGTCGGAATCCGTGGCGACGAAGCCTTCCTTCCGGGCGGCATTTCGACGCCGCAGGTGTGTGGTTCCGGCGGATGGCTATTACGAATGGCGCCCGGCACCCGAAGTCGCCGGTTCGCGTAAGCAGCCGTTCTACATCTATCCCCGGAGCGGTGAACCGCTGGCCATGGCGGGACTGTTCGAGGACTGGCACGGGCCCCACGGGGAGATGCGCACGTGCACGATTTTGACCCAGGAGGCGGTAGGGCCCGTGGCGGATATTCACGACCGGATGCCCGTGGAGGTGCCCGAGTCCTGGTGGGAACGATGGCTGGATCCTCACCTGGAGGATGCGCAGGGCGCATTGGAGGACATCTGCGCGCAGTCTCGAGCGGGCGTGGAGTCGGGCTCGCGTGGCTTTCACCCGGTATCCACGCGCGTCAACGCCCCGGTGAATGAGGGTGCCGACCTCATCACACCGGTCTGAGAGCCCACCCGGTTGCCAATGAACGTGCGTAGGCTGATGGGCGATGCCTGAAGCCCCCGCCGCAATGGACCCTCACTCGAGCGACCCGAGCGACCCGAGTCGTGAGTTGTCGGACGAGGAGCTCTCGACTCTTTTCGCAACCGACGCCTTGCCCTATCTCGATCAGTTGTACGGCACTGCCCTTCGCATGACGCGCAGCCCCGCGGATGCCGAGGATCTTGTCCAGGAGACGTACGCGAAGGCCTTCGCGGCGTACCGGACGTTCCAGCAGGGGACCAACCTGAGGGCATGGCTGTTTCGCATCCTGCGAAACACGTTCATCAATGACTATCGCAAGGCTCAACGTCAACCCTTTTTCCAACCCACCGATGAGCTGGGAGACGCCCAGATGCTGGACATCGAGATACGTTCCGCCGGAGGCAGTCGCTCCGCCGAGATAGAGGCGCTGGAGTTGTTGGGTGACGATGACGTGTCGGCGGCGTTGGCCGAGATCTCCGAGGAATTCCGAACGGCGGTCGTCTTGGCCGACGTGGAGGGGTTCAGCTACCGGGAAATAGCGGACATCATGGATTCACCGGTCGGAACGGTGATGTCGCGCGTGCATCGGGGAAGAAAAGCGCTGCGGGGATTGTTGGATGAGTATGCGAAGGATCGAGGACTCGTCGGCGCCCGGGGAGGTGAGGAATCATGAGTTGCGGACGCCCGCACGAGACTCCCTGTTCGCAGGTGGTGGCTTCTTTGAGTGCCTACATCGACGGTGAAGTCGGGGCTGAGGAGTATCGCTTGATCGCCGTCCACCTCACCGAATGCCCACCGTGCGAACACCAACGGCAGGAAGTTCGACGAGTACAAGCCCTCGTGGTTCGCGCCTCGGCGAGTATTGCGACACCCGAGGGCCTGCGTGCACGTATTCAGGCAACGGTTCTTTCCAATACCTCTCATCAGCGTCCCGGTGACGATCAGGAGTAGGCTCCGGTCAGCCCATCATTCAACGGGCCCACATGAGGAGCCATGGCACACACGATCAGCGCGGAAATGGTCGCGTCGGTGCACAGCGTTGAGGTTTCGCCCGGGGACAGTGTGGATGCCGGCGGTCTCCTGGTTGTCCTGGAGTCGATGAAGATGGAGATTCCGGTGCTCGCGGAGCACGCGGGCCTGGTCGAGGAGATCTTCGTCGAGGTGGGAACGGTCGTCCAAGAGGGCGACGCCCTGGTGTCCTTGCGCTAGGGCGGCACGGATGACGGTGTTTTCGCCCCCGCAGTCGTGGATTGGGCGTCGCGGTGAGTTCGACGCCCCGGTGACGGACGCAGACACGGCTATTGCGGTGGGCAGCGGTGACGTCGCGGTGCTCGCGACACCGCGGTTGATCGCCTGGATGGAACGCGCCACGGTCCTCGCCGTCGATGCGGAGATGGCACCGGAGTGCACCAGTGTCGGGGTGTCAGTCGAGGTTGCTCATCGGAGGCCGACTCCCGTCGGAGCGCGCGTGACGATCTGGGCGACGGTCACGCACGTAGACGCAGGGCGCATCACGTTCGAGGTCGGAGCCGATCATGTCGCGCCATCCGGTGAACGGATAGACGGAATCGGGCGGGGAACGATCGTCCGCGCTGTCGTCGAACGTGCCTCCTTCGGTAACTGACGAAACGTCAGATACCGGTGGTCGAGCGCGGGTAGGCGACCTCCGGGTCGGTGAGCACGTTGACGAGGTAGGGACCGTCGTAGTTGCGTGCACGATCGAGTGCCGGGCCGATGTCGGATGCTTCCGTCACCGTCTCCCCAGCACCGCCGAGCGCCGCGACCACGTCGTCGTACCGGACCGGTGGTAAGTCGGCCAACACGTCGTAGCCGTAGAGGAAACGCATGGGATGACGCTCGAGGCCCCAGCCGGAGTTGTTGCCGACAACCATGGTGACCGGGACGCGGTGCCGCACCAGTGACTCGACGTCCATCAAGGAGAAGCCCGCCGCCCCGTCGCCCATCAGCAGCCAGGGATGGGAGTCCGGCCGGGCAACGTGCGTTCCCAGGGCGTATCCCGGTCCGGTGCCCAGGCATCCGAAGGGACCGGGATCGAGCCAGCAGCCGGGTTGCGCCGGTTCTATGAAGCGACCGGCGAAGGAGACGAAGTCGCCACCGTCGCCGATGACGACGTCCGCGTCATCGATTCGGGAATGCAGCTCCCGGTAGATCCGCGCGGGGTGGATAGGCGCGGCGTCAGAGGTGAGCATGTCGTGGTCGCCCGAGCGCGCTGACTCGGCTACCTCGGCCAAACGTCGACACCATGCAGTGGAGTCTTTCGCGCCCGGGGCGCTCATCGATGCCGAAGGCGACCACCGGCCGGAGTCCATGCCCGCGGCACGAGCCTGGGTTAGCAGGTCCTCGAATATCTGACGGAGATCTCCGGCGATCGACAGTGCGTGCGGTGCGTGCGAAGCGATCTGCGTGGGTGAGTCGATGAGATGGATGACCGGCGTGGGTTCGGGTGAATCCTTAGGGCCGAACGTTCCGTAGCCCAAGCGGAAGTCCACCGGTGCGCCGGCGACGATCACAACATCGGCATCGGTGAAGGCCGCGGATCGAGCGCGCGTCACCAGGAGCGGGTCCGACGGGTGCAAAATCCCTCGTCCCATGCCGTTGGCGATCGTGGGAATCTGCGCACTGGCGACGAATTCACGTGCGGCCTCGACCGCGGCTCCGGCCCAGACGTCGGAGCCAATGACCAGGAGTGGTCGTTGGGCGCCGGCGAGAATGCTGGCCGCACGATCGAGGTCGCCGACGATCTCCTGGTCGGCGCCCTCCGAGGCACCGGTGTCCGGTGGCGTCGACGATGTCGTGGGAGTGAAGAAGACGTCCATCGGAATATCGACGAAAGTGGGGCCGCGGTGAGATGTGCGGGCGGTGTCAAAAGCCGCGTCGATGGTGGCACGGATGTCGGACGCATCGTGGACGGTCGTCGCTGATTTCGTCACCGGGGCAAGCAACGGGACGTGGTCGAGTTCCTGCAGAGCGCCCGATCCCCAGCGGTAGTCCGGGGCCCGACCCCCAACTAGGACCAGCGGGCTGCCGTTCATCCACGCACCCGTGACTGCACTCAGCGCGTTGGTGACTCCTGGGCCTGCGGTGACGGCGGCAAACCCGGGGATTCGGCTGAGTTTCCCGACGGCTTCCGCAGCGAAGACGGCGGTTTGCTCGTGTCGAACATCCAACAGCGGCAGACGGCCCCCGCGTTCGGCCGACTGGGTCGAATCTGCCGACCGCACCGCGTCGGCACCGCCCACGGCCGCGTCGAACAGCGGAAAGATATGGGCCCCGGACAACGTGAAGAGCGCCTGCGCCCCGCACTCGATGGCCGCGTCGACGGCATGGTGCCCACCATGCACGGGTTCTCCGGCGGCGTGCTCACCCGAATCGCTCATCGCTCCACGCTACTTTGTTCTCTGTGCCGATACCTGCGCGTTTGGTCAATGAGCGCACGGACCTGTCGTCCGCCGACCTCGAGCACCTGACGGCCATCGTCGAGGACTGGTCGCTCCTGGCGGACCTTTCCCTCTCGGATCTCATCTTGTGGCTGCCGACATGGAACGACGCAGGAGCTCTCGCGGTGGCCCACGTTCGACCGACAACGGCCCCGACGAGCACACCCGAGGATGTCATCGGGACGTTTTCTCCCCGTGGTCGTCTCGCTGCCCTGGATCAAGCCCTGACGTTCGGTCGAAGTGTGACGAGGCGCGACGCCGCGAATCCTTTGGTTCCCACGGCCGTCGAGGCGTATCCCATTCACCGCCCGGTGCGAGCCGCCCGGTCGACCGACAGCGAAGGCGAGTCGGGACGAGACCGCGATGTCATCGGGGTGGTTGTCCGTCGAGCCTCGTCGGCCCCTCGGGTGGCGGGGCAATTGGAGGAGTTCTACTTGTCCACCGCGGACATCTTGTTCGCCATGTTGATCTCTGGGCAGTTCCCGGTGCCGGAAACGGTCACCGGAGCAACCGGTCGCCCGCGCATCGGAGACGGGGTGGTGCGGCTCGACTCATCGGGGACGGTGGCCTACGCCAGCCCGAACGCGGTGAGTGCTCTGCGACGCCTGGGCCTGGCGACGGACGTTGTCGGCGCTGACTTCTCGGGCATCGTGACCCGGCTGCTGCAACGTCACGGAACCGTGGACGCGGCCATCGCTGATCTGGCACGGGGTCGAGTTGCCGGGCGGGCAGACATCGAGGGTTCGAATGCGACGGTTCTGGTGCGGTCGATACCTCTGCGACGTTCGGGCCCGATCGACGGTGCGGTGTTGCTGTTAAGGGATACCACCGATATTCGTCGGCGTGAACGAGCTCTGCTTTCCAAGGACGCCACCATCCGCGAGATCCATCATCGGGTGAAGAACAATCTTCAGACGGTGGCGGCTCTCTTGAGGCTTCAAAGCAGACGCTCGTCCGATGAGGCGATCTCCGCTGCGCTGGGTGATGCGCAGGTGCGCGTAGCGGCGATTGCGGTGGTGCATGAAGCGCTTTCTTCCGATTCCAGCAATGAGGCAGATCTGGGTGAATCGGTGGAGTTCGACCGCATCGTGCGTGCGCTGTTCTCCATCGTTGTCGAGGATCCCCAGTCTCCACTGACGTTGGAGTTGTCGGGGGAGGCGGGACGGCTGTCGGCGGAGCGAGCCACGCCGCTGGCGATGTGTGTCTCTGAGTTGGTGCACAACGCTGTTCAACACGCTCAGGGAACGTTCGTCACGGTGGAGGCCATCCGTGCGCCGGACTCCTTGACGATCGCCGTTGTGGACGATGGCGTCGGCGTGGATCCCGATCAGTTAGATGCGGCTGGTCTTGGACTCAACATCGTGCAATCGTTGGCGACGACAGAGCTCGGTGGCACCTTTGAATTCGCTGATCAGGAATATGGAACGCGTGCCGTTGTGCATGTACCGCTGAGCGGGGGATAAGTGACGATGTCCGCCGACGCCGGACCGTTGGATCGCCCTTAGGTGTTCGGGACTAGACGTTCGTGCGGGCTCGCATGCGGGCGTTGCGGCGCTTGAGGGCGCGACGCTCGTCCTCGCTCAGGCCGCCCCACACACCGGCGTCTTGACCGCTTTCGAGAGCCCAGAGCAGGCATTCGTCGACCACCGGGCATCGGCGACAGACAGCCTTGGCCTCATCGATTTGAATGAGTGCTGGCCCGGTGTTTCCAATGGGAAAGAACAACTCCGGATCTTCGTCACGGCAGGCCGCGTCGTGGCGCCAGTCCACGCGTCATCACTCCAAAAAACTGCGCACCGGGGTTGCCGGCACTCGTGAAAGTCTTCACGACCGGGCTCGACTGGGAGGGGGGCGGGGGGTCTCCCCGGCTACCCTCGGAGGAAGGCGACCCGAACGTTAGGACTTAGGGCACCCCAAGCGTTGCAGAGGCGGGCCCCCGACACAAGCCCAAAGGGCCACTATTCGGACTTCCGCGTCATTTCTTCACACCGTTAAATACTAAATGTCCGATTTTTGGCTATGGACCCATGACCAGTAGGGCCGACGGGTGGGAGGTGAATGTGGCGTCCTGCGTGGTTCCCAGGCCCTCGCCGTCGATCTGGATCGGCACCGGCTGTTCGGAGCGAAAGGAGAAGCCGGCCTGGTCGTGCCACCGCACGATGCTCGATCGGGTGGACGCCCCGTCGGTGCGGGTCAGCATGCGCGCCGCGGCCCGGACGGTGGTCAAGGGGCCCAGATTGCGCAGGGCAAACAGGTCGAGTCCGGTCTCGAAGGATGCGTGGGGGCAGGGGTCGATCGGGAGAGCGCCGAAATAGGTCCACGGGGAAGCGTTCTGCACGATTCCGAGGACGACGCCCGCGGTCGGAGCAGATCCCGGTCGAGTGACCGTCATCTCGGGGCCATCCCGCTCCGCGAAGTACTCCCGCACCGTCGTCATGAAGTACCGCAAGGGCGTCGCGCGATGGCCACGCGTGCGCTGCTGTTCCATGGACGCAATGATCTGGGCGTCCATGCCTAGGCCAGCGTTAACCGCGAACCAGCGCGTGAACTCCGGTGTCGTCACGTGCCCGAGGCCGATG
The DNA here is from genome assembly GCA_012103605.1 of Candidatus Nanopelagicales bacterium. GTDB lineage: Bacteria > Actinomycetota > Actinomycetes > S36-B12 > S36-B12 > S36-B12. The sequence continues at coordinate 10,505 of WLWL01000002.1, forward strand.
CGGCGAAATACTCCGTCGCGTGTGGCGCGCAGGATGACCCCGGTCGCTTCGACCGGATCGGTCGGAATCTGCAGGGCACGGGAGAAGACATTGGCGCTGCCGCCAGGAATCACGCCGAGCGCCGGCACGTCACGTCCGGGGCCGTCGCGCAGAATCCCGTTGAGAACTTCGTTGACAACACCGTCTCCACCGAGTGTGATGACAGCGTCGAGGCCGTTGTCGATGGCCCAGTGCCCGAGATCTACCCCGTGGCCACGATGAGTAGTGAAGGTAATTTCCAGATTCAATTCATGGGACAGCGCCTGCACGATCACATCGGTGGTTCGGGTCGAAGTGGTGGTGGCGCGTGGGTTGACGACCAGCAGCGCCCGCATGGCGAGGAGCCTATGCTCGCCGACGTGCCGAAACCGACGCAACCCTTGCTCATCGTGCTGGCGGCAATCGCTGCTGCAGAGGGGATTGTGCTCGTCGGTTACGCGATCTACGACGTCATTGAGGGAATCCGGGTCGGTCTGACCGGACCACCGGAAGTCTCTAACCTGCCGGCCCTGGTATTACAGGTCGTCATCTTCGCTGCTTTTGGAGTCGGTCTGATTGCCATCGCCCGTGGGTGGTGGCTGTCGAAGTATGGAGCGCGTGCGCCCTTCATCCTCGCTCAGATTCTCGGCCTCGTGGTGGGTGTTCCACTCACCGCTGCTCCCGATGCGGGAACTCGCGTTGTGGGGGCAGCATTGGTGGTGGCCGCAGTCATCGGTATCGCGGTGTCACTGCTGCCGCCGGTGACACGGGCGATTGTCGATACCGACGGGGGCTAGTTGCCCGATGGTGTGCGCGGGTCGGAGGCGTTTGCCAAGTCGTCATGCGGCGCGAAGCCGACCACGTGATCGAAGGCCGCTCGGCGGCTGGCCCGTCGTAGAGCGATGAGAACACCCCTGCCCGCGATCATGATCAACCCGGCGGCGAGGAGGGCTCGGGGAATGTCGAATCCGAGCGAGGTGACGACGCTGAAGCGCAGCCAGGCCGCGACGTTCTCCATTGCGGGGGCACCGGGTTGGAATGCGATGGCCGGCGCGAGGTCGATCGTGAACGGCCAGAACCACAAATTGAGAGCGAAGCCGTAGGCGACAGCGGCGAGAAGGGCGTACCCGGCAACGACGAGCACCTCGCGCCAGGGGTGGTTCGAGGTGAACCGCTGGATGACGGGAATTCTCGCGAGGAGACCCGCGCCCATGCCGATCCACGCGGCAGCCATCATTTGAAAGGGGAGCCAGGGACCGATACCGCCGGTGATGAGTGCAGATGCGAATAACGACACCGAGCCCAAGACGAAACCGAATCCGGGCCCCAACGCGAAGCCACCGAGGATGAGGACCGCCCAAATGGGTTCTATCCCTGCTACCCCGGCCCCGAGCGGCCGCAATGCCGCGATGACCGCGGAGAGAACGCCGAGCAGAGCAATGGACTTGGCGTCCATGGCACCGTCGGCGAATTGCGCGAGAACAACCACCAACACAAGTGGCACCAGCAGTGCGAAAAAGAAGGGCGCATCGGTGGCGTGAGCGACAACAGCCGACTCGGGGGCGGCGAGGAACGGCCACAAGAAGGCGATCAAGCCGATAACGGAGGCTAAAGACACGGCGAGGATCGACCGCGTGCCCAGAGGAATGGCTTTCGCGGTGCGGGTGATGGTCCTGGTGCTCATGCCGAGTCCTGCGCGAGTGCCCGACGGACTTGCTCGACGGTCAGCCACGGTTGCGGAGCCAGGATCTTGGCGACCTGTGGTGCGAACATCGGCGAGGAGGTGATGACGTCTGCGGTGGATCCGTCGGCAACGATTTCGCCGTCGGCGAGGATGATCACGCGAGACGCCACGTCGGCAGCGAGTTCGACGTCGTGTGTTGCGACGATGACGGTGTGCCCGGCCGAGGACAGGTCGGAGATGACACCGGCGAGGCGTTCCTTGGTTGAGTAGTCCAGCCCGCGGGTGGGCTCGTCGAGGCAGATCACGCCGGGCCGAGCCGCCAGGACGAGACTCAACACCAACAGCAGTCGCTGACCCTCGCTGAGGTCGCGAGGGTGTGTCGAATCAACGATCTCGGGTGCGAGAAGCGCCAGCAGTGCGCGGGTTGTTCCGGGGTCGCACCCAGCATCCTTGTCGGACGCCGCGCATTCCTCTGCGACCGTCGCCGCCTCGAGAAGGTCGGCCGGCTCTTGAGGAACGAGGCCGACTCTGCGGATGAGGTCAGGGCCGTCGACGTCACTCGGTTGAACCCCCGCGATGTCGACCGATCCACCCGTGGGCTTAGTCATGCCAACGAGTGAGTGGAGCATCGTCGACTTCCCCGCGCCGTTGCGACCCATCAACGCGATGACTTCTCCACGGTGCAGCGTGGTCGATACCGAGCGCAAAGCTCGCATGGTCCCGTAACGGATGTCGAGGTTATTCGTCGTTGCCGCCACGGTGGATTCTTCGACCACGCGCACGGGGGGTACGTGACCGACGAGTAGGTGCCGCAGCGTGGAAGCGTGGCGGCGTGCGTCGCGCACGGTGATCGGGGTCGGGCTCCAGCCCGCGACGCGTCCGAGGTGGACGACGGGTGGCGCGATGGGTGCCGTCGACATGATGTCTTCGGGGCTGCCGATAGTGATCGGACCCCCGGGGGAACTCAAAGCGATGATCCGGTCGGCGTATTGCAACACCCGCTCGAGGCGGTGTTCGGCGAGAACGACGGTGACGCCGAGATCGTGAACGAGTCGATGCAACGCGGCGAGAACTTCCTCCGCCGCCCCGGGGTCGAGCGCGGAGGTGGGCTCATCGAGGACGAGTACCCGCGGATGCGCGGTGAGCACCGCGCCGATGGCCGCGCGCTGTCGCTGGCCTCCACTGAGGGTCCGCAATGGTCGGTGGCGCAGTTCTTGCAGACCCAGAAGGTCGAGAGTCTCCTCCACCCGGCGACGCATCACCGCGGGCGCGATCCCGAGGCACTCCATGGTGTACGCGAGCTCTTCCTCGACAGTGTCAGTGACGAAGCTGGCCATCGGGTCCTGGGGGACCACGCCCACCAGGTCGGCTAGGTCGCGCGGTCGGTTGGTCGAGGTGCTCCGTCCGTCGATGCGCACATCGCCGGTCAGCACCCCACCGGTGAAATGGGGCACTAGCCCGTTGATCGCCCCGAGTAAGGTGCTCTTTCCCGCGCCCGTCCCGCCGACGACGAGGATGAATTCACCCTCGGCAACGGTCAGGTTGACGTTGTCCACCACACAGGGTGCGTCCGGGCTGTACCGAATGGAGACGTTGTCGAACTCGATCATGACTCAGCCCGCCCTGGCGGGTCGATTCTGGCCGAGTCGAGATCGGTCGCGGGCCCGACCGATGGCGGTGGGGGAGTCAGGTATGCCGGAGCCAGTGCCGCCACCAGGCCGATGAGGGCAAGGACCGGAAGCGTCGGCCACAGCGGCGGTGACGTCGAGGGGTTCATGCCTACGGGGTCCCGAACGGACGCGATCACGAACGTCGCAGCGACGACACCGCCGGCGAGCGCGGTGAGGACGTCCGGCCGGTGCCACGCATTGGGGCGGTAGCGCGTGCGAAGACTCCGGCGACCAGCGAGCGAAACACCCACGACCACACACACCACCCCCGCGATCAAGATTCCCGCCCCCCAGGTGGCCACTGATCCGGTTCCGAGCACTCCGTACGTGCCGATCGCGATGGCCGCGAGGCCGACGATGAATACGGTCGTCGTCAGTCGAGACCGCGCACGGCTGACAGCCGCTGATCGGCCGTACCCGCGAGAATCCATAGCCGCCGCGAGTGCGATCGATCGATCCATGGCTCCGTGCAGGACGGGCATGACGGTTCCACTTACTCCTCGCAGACCGGAATCCGCGCGTCCGCGCAGACGTCGGTTGGCACGGATGCGAGCCACATCACTGGCGAGTTGAGGAAGAAAAGTCGTAGCGACCACAACGCTGACACCGACCTCATACACCGCTGCGGGTATCGACTTCAGCAATCGATGGGGTGAGGCGAGTGAGCTGGCGGCTCCCACCGCGACGATGATCGCGGCAAGGCGAAGGCCCTCGTAGAGGGCATGGAGTGCGGGTTCGAGCATGAGCGTGCCGCCGAGGCGGATGCCCGCGAGCCACGAAGGAAGCGTGATCCCTGGCAGCTCGAGGAGCACCGTGGTTCCCATCGGGGCGACGAAGAGAATTTGTGCGACGAGTCGAAACGCGACGACGATGATCGCGAGCCGAAGGAAGAATCCGAATGATCGCGCCCAGGGGGCATCGGAGCGGCGACGGTCGACCACAACGGCTGTGCAGGTAATCAGTCCGAGCAGCAGCAGCGGGTTCGTGGTCATGCTGGCCGCGGCCGCGACACCCAGAGCCCACGCCCACCACGCCAGCGGGTGCAGCCATCGGGCCCGGTCGTCTCGTGCGAGGTTGGGCACGGTGGCGTGGCTCGTGCCCGTCGTCGCTGTCGGTGCCGTCATCGCGTTGCCGCCTGTCGAGAGCGGCGCCACAGCGCGAAGCCGACCACCGCGATAACCGACACCGTGAGCGCCGCGGCGAGCGGTGTTCCGGGGGATGCCTGTTGTGTGGGTGGCTCGTCGGGGGAGTCGCTAAGTCCGGATGCAGCATCGATTTGCTCAACGTTGTCGACCTCCTCGGTTTCCGTCGGCGATGCGTCATCCACGCGGGAACTAGTGGGGACCTCGACCAAGGGTGCGCATTCGCTCGCCGGATAACCGTTGATTCCACATACGAAACCGGACTCCACTCGCATGTCGGCGACGGTTTGCGCGACAGCGAGTCCGGTCATGGATTCATCGACGACGACGCAGGTGGCCACGAGTGCGCCGGGTTGTTCGCCGTCGGGCGACTCGTCGAGGGTTCCGGGGTCGATCACGATCCCGACGCGCTTGGTGTCGTCTTGACGCTCGGTTCCCGCGCAGATGGACTCGAAGTCGGGATCGACAGACGGTTTGATGTCGGACACCTGACCGGCCAACCCGAAGCGCCACCCTTCGACCGAGCCGTCGGCGGGGACGCGAGTCCCGGCCCCTTCCGATGCGTAGCCCCACTCAGGTGACGTTCCGGCGTCGACGATCCAGTAGGACCAGTAACGGTAGGTGGTGGTTGCGACCGCGGACGGAGTAGCGACGCCGACCATCAGCACCGTGATCAATACCGCAGCACTGATCGACCGATGAGTCGGCGTCGCTCCCCGAGTGGTCACTGCAGGCTGCGGCTCAGTGCGCGAACGAGGTTGACGCCCCCGAAGTCGCGCGGATCGCTATCGGTCGCCTCGGCCACGAGGAGCAGGAGTCCCACCGCACCCGGAACTACCTCGTTCTCGGCGTAGGCGTAGGAGCGCACGTTGTCCTGCAAGGTCGCCAGAGCTGTCGGAACCGCGGACGAACCGGTGCCGAAGGCCGTGAGGCCCAGCAGGGCCCAGCCCGTGGAGGTGTAGTCGGCACCGGAGCCGAAGTCGGACGTCAAGGCACCGTCGTCGTCGATGGCCGTAGCCACGAATGCACCGACATTGGCGTTGGTGTTTCGCTTGCGGCAGGTGGGATCGGCTGCGAGGTCGTCTTGTGCGGATACCGGAAGGGCTCCGGCCAGACCCATCAGCCCCTGAGCTGACGCGAGCCCATTTGCCTTACTGCCCTTCTGATACGCGAGCCCACCACCGCTGGCGCACTTCAGTTTCAGTGTGCCGAGCCACTCCTGTGCGTTCGGAACGCGTCCGCTTCGATCCTGTGGTTGCACGGTTTGCAGCGCCATGACCGACAAGGCGGTGGAGTTGGCATCGGATGCGCCACCGGAGTGGAAGGGGAAGCCCCAATCGTCGTTCTGCACGTCGTTCAGCCACACGATGGCGTCGCGTGCCGGTGCGGTTCGACCAGCCAAGTACAACGCGATGGCTGCCATGGCTGTGCTGTTGGTGTCCGGACCGGAGAAGTTCTTCGGATCGGACGGGGAGCAGGCGGTCGATGTGTTCGACCGGAAGGCTTCGAACGATCCGTCGGCACACTGCTGGTCTGCCAGCCAGTCGACCGCGGCAGCGGGAATGCGCGCATCGGCGGCAGCCAGCCCTGCGATCGCCAGCGATTGACGGTAGACGCCGTCGTACGTTGCGTCTTGAGTTCCAAACAGTCCGGTATCGGCTGCGTGTGCCGGGGCTGCGAGCACAGCGGCGGAAAGTGAGACGGCGCCTAGTGCCACAAGGACACTTCTGCCGACCCTGGTGGCGAACGAGACTCGAGTAGTCACGGGTATCTCTTTTCTGTTGAGCGGTCCGGAGCGCTGTCCTGGTCGACCGCCCGACAAAAAAAATCCCTCATGCTTTGGCATGAGAGACGCGTCAGGGTGATCCCGTGGACTCGTCCCGTTACCTCGACGGATGGAGCCGCTCGCGCTCGCCAGGTGCTCCGACTCGCTCGATTCGAGACCCTTGCCTCGATGAACTCACGGTTGCGGGACAGCGTCGGATTTGCACCGACTTCCCCTGGACGTCGAACGCGTGCATTCAGTTGTAGGCGAATCCGACCACGGCACCGGTGCTCGTGTCAAAGGATGACGTGTATCCGGCGTGGTTGAAAGGTGGACTACCCCGGGTGCAGGCCCATCTCGTACGTCACCGACCCGTCTTCTCGCAGCGTGACAGTGTCGACTCCCTCATTCAGCAGCGTTCGAAAGTTCTCACCGAGCCAGGACTCGGCGTCGGCTTGACTGGCGAACGCTTCATCCGTGCCCGAGGCCGGGGACACGGCGGTGCCTGATTTGTTCGCGTAGGTCCAGGTCCATCCCATGGCTTCCTCCCGATTGGTGTTCGTGCGCTCGCGTCGTCGGACTACGGGCGTGGGTTCGGCGACTTCGTCAGGCTCGGATCGCTCATGACGAGATCCCCGAGGGCGTAATCGATCGCACTCATGACGTCGTCGGGCAGAGTGATGCCTGCGGCCTTGACGTTTTCGTCGATTTGCTCGGGCCGAGAGGCGCCGATGATCGCCGCGGCCACGTTGGGGTTCGTGAGCACCCAGGCGATAGCCAACTGCGACAAGGTGAGATCCATGTCGCGGGCGATGGGGGCGAGTCGCTGAACCGCATGAAGGACGTCATCCCGCATCCAACGTTCGATCATCGATGCACCTTCACCCCCGGACGCGCGCGACCCCGCTGGCGGTTGCTGCCCCGGTTCGTACTTTCCGGTGAGAACCCCCTGCGCCATCGGCGACCACACGATTTGCCCGATGCCCAGTTCCTCGCATGCTGGAACCACCTCCGCTTCGATCACTCGGTAGAGCATTGAGTATTGCGGCTGGTTGCTGATGATCCGGTCGAAGCCCATGTCTGCGGCGATCCGCGTGGCTTCGCGAATCTCATCCGCTGTCCACTCCGACACCCCAACGTAGAGCACCTTGCCCTGACGAACGAGATCATCGAAGGCACGCAAGGTCTCCTCGAGCGGAGTGCTGTAGTCGTACCGGTGTGCTTGGTAGAGGTCGACGTAGTCGGTCTGCAGCCGTCGAAGCGAGGCCTCGCAGGACTCCATGATGTGTTTGCGAGACAGGCCACGATCGTTCACACCCGCTCCGGTGGGCCAGTAGACCTTCGTGAAGATCTCCACTCCTTCGCGTCGTTGGCCGCGAAGTGCTGCACCCATGACCTCTTCGGCACGGGTGCCGGCATAGACGTCCGCGGTGTCGAACGTCGTGATTCCTGCATCGAGAGCCGCATGAATCGTCGCGTGCGCGGTGGTGTCGTCCACCTGCGAGCCGTGCGTAATCCAGTTGCCGTATGTCAGGGCGCTGATCTTCAGCCCACTGCGCCCGAGGTGCCGAAATTCCATGACCACAAACCCTAGTGCGCACGGGTTCTCACCCGAACGGCTGCGACGGGAGATGACGAGGGATGACGAGAGAGTCGGTGAATCCGACCGAGGGCTACGCTCACAGTCCGAACGTCCGGTTCGATCAAGCGGTACGTCACGTCGTAAGTGAGGGGTGTCCGATGGCAGATGTCGATGGTGAGTTCGTGAGCGTGAGCGTTGAGTCGGACGTCGCGACGATCACGCTGCAGCGTCCACCCATGAATGCACTAGATGCCACCGTGCAAGAAGAGATCCGGCAGGCGGCTGAGGTGGTGTCCGAGGACGGGTCGATCGGCGCCGTCATCGTGTATGGCGGCCCGAAAGTCTTCGCCGCGGGAGCAGATATCGCCGAGATGTCGACGATGGGCTACGTCGACATGGTGCACCGCTCGCGTGGTCTTCGCAGCGCCTTTTCGACTGTCGCCCAGATCCCTCAGCCGACCATCGCGGCGATCACCGGGTACGCCCTCGGAGGTGGCCTGGAGTTGGCTATGTGTTGCGACTTTCGGGTCGCTGGCGACAACGCGAAAGTCGGCCAACCCGAGATCGCCCTTGGCATCATTCCGGGCGCAGGTGGAACCCAGCGCCTGCCGCGCCTCATCGGACCCGCCCGTGCCAAGGATCTCGTCTTCAGTGGTCGATTCGTGGGGGCGGACGAAGCGCTCGCGATCGGTCTTGTCGACCGGGTGTGTGCCCCGGATGACGTTTACTCCGAAGCGTTGACCTGGGCGAAGGCTCTCGCGAAGGGGCCGCGAATTGCCTTGCAGGCAGCGAAGGCGGCTATCGATGCGGGACTCGACGTGGATTTGGATACGGGACTGCAGATCGAACGAGTGCAGTTCGCGGCACTGTTCGCCACCGACGACCAGAGAATCGGCATGGAGTCTTTCCTGGAGAACGGACCCGGCAAAGCAGAGTTCACCGGTCGCTAAGGACGGCGGCCGACGAGATGACGAATGACATGGGCGACGCCGTGAGTGACGCTGTTAGCGATGCGGCGCCGTCGGTGGACGCTCTGGACGCTGCCTGGAGTGATCCGAAGTTGGCCAATGTCGTCTACCACGACTGGGAAGCGGCAACCTATGACGACAAGTGGAGCATTTCGTACGACGAACGGTGTATCGAGTACGCGCGAGATATCTTCGATCGCCTCGTCGGCGATCAGATGCACCTGCCCGCGGAGACCGCACTCGAGATCGGCGGCGGTACCGGATTCTTTCTGCTGAACCTGATGCAATCCGGTGTGGCGACGTCGGGGACCGTGACCGACATTTCCCAGGGAATGGTTGATCAGGCGGTACGTAACGCGGAGCAGTTGGGTCTGCAGGTCTCAGGACAGGTCGCTGATGTGGAAGAACTGCCTTTCGATGATTCGTCTTTCGACCTCGTCGTCGGTCACGCCTTTCTCCATCACATCCCCGACGTCGATCAGGCGCTGCGGGAGATCATGCGTGTGCTACGCCCGGGCGGGCGTTTCGTTGTGTGCGGCGAGCCGACCCGCAAGGGGGACTTTGTTGCCCGTCGTTTGTCCCGGCTCACGTGGCGGTCTGCACGTTTCGCTGCTGCCCTGCCGCTGATCCCGAACAACTGGGCGAAGTCGTCCGAGGAACTCGAACTATCGTCACGCGAAGAGGCGTTGGAGGCGATCGTGGACCTGCATACGTTCGATCCGGAGCGTCTTGCAGCGGCCTGCATGACTGCGGGGGCGGTGGATGTTCGTACCTGCATGGAGGAGTTGACGGCCGCGTGGTTCGGGTGGCCGGTGCGCACCTTCGAGGCAGCGGTGAAGCCGGGTGTGCTCGGTTGGTCGTGGGCGAACTTCGCCTACCGAGGATGGCAGCGATTGAACGCTCTCGACCGTCACGTCCTCGCCGCCGTCGTCCCTGACGGGTTCTTCTACAACGTAGGTGTGACCGGGGTGAAGCCGTAGTGCGTATTTGTCATCTGTCGTGGGAGTTCCCCCCTGTTGTGTACGGGGGCCTAGGGCGTCACGTCCATGCCGTGGCAACCCAGCAGGCGAGGGATGGCCACGACGTAACGGTGATCTCGCACGTCGGGTTGACCGCAGACGATGCCACCGCCGAGGAAATCGACGAGGTGGTGGAGGGGGTGAGGGTCATTCGTGTTGCTCGAGATGCCCCGTTCGTTCCCTTCGATGCGGAGACGCTCATGGGTTGGGTCTCGGGACTGGAATCAGCGATGACCCGACGGGCTTTGCACCTGGATCGAACCTGGAAGCCAGACGTTGTGCACGCTCATGACTGGCTCACCGCTCGCGCCGCCGCCACGGTGACCGAAGAGATCGGTGTTCCGTGGGTGCACACCATTCATGCGACCGAGGCCGGTCGCCATCAAGGGTGGTTGCCCAACGGCCTGTCTCGCACCATTCATAGCGTCGAACAATGGTCGGTGGATCACGCAGATCGGATCTTGGTGTGCAGCAGGCACATGAAGTGGGAAGTGGAGCGCCTGTTCGGCATGTCGGATGTGGCGGTGATCCCGAACGGCATCGATTCGCCGCCCCCTCTCGTCGATACGACTGCTGCCGCATCCATCGTCACGCAGCAGGGGCGCCCGCTCATCGTCCACACGGGACGCTTGGAGTGGGAGAAGGGTGCACACACGGTGATCGAAGCGATGCCGTTCATCCGCCGCGCCTTTCCTGAGGCTCACCTCGTGGTTGCGGGGCGCGGATCCCAGCAGGAGGCTCTGAAAGAACTGGCCCACGACAAAGACGTTGCATCGCGAGTGGATTTCACCGGCTGGCTGCCGGATGCCCAACTACGGGCGCTGGTGCGAGACGCTGACGTCGCCGTCGTTCCATCCATCTACGAACCGTTCGGCATCGTTGCGCTCGAAGCCGCCGTTCTGGGAACGCCAGTCGTCACGTCGAGGGCGGGTGGCCTCGCGGAATTTGTGGATAACGATCGGCACGGTTGGTCCTTCGACGCAGGCAACGCACGCGAACTCGGCGATGCGGTTATCTCGTGTGTCAACGACGCTGCAGAATCACGTGCGCGAGCGGATCGAGCCCAAAGTCATGTGCTCGCCGAGCACGGATGGGCGTCCATCACCGAGCGCATCGTGGACGAGTACCGGGCCACTCAGGCGAAGGTCAATACCCGGGGCAGCGGTGCGCGAAAAGCGGTCGGGGCGTGGGCGGACGATGTCGAAATCAACGGAAACCTGTTATTCGATGTCCAGTGAGATGGCGAACGACGTGCCCGACAACGACGTACCCGACAACGACGCATCCGGCCCCACGGCCGAGCCGGTGCGGGAAGACCTAGCCGCGGTCGAGCCGTGGCGATGGTGGGGATGGGCGACACTGCGATGGATCATCGACAAGCGAGCTGTCAGTCCCTGGTATCTCATCCGGTACGTGAGGTTCCTGCGGGTGGTGGTGTTTACCCGCGGGGTGACATTCACCGGCCCCGTTTTTCTCGGCCGAGGTGCGCGTTTCGAAGTTCGACACCGCGTCGGTCGGGTCATTCTCGGTCGTTGGGTGCATCTAGGAAGCGGCACGGTGGTTCGGTGCCACGAGGGGACGCTGCGCATCGGTGACAAATGCGTCTTCGGTCAGAACAACACGATCAACTGTCACCTCGACGTCGAGATCGGTGAGGAATGCATCGTTGCGGACTCGGTGTACGTCGGGGACTTCGATCACCGAATGGACGTGACCGACGCGCCCATTCGCTCGCAAGGGCTCGTGAAGAGCCCGGTCACCATCGGCCCGGACGTGTGGCTGGGTGTGAAGTCGACCATTCTTCGCGGAAGTGTCCTCGGCCGTGGGTGCGTGGTGGGAGCGCACGCGCTGGTGCGGGGCGACGTTCCCGAATTTTCCATTGTCGGTGGAGTCCCGGCTCGCGTCATCGCCGATCGTCGCGTGCGGGAGGCGCAGTCAGAACAGGTACGCCGGGATGTGGCGGACATGGCGCGCAAGGCTCGCGAAGCAACACGCGATCGAATTCACCTACGGGACACCAATCCCGTGTGACTCGGGATGCCACGTTCGGGAGTCCAGGAACGGCAAGCGAGTGTCACGCGTGGGGATCTGCGATTGCCCGGGTTCGTGGCCGGCGCTGTGGAGGAGTTCGGCTACCCGCTGAAAATGCCCGTTGGCTCGATTGCGGGCGTAGTCGGCCGCAGAGTCTTTGGTGATCATGAATGCCCAGTCGCTGGCGAGGGCAAGAAACGTTTCGGTCGCAAGAGCGTCCCCGAAGTGATCGCGACCGGTGCGGTGTGAACGATGGTGAGATGCCAGGTAGTCACAGACCGCGTTTTGGATAGTGCGGCCGCGCATGTGGAGCTCGCCCGCTTCGCCTTCTTCCCACACACCGAAGTTCTTACCGCTTCCCCAACTTCCGCTCGGAAGTTCGATTGGTGGGCTGTCCGCGGCCCGGGAACGCTCTCGAGACAGGGTGGTGAGCTGGATCCCAGCCTCTGGCACTTTGTCCAACAGGCGCGCAAGGAACGCGGGGCCCTCGTGCCACCAATGTCCGAAGAGTTCGGTGTCGTAGGCAGCGACGATGACCGGATCAGGGGTGGGGCTGTTGAGCATGATCGTTCGAGCAGCGGAGATGAAGTCATCCACATCGCGGTCGATGCTCGCCGCGGTGGCGTGAGGTTCGTACGGATCCTTGGCATCGGATTGTTTGTCCGTCACTCGGTACGACCGCATTCCCCAGGCGTGATCGAATGAGTGGAAGTCGAGGTACCAAGGATCCCCGGGGTAGCCACTGTCGGGGGACCACACTCGATAGGTGAGCTCGAGATCGCGACCGAAAGCCACCACGTCGGTATCGCCGATTCGGTGCGCCTGGTGCAACGGTGCGCCGGCGCGTTGCAGCGTCGGCCCGTCGACCATGAAATGGCTGACTCCATGGCGTGCGTAGAACTGCTCGAGCCCCGGGCGGTATGCGCACTCCGGGGCCCACATCCCGGTGGGCCGGTGGCCCACCCGAGCGGTCGTGTCCGCGAGCCCGGCCTGCAGCGAGAGGTCGATGAGCGGATCCGACAGGTGCGGCGTGAAGGCGTGGGTGAGTGGCCCGCCGAGGAGTTCGATGACCCCCGAGTCGACCAACGGTCGAAGGGCGGCGGATCCGCCCGCGGACCAGTGCTCGTCGAGTTCGTGTGCTGCAGTGATGGCGAGTTGGTAATTGCGCTGAGCGTCGCGGGCCGCTGACTTGTCGGCTGTCCGAGAGGCTTCGAGCGCCTTGCCACTGGCACGCGTGTGCCAGTCCGCGATCCAACGAGCCTGCTCGTGGACCGAGGTCCGGTCGTCCCATTGGGCGGCGAGAACTGGAGTCACGCCGAGGGTGAGTTGATCCGTCAAGCCGCGTTCGGCTCGCTCCCTAAGGAGCGCGAACATCGGGAGGTACGCGTGCGCCCAGGCTTGGCGAAGCCACTCCTCACCGACAGGCCAGGTGCCGTAGCCGAGAACCCACGGCATGTGGGTGTGCAGAACTATCGCTAATCGGCCGACGGTAGGTGTGGTCACCGCAGAGCCTCACCACACGGCGATGAGGTCATGTGCTGACTCATCGTCGTCATCGATGGGTGTGACGGTGAAATCGTTGTGCGTCACCGAGGTCGCGTACGCCAGTGCCTCGGTGTCGAGTTCGATCAGTCGCTCCGGGAGAGAGCCGTGGACTTTCTCCCACTTTCTGAGCCGTTGCCCGTGGTGAAGGCCATACATCACGGGGCTGCGGTGTCCGGGTTGATGCTCGACTGCTTGTGCGAGCAGAGACCTCAACTCTGCGTCGTCGAATTCACGCACGTGGAAGGGGTTGACCGGAGATGCCCCGGGAGGCAGGCCCGGCGAGTGCACAGGGCGGTTGGGTGTGCTGACGATCACGGGGCCTCGAGTGCACCGATCCAGTTCGCGAAGGAATGCCAGGGGATCCCAGATGTGTTCGATCACCTGCAGCGAGATCGATGCATCAAAGGACTCATCCTGAAATGGCAGGGCAACGAGATTCCCCACGAGGGCGCTGACGTGCGGATAGGTCCCACGCACGTGACCCATCGTCTGCACATCCAGATCGATGGCCACGACGGTGGCATCGGGGATCGTTGAACGCAGGTATTCGGAGCCGTACCCCTCGCCGGACCCGGCGTCCAGAAGGATTGATCCGCCGGATCGCATGCTGGGGGGATGGTGGCTGACCGATGAGGACACCGTCGCCGACGCCCAGTGGTAGCAGGCCTCATGCCGAGCGAACCAGTAGTTCTCAGAGGGGATTCCGGGCCAGGTGCGCTCCCCGGTGAGCACAGCTTCGGCGGCCGGATCGCCGAAATCTGGCGGGCCAGGGGGCACATCGAGCACGGGGCGACCCTAGTCGCGAAGGCGACTCTCAGGAGGAGTCCCTGAGGCTAAGTTACTCGCGAGTAACATATACTGGAGAAGTTGCGCGACCACGAGAAACAGCCATCATCGGCCGTGGAAGGACAGGGAGAGGTATCCACGATGAAGATCGCCGTTTGTGTAAAGCAAGTCCCGGACACATGGGCTGAAAAGACGCTGTCCGCTGAGGACTCAACTCTGGATCGGGCGGCCGCCGATGGCGTATTGAACGAGCTCGATGAGTACGCCGTGGAAGAGGCGTTGCAGCTCGCGGAGGCGCACGGAGGCGAAGTGACGGTTGTCTCGATGGGGCCGGAGAGGGCTGCCGAGACCGTGCGCAAAGCACTGTCGATGGGTGCAGATGCCGGAATTCACGTTGTCGATGACTCTCTGCACGGGTCCGATGCCATCGCGACATCTGCGGTGCTGGCGGCGGCGCTGGAAGGTAAGGAGTTCGATCTGATCGTCTTCGGATCGGAGTCCACCGACGCTCGTATGAGTGTTATCCCGGCCATGGTCGCCGAGCGCCTGGGCATCGCCCAGCTCACCTTCGCCCAACGGGTGTCGGTTTCCGGGTCGGACGTGACCATCGAGCGGGTCACCGACTACGGGTTCGACACCGTCACAGGTTCGACCCCCGCCGTCATCAGTGTCGTCGAGAAGATCAACGAACCGCGGTATCCGTCGTTCAAGGGAATCATGGCCGCCAAGAAGAAGCCGGTGGAGGCCGTCACCGTTGCCGATCTCGGGCTCGAAGCAGCCACTGTTGGACAGGCCGCAGCCTGGTCCGCGGTTCAAGATTTCGCTGCTCGCCCACCGAAGCCAGCGGGAACCGTCGTGACGGACGAGGGTGACGGTGGCTCCCGTATCGCGACTTACCTGACCGAGCAGAAGTTCATCTAGAAGGGATGCCGACATGACAACAGTTCTCGTCCTAGCAGAGCGCGACTCTTCCAACGGCACAGTGAAGAAGACGACGCTGGAGTTGTTGACCTTGGCCCGACGCCTCGGGGAACCCCAGGTGGTGTGGTTCGGCGACCAGGGATCCGAGGCCGCTTCGGTTCTCGGGGAGTACGGCGCGAGCGCCGTCCACGTCGTCGGCGGCCAAGACATGGCCGACCACCCCGTCGTTCCGATAGTGGATGTTCTCCAGGCTCTCGTCACTGAACTCGACGCGACGGCTGTGCTCGTCCCCTCGTCGGCCGACGGGAAAGAAGCCGCGGGTCGGCTCGCTGTGCGGATCGGCAGCGGTGTCATCACCGACGCGGTGGATATCAGCGAGGCCGGTGTTGCCAGGCAGAGTGTGTTCGGTGGCAGCACGGTCGTGCATTCCACGGTGACGCACGGCATTGGCATCTACACGGTGCGCCCGAACTCGGTGGCCCCGGAATCGGCTCCCACCACCTGTTCCGTCATTGATGTCGACTCAACTGTCAGCGAAGCCGCCAAAACCGCTCGCGTGGTCGAGCGCACGGTGGCCGGCAAAGGCGGTCGTCCCGAGTTGACCGAAGCAGCTGTGGTTGTTTCCGGCGGTCGGGGTGTGGGCGGATCTGAAGGCTTTGAGGTGATCGAGAAGCTGGCCGATTCGCTCGGAGCGGCCGTGGGTGCTTCACGGGCGGCGACGGATGCCGGTTGGTACCCGCATCAGTATCAGGTCGGCCAGACGGGCAAGACCGTCTCCCCGCAGCTCTACATCGCCAACGGAATTTCGGGCGCGATCCAGCATCGCGCCGGCATGCAGACCTCCAAGGTGGTCGTCGTGGTGAACAAGGACGCCGAAGCACCGCTGTTTGAGCTTGCTGACTTCGGTGTGGTCGGGGACCTCTTCGAGGTTGTCCCTCAATTGACCGACGAGATCGACAGCCGCTCGAACTGATCGGTCGCTGTTCCTGGCTACCATCGGATGGTGAGTAACGGTTACGACGTGGATTCGGCACGCGATGTGACGCTCGCGCAGAGTGCTGGCGGGGGCGTTGTGGGGGGAGATGCCGATCGCTCTGTCCGGCACTTCGTCGACCACGCGGCAACGACTCCGCTGCTTCCCCAGGCACGTGAGGCCTGGCTGGACGCTTCAGACTCTGCTGGTAATCCATCGTCCCTGCATGCGTCCGGTCGTGCCGCTCGCAGGATCGTGGAACAGGCTCGGGAATCCATCGCCGACGATCTACGCACGCGACCCTCGGCGGTTGTCTTCACCTCTGGTGGAACCGAATCCGACAACCTCGCCGTCAAGGGGCTCTTGTGGGCCCGTCGGGCGCGACTGGGTGTTGCCGATCCAATCGTGGCCGCATCGGCGATCGAGCACCACGCCGTCCTCGACCCCGTCGAATGGCTCGGCAAGCACGAGGGTGCGGACGTGCGGTGGATTCCGGTCGATGCATCCGGCCGAGTCGATGTGGATTTCATCGATCAGTTGTTGTCGTCGGCGGCCGAGCGAACGGCGCTGGTCTCGGTCATGTGGGCGAACAACGAGGTGGGCACCGTCCAGCCCGTCCGAGAAATAGCTGCGGCGTGCCGTAGCGCGGGTGTGCCCTTCCACACCGACGCAGTGCAGGCGCTCGGCCAAGTCCCCGTGGACCTGTCCGAGGTCGAAGCGACGGCTGTGACCATCAGTGGGCACAAGGTGGGTGGCCCGTTCGGTATCGGGGCTCTGATCGTCGACCCGTACGAGAGCCTCGTTGCCGTGTCCCATGGTGGTGGGCAAGAGCGAGATATTCGATCGGGCACCTTCGACGCGCCGGCTGCCGCCGCATTCGCCGTCGCGGTGCATCACGCGGTCGAGGAGCAGGCCGCACACGCCGCTCACCTGCGAAGCCTGCAAATCCAACTGGCAGAAGGAATCGTTTCTGTCGTTCCGGACGCGATCATCAACGGCCCAGTGGTCGGCGACCCCGCGACGCGCCTACCCGGAAACGTGCACGCTTCTTTTCCCGGCGCCGAGGGGGATGCTCTGCTGATGTTGCTCGATGCCGCGGGCGTCGATTGCTCAACGGGGTCGGCCTGCACCGCAGGGGTGCCCGAGCCCAGTCACGTTCTCCTCGCGATGGGTGTCGATGAGCGAACAGCGCGATCCTCGCTTCGCTTCAGTTTCGGTCGAACGTCTACCGCTGACGATGTGGCTGCCATCATTCGCGCCCTCCCCGGCGCGGTGGAGCGGGCGCGTCGTGCAGGTTCGGTTTCAAGCGACCGCTATCGGGCGGCCCGCGAGAACGAAGTCGATCGATGAGAATCATCGCTGCGCTCTCGGGCGGCGTGGATTCTTCCGTCGCTGCGGCTCGAATGGTGGATCAAGGCCATGACGTGGTGGGCGTCCATCTTGCGCTGGCCCGGTCGGAGTCCACCGGGGGAAAGTCGCGTGGCTGTTGCACTCTCGACGATGCACGAGATGCGCGCCGAGTCGCAGACGCACTCGGCATTCCCTTTTATGTCTGGGATTTCTCTGCCGAATTCGCCGAGGAAGTAATGAATGACTTCCTTGCTGAATACCAAGCCAATCGGACACCGAATCCATGCGTGCGGTGCAACGAGCACATCAAGTTTCGGGCTGTGCTGGACCGAGCCTTGGCGTTGGGCTTCGACGGAGTCGCCACCGGTCACTACGCCGTGCTCACGTCCGGGGCAGACGGTCCCGAACTGCATCGCGCGGCGGATGCGGACAAGGACCAGTCCTACGTTCTCGCCGTCATCGAGCAGGACCTCCTGCGGCACTGCTACTTCCCGCTCGGGGGGTCAGTGAAGAGCGATGTGCGAGCGGAGGCTGAAGCGCGGGGCCTACGCACGGCCTCGAAGCCGGACAGTCATGACATCTGCTTCATTCCTGACGGTGATACCGCGGGTTTCTTGACCAAGGCACTAGGGGAGAAACCCGGCCCCATCGTCGATGTCTCCACCGGCCGTGACGTGGGTAGTCATCAGGGCACTTTTACCGTCACCATCGGCCAGCGTCGTGGTCTGGACCTGCGTATTCCTGGCGAAGATGGGCGTCCTCGGTACGTCGTCGACATTGATGATTCGACGGACACGGTCTACGTCGGCTCTCCGGAGATGCTCGACGTCGATGGCCTGGTCGCCGACCACGTCATCTGGGCAGCCCCGGCCTTGACGGCCGAGTGGTCAAACGTCAGTGCCCAAGTGCGAGCACACCACCACCCGGTGCCGGCCCAGGCGAGGATGCTCGACGACACCATCGACGTCGTTCTGCTCGAACCCGTACGCGGACTCGCCACGGGACAAACGGTGGTGCTCTATAGCGATTCCCGGGTTCTCGGCTCAGGAAGAATCAGCCAGACACGCACGGTGAGTGGCGTGAAGCGCCCACGAGAAGCGCAGCGAGCGTGAACGAGGGATTCACGTGGCCGTACCCGGCTGTTGCGACCGGGATCGGATCGATGCCTGGTACCGACTCGCGTGAAGCCACGAACATCGTCGTGGGCGAGTTCGGCGTGGTACCGCACGTTGTCGAGTTACCGACTCGAGGCCCGGGAGGTGACCCCGTCGGGCGAACGGCCGCCATGTTGGCCGGTGTCGATCGAACGTTCGAAGTCGAAACCACCGTCCGTGGCTGGCGACTTGGCCACACCGGTCAGGCAGCTCTTCGGCGTGCCCGAGCCTGGTTGTCCGAAGACCTGGACTCCTTCGAGGAGTACGCCGCCTCGCATCGGGGTCCGGTCAAGGTACACATGCTCGGCCCGTGGTCGACGGCGGCCCGGATCGAGGACGCAGCGGGGGAGTCGCTGATTCGCGATCACGGCGCGGTTGTCGAGATCTCGGGCGCCGCGGCCGAAGCCGCGAGTGAACTCGCGGCACGGGTGCAACGCGCCGTGCCCGATGGCGAGGTGATCGTCCACATCGAGGAACCCGAACTGAGTCGGGTTCTCGACGGTCGGGTGCCGATGAGCAGTGGGCGGCTCTTCCATCGGGCTGTTGAACCCGCAGTCGTGCAGGCCCACCTGTCCACGATCGTGAATGCGGTCGCCGCTGCGAATGCGGTCGCCTGTATTCGTTGTGCAGCTCCCGGCGCTCCGGTCGAACTCATGCTCGGGACCGGAGCCAGGATCATCGGTATCGATATCGAGCAGCCGATGCGATCAGCCTCTGCGCACGAGTCGTTGCTCGCTGCGTGGGAGTCGGGAGTCGGTCTCCTGCTGTCGTGCGTCCCGGCCCAGATCGACGTTTCGCGGAGCGACGCAGGCGTCAGCGCCCCTCTTCGCCGATTCATGGAACGAGCGGGTTTCGCGGAGGTACCGTCGAACGTTGCCATCAGTCCGACCTCCGGGCTGGCGCATCTGTCGCCCGAAGGCGCCCGAGCAGTGATGGACGCGTGCACGCGAGTCGGCGTGGTGGTGCGGGACGAGCATTCGGAGCCGGTCCATGGGTGACACGGGAACCGCAACGCCAACGCCTGACACACGCAAGAAGTGGCACGAGCTCGTCGATGCGATCAACAACGCGCGCACGTCGTACTACCAACACGATGCGCCGTCGATATCGGACTCTGAATACGACTCCTTGTTTCGAGAGTTGGAAGCGCTAGAGGAGCGTTATCCGGAATTGGCGAGCGGGGAGTCACCGACGCAGACGGTCGGCGGGCAGGCATCGGAAATGTTCGAGGCCGTCACACACCTCGTTCGCCTGTACTCATTGGACAACGCCTTCGATGACGCGGAACTCTCCGCATGGCTAGAGCGCGTAGAAAAAGGTCTGGGGAACGTTCCGGACTTGTTGTGTGAAGTCAAGATCGACGGGCTTGCTGTCGACATCGTCTACCGCGACGGGCGCCTCGCGTCTGTGGCAACCCGCGGAGACGGTGTGACCGGCGAGGACATCACCTACAACGCTCAGTTCATCGACGCGATTCCCGAGTCCCTTGACTCCGCAGATCTACCCGATCTCGTTGAAATAAGAGGAGAGGTCTTCTTCTCGACGGAGAATTTCGAACGCATCAACGACGAGCAGATGGCCTCTGGCGTGACGCCCTTCGCGAATCCGCGTAACGCGGCTGCCGGAACGATCCGGCAACGAGTGGATAAGCGATGGCTGGAACTCAACGACGCCCGGGAGTCGAGCGGCAGCCGGTCGGCCGCCAAGATCGAACGCCTCGAGCACGAGTACGAGCGGGCG
This sequence comes from Candidatus Nanopelagicales bacterium, assembly GCA_012103605.1. Classification (GTDB taxonomy): domain Bacteria; phylum Actinomycetota; class Actinomycetes; order S36-B12; family S36-B12; genus S36-B12. The sequence goes on from WLWL01000002.1 coordinate 30,853, forward strand.
GTGGGTCGACTCGCGGCGCTGGGGTTCACGGCCCACGGGATCGGAGCTCGCGAAGGAATCGATGTCACCTCTCAAAGTGAGACGTACGCGCTGCTGGCGAATATGGGCATCCCCGTGAGCTCTCGAATGGCGGTGCACTCCGATGTTTCCGGCGTCCGCGAGTACATCGACTTCTACGCGGAGCATCGACACGACGTAGAGCACGAAATCGATGGAGTCGTGATCAAGGTCGACGACTTCGCACTACAGAGCCAATTAGGGGAGACCTCGCGTGCTCCTCGTTGGGCCATTGCCTTTAAGTACCCACCCGAGGTGGTTCGGACGCGCTTGCTGGATATCGCCGTCAATGTCGGACGCACCGGTCGCGTCACTCCCTTTGCCGTCATGGAGCCGATACGTGTTGCGGGATCGACGGTGTCGATGGCGACATTGCACAACCAATACGAGGTCCAACGCAAAGGCGTCTTGATCGGAGACATGGTCTTCCTGCGCAAAGCCGGGGATGTCATCCCGGAAGTCATTGGCCCGGTAATCGAAGCCCGGACCGGCGACGAGCGTGCCTTCGTCATGCCAGATGAGTGCCCCGAATGCGGCACCGCGCTTGCCACGGAGAAGGAAGGTGACAAGGACCTTCGCTGCCCGAATGCTGACGGATGCCCCGCCCAACTCCGGGAACGCCTTTTTCACGTCGCATCGCGCAGTGCACTCGATATCGAGGGGTTGGGTTACAAGGCGGCCGTAGCGCTGCTCGACTGTGGCATCGTCGCGAACGTCGGTGATTTGTTCTTGATCGACGCCGATGACCTTCTCGCCTGCGGGTTCTTCACCCGAGACCCGGGCAAAGGCGAGAGTGGTCGGCAACTCGGTGAGAACGCGAAAGTCATGCTCGCGAACATGGACGCCGCGCGCACCCGGCCTTTGTGGCGGATCGTCGTCGCATTGTCCATCCGTCATGTGGGTCCGACCGCCGCGCAGGCGCTGGCTCGTGAGTTCGGCTCTATCGATGCCATCGCCTCAGCCGACGTGGAGCGTCTTGCAGAAGTAGACGGCGTCGGTCAGGTGATCGCCGAAGCGGTGGTCGAGTGGTTCGCCGACGATGAGCATCGAGAGATTATCGACAAGTGGGAGCGCGGCGGCGTGCAACTCGTCGATGCTGCTCCGAGCGAGTCCGAGTTGCTCGCTCAGACGCTGTCGGGGGTGACGATCGTCATCACCGGGTCAATTCCGGGCTACTCCCGCGATGAGGCATCTGCTGCGGTCGCGGCTCGGGGCGCCAAGGTGACGGGCTCTGTGTCGGGCAAGACGAGCGCCGTCGTTGCCGGAGAGAGTGCAGGGTCGAAACTGGACAAGGCGGAATCTCTGGGTGTGCCGGTCGTCCCCGCGGAGTCCTTCGACCGGCTCCTCGAACAAGGGCTCGACGGGGTGCTGCAAAGATGAGGCCATGGCCCACATCACCCGCGAACAGGTGCAGCACCTCGCCCACCTGGCCCGCCTGGAGCTGACAGACGAGGAAACCGCGCACTACACCGACCAACTGTCCGCGATCGTCGAAGCCGTCGAACGTGTCTCGGAAGTAGCTGCGGGCGACATCCCCCCGACCTCGCACCCGGTTCCCATGACCAACGTCTTTCGCGAAGACGTAGCCCGCCCAGGTTTGGACCGTGCGGATGTGCAGGCCGGGGCGCCCTCGTGGGAAGACGACCGCTTCCGCGTCCCACGCATTCTGGACGAGGACTGACATGTCGGTGACCTCTGAAGCCGATCTGGTTCGGCAAGATGCCGCCACGCTGAGCAGTGCCCTCAGCGCTGGAGACATTACGTCGGTCGAACTCACCCAGGCCTGCCTGAATCGAATCTCGGCGGTCGATGGGACGATCCACGCGTTCTTGCACGTAGATACCGACGCCGCCCTCGCCACCGCGCAGGACGTGGATCGTCGTCGCGCCGCGGGTGAGGAACTCGGTCGCCTCGCAGGGGTTCCGCTGGCGTTGAAGGATGTGCTGACGATGCGAGGGGTCCCGACCACCTGCGGATCTCGCATCCTGGAGGGTTGGCGCCCCCCGTATGACTCAACGATCGTCGAACGGTTGCGTGCAGCCGATGTCGTCATTCTCGGCAAGACCAACATGGATGAGTTCGCCATGGGCTCCTCGACGGAGCACAGCGGATATGGACCGACCCGCAACCCGTGGGATGTTGAGCGCATTCCCGGGGGATCGGGCGGAGGATCGGCGGCCGCCCTCGCGGCGTTCGAGGCGCCCCTGGCCATCGGCACCGATACGGGTGGATCGATCCGGCAGCCGGCATCGGTAACCGGCACGGTCGGGGTGAAGCCGACCTATGGGGCGGTGTCTCGATACGGGCTCGTCGCCCTTGCGTCATCGCTGGACCAGGCGGGTCCGTGCGCCCGGAGTGTCATGGATGCGGCGCTGCTGCACGAGGTGATTGCCGGATACGACCCGCGCGACTCCACATCGATCAATGCGCCGGTCCCCGACGTGGTTGCGGGTGCGGGCAACGGTGACATCCGCGGGATGCGCATCGGGCTCGTCCGAGAGCTTTCAGGGGAGGGCTACCAGCCGGGTGTGCGAGAAAGCTTCGACAAGGCCGTCGCGATGCTGACGGATTTGGGTGCTGAGGTGGTCGAAGTCTCCTGTCCCCACTTCGACTACGCCCTCGGCGCTTACTACTTGATCTTGCCGTCGGAAGCATCGAGCAATCTCGCTCGCTTCGATGGCATGCGCTACGGACTTCGGGCCGGCGATAACGGCGAGGCGTCCGTCGAAGAGGTCATGTCCCGAACACGTGAGGTCGGCTTCGGAGCCGAAGTGAAGCGTCGAATCATGCTGGGGACCTACGCGCTGTCGAGCGGGTACTACGACGCCTACTACGGCCAAGCGCAGAAAGTTCGTACGTTGATTTCTCGAGATTTCGCCGCAGCGTTCGAAACGGTGGATGTGCTCGTTTCGCCGACCACGCCCACCACTGCCTTCACCATCGGTGAGAAAGTCGATGATCCTTTGGCGATGTACCTGAACGACATCGCCACCATCCCGGTCAACCTCGCCGGCAACTGTGCGATGTCCGTGCCCATCGGCCTGGCTCGCGAGGACGACCTTCCGGTAGGCCTGCAGATCATGGCCCCCGCGCAGACAGATGATCGCCTCTATCGGGTGGGTGCCGCTCTCGAACAGGCGCTCCTCGACAAGCGTGGACACGCACTGATCGAGGAGGTGCCTGCGCTATGAGCGCCTCAGCCATCGAACGGATGAAGTTCGACGACGCGTTGGCTGCGTTCGAGCCGGTACTGGGGCTCGAGACGCACGTGGAATTGGGGACCGCGTCCAAGATGTTTTGTTCCTGCTCGGCGGAGTTCGGAGGCGAGCCCAACACGCATGTCTGCCCGGTCTGCTTGGGTTTGCCTGGATCGATGCCAGTGGTGAACGCGTCGGCTATCGAGTCGACGATCCGAATGGGCCTATCGCTGAACTGCTCGATCGTGTCGTGGTGCCGGTTTGCGCGGAAGAACTATTTCTATCCCGATATGCCGAAGGACTATCAGGTGAGCCAATACGACGAGCCCTTGTGCGTCGATGGCTACCTGGACGTCGTCGTCGCCACAGACGATGGTCCGCGCGAATTCCGCGTGGAGATCGAACGCGTCCACATGGAAGAAGACACCGGAAAGTTGACACACGCGGGTGGTGACACCGGACGCATCCACGGCGCCGACTACTCCCTGGTCGATTACAACCGTGCCGGGATTCCGTTGATCGAGATCGTGACGAAACCGATCGTTGGTGCCGGCGAACTCGCACCGATGGTGGCGCGGGCCTACGTCACCGAGCTGCGTGACCTCATGCGAGCACTCGGAGTCTCCGACGTTCGAATGGATCAAGGATCGTTGCGGTGCGATGTGAATGTCTCCCTGGCCCCGTCGGGGGAACCATGGGGAACGCGATCGGAGACCAAGAACGTCAACTCGCTTCGCAGCGTGGAGCGCGCCGTCCTTTTCGAGATTGAGCGCCAGGCCGCTGTGCTCTCCAGTGGCGGTCGAGTGGTGCAGGAAACCCGGCATTTCCATGAGGACACCGGTCAGACCACGTCGGGGCGGTCGAAGGAGCACGCCGAGGACTACCGCTACTTCCCCGAACCCGATTTGGTTCCGGTGGCACCGACGGCGGACCGGGTCGAGGAACTTCGCGGAACGCTGCCCGAGGTGCCATCGGTGCGGCGCGCCCGACTGCAGGCTCGGTGGAACATCAGCGACCTCGAAATGCAGACGTTGGTCAACGCCGAGGCACTCGATCTGGTGGAGTCGACCATCGATCAGGGCGTCGATCAGGCGGCGGCCCGCAAGTGGTGGACCGGAGAGTTCACCCGGATTGCCAACGAGCAAGGAATTGCCTTGACGGACCTTCCGGTGACGGCGGCGCACATCGCCCGGGTCGAGGAGTTGATCGCCGACGGCAGCTTGACCGACAAGCTCGCGCGTCAGGTGTTCGAAGGCGTGATCGCCGGCGAAGGCGATGTCGACGCCGTTGTTCAGGCCCGAGGGCTCGTGGTGGTTGGTGATGACTCCACGTTGCTCGCGGCGATCGAGCAAGCCCTGGCCGATCAACCTGATGTTGCCGAGAAGATCCAAGGCGGCAAAGTTCAGGCTGCGGGTGCGATTGTCGGTGCGGTGATGAAAGCGACGAAAGGTCAGGCCGACGCCGCGAAGGTGCGGACTCTTCTGCTGGAGCATCTCGGAGTCGATGGCTGAGCCTCTCGTCTTCGCGCCCGACTATCTCCTTCCTGTCGACACGCAGGGGGCGCTCGGGTACCGGGAAGGCCATGAACCCGATGCTGAGGTTCTCGAGCGCGTGGGGTTTTTCGTTCCTGCCTATATCGAGCACCCGAACGCGCACTGGATGGCGCGCATGCCACGACTCGATGTCGTGCAACTGCCGACGGTGGGTTTCGATGCCGTGGTGCCGCAACTGCCGACCGGCGTGACCTTGTGCAACGCGGCGGGAGTTCACGAGCAAAGCACCGCCGAACTTGCTGTCGGCTCGATCATCGCCGTATGGCGTGGACTCGATCGAGCGGCCCGAGACATGGTCGAGGGGACATGGGGTCATCGGCGGGGTCGCTCGCTGCAAGAGGCGCGCGTGGTGATCATCGGTGCCGGGGGAGTGGGAACGGCCATTGCGCGCACGCTGGAGCCGTTTCGTTGCGTCACCACCGTGCTGGCTCGTACCCGGCGCCCGGGCGTTACCCCGATCGCGGATCTTCACGACATCTTGCCCCGTACCGACATTGTGATCCTTGCGGTTCCGCTGACGGATGAGACGGCGGGAATGGTCGACAATGATTTCCTGTCGCGACTTCCTGACGGCTCGCTGGTGGTCAATGTCTCGCGCGGATCAGTGGCGGTCACCGAGGACATCCGTCGGCACGCAGGGCGCCTCGAATTCGCGCTCGATGTAACCGAGCCGGAGCCCTTACCCAAGACCCACCCGCTGTGGTCGACTCCGGGTGTCTTCATCACCCCACACATCGGTGGTGACACCGACGCGTTTCCGCGACTGGCGCAGCAGTTGATCGGCGAGCAGGTGGAACGTTGGCGTAACGATCAACCGCTGCGCAACGTGGTGGCTTCCGGCTGAATTCTGCGGACTAGGGTTCGGTTATGCCAGACATCAAACCCCGCAGTCGCCAGGTAACCGATGGGCTCGAACGGGCTGCAGCCCGTGGCATGTTGCGTGCGGTCGGTATGGGCGATGAAGACTTCGCCAAGCCGCAGGTGGCCATCGCATCGAGCTGGAATGAAATTACGCCCTGCAACCTGTCGCTGGAGCGACTGGCGACATCAGCCAAGGAGGGCGTCCACGCCGCCGGTGGCTACCCATTGGAATTCGGAACCATCTCGGTCTCCGACGGCATCTCTATGGGGCATGAGGGCATGCATTTCTCGCTGGTCAGTCGCGAGATCATCGCGGACTCGGTCGAGGCGGTTGTCGAAGCGGAAAGGCTCGACGGCATGGTCACGTTCGCCGGCTGCGATAAGTCGCTGCCGGGCATGCTGATGGCGTCGGCTCGGCTCGACGTGTCGTCGGTGTTCGTGTATGCCGGCTCCATCCTTCCCGGCCACGTGAAACTGAGCGACGGTACGGAGAAGGACGTCACCATCATCGACGCATTCGAAGCCGTGGGTGCGTGCGCGCGAGGCTTGATGTCTCGAGAAGACGTCGATCGAATCGAGCGAGCCATTTGTCCTGGTGAAGGTGCCTGCGGCGGCATGTACACCGCTAACACGATGGCGAGTGCCGCCGAAGCGATGGGAATGTCGCTGCCCGGGTCAGCCGCTCCGCCTGCCGTCGATCGCCGTAGAGACACGTACGCACGCAAGAGTGGTGAGGCCGTGGTCGAGTTGCTCCGCCTCGGCATCACCGCGCGCGACATCATCACGCGGCAATCTCTGGAGAACGCCATCGCGGTGATCATGGCCTTCGGTGGCTCGACCAATGCGGTTCTGCATCTGTTGGCGATCGCCCATGAAGCCAAGGTCGACCTGCACATCGAAGACTTCCACCGCATCGGCTCGAAGGTGCCGCTGCTCGCGGACGTCAAGCCCTTCGGTCGGTACGTGATGAGCGATGTGGATCGTGTGGGCGGCGTTCCGGTGGTGATGCGCGGCCTGCTCGATGCGGGTCTGCTGCACGGCGACTGCCTCACCGTCACGGGCAAGACGGTTGCCGAGAATCTGGCAGACATTGATCCGCCGGATCCGGACGGAACGATTCTGAAAGCGTCGAACGATGCGATCGCTCCGACAGGCGGCATCACGATCCTGTCGGGCTCGCTGGCTCCCGAGGGTGCGGTCGTGAAGAACGCGGGGGTAGCGGTGGAGGTGTTCGAGGGAACCGCGAGGGTATTCGAGCGTGAGCAGGCAGCCATGGATGCGCTCGAGGACGGCACCATTCAGGCTGGTGACGTCGTCGTTATTCGATACGAAGGCCCCAAGGGTGGTCCAGGTATGCGCGAGATGCTGATGATCACTGGAGCCATCAAGGGTGCGGGCTTGGGTAAGGACGTGCTATTGATCACCGATGGGCGCTTCTCTGGTGGCACGACGGGTTTGTGTGTCGGTCACGTCTCCCCAGAGGCTGTCGACGGTGGCCCCATCGGGCTGCTGCGTGACGGTGATCGCATCATGATCGATATCCCGAACAGGAAGCTCGACGTTCTCGTTGATCCGGCAGAGTTTGACGCCCGGCGCGAAGCATTCACTCCCCTCCCGCCTCGGTACGAGCGCGGAGTTCTCGCCAAATACGCCAAGCTGGTGGCCAGTGCGTCGAACGGTGCGGTGACCGGATAGTTCCTGCACGATCGGGAAGGTCGACGTCCATCCACCGCACAACCACAGAAGGAATCGGAATGAAGCTTGCGAGAATCGGGGCGCGGGGTAGCGAAGTACCGGCGGTCCTCGGTCGGGACGGGGTTTATCGAGACGTGTCGAGTGTGGTGTCTGATTTCACGCCCGAATTCTTCGCCGGTGACGGCATCGAGCGCTTGCGATCGAGTGATCTATCCGGGCTCTCGGCGGTGAAGGGCCGGATCGGTGCGCCGATCGCCAAGCCGAGCCTGATCTTGTGTGTCGGCCTGAACTACGTCGATCACGCGAACGAGTCGAGCATGAAGGTCCCTGAGGAACCGATTCTGTTTACCAAGGCACCCAACTGCCTGGTCGGGCCGTATGACGATGTTCTAACTCCCCGTGGAGCCACCACGGTCGACTACGAAGTGGAATTGGCGGTGGTGATCGGACGCCGATGTCGATACCTCGACTCGCCTGAGCAGGCAATGGACCACCTCGCTGGTTTCACTATCGCGAACGACGTGTCCGAACGAACGTTCCAGCTCGAGCGCGGTGGCGGTCAGTGGATCAAGGGCAAGTCCTGCGAGACCTTCAACCCGTGCGGCCCGTATCTGGCGACCACCGACGAGGTCGATCTCGACGGTGGACTCGACCTGTGGCTCGACGTGAACGGGGAACGGCGCCAGACAGGATCGACTCACGACATGATCTTCGACATCGCGACGGTCATCCATCACGTCAGTCAGTTCATGGTGCTCGAACCGGGCGATGTGGTGAACACGGGGACTCCACCCGGGGTTGCGATGGGAATGGCCGAACCGGGCTATCTGTCTCCCGGAGACGTGATGACGCTGGGAATCACCGGCCTGGGTGAACAGCGTCAGGAAGTTGCGTCGGCGTAGGAGTCCCAATCACCACCGGAGAGGATTCCGCCCTCGACCACGATGGATTGACCGGTGATGTAGCTCGATGCGGGTGTTGCCAGGAAGACGACCGCACCGACCAATTCATCTGCCTGAGCCAGCCGCCCTATCGGCGTGGTGTCGGCGAACCACCGGGCACGGTGCTCTTCTCCCCATAGCGGTTTGGTGAACTCGGTTTGCACGACAGCCGGCTCGATGCAGTTCACGCGAATTCCGTCGGCTACCCACTCGCGAGCAAAGCTGCGTGTCATGCCCGACACGGCGGCCTTGGTCGCGGCATAGACCGAGATGGTGTTGAAGCTGTAGCGCGCGCTGAGGGAGGAAAGATTGACGATCGCTCCGTGGGGAGATGCGGCGAGATGCGGGTGTGCGGCTTGGCTCAGCAGGTAGACCGCCCGCATATTGACCGCGGTAATCGCATCGAAGTCGTCGACCGTCACCTCGACGATGGGCTTACGGCGATTGATCCCGGCCCCGTTGACGAGAACGTCCAGGCCTCCCATGGCAGCCGCGGCCGCCTCAATGAGCCCCGCGCATTGATCCGGCTCGGCAATGTCCGCGGCGAACGTTAACGCCGAGCCACCACCGTCGTTGATCTCGGCGGCCAAGGCAGCGACCTTGGTTTCAGAGATGTCGTGCAACGCCACGGTGGCCCCGAGATCGGCGAAGGCCCGTGCGAGCACCGTTCCGATGGCGCCACCGGCCCCGGTCAACAGAATGCGCATGCCGTCCATGCGGAAGAGGTCGGCGGTGGCAGGAAGGGAGGGCGCGGGCTTCATCGTGGGCCTTTCAGTTGGTGTGTGGGAGATCGAGGATCACCATCGCGGTCGGGGGAATCGTGGTGGGTGGATTGTCGTCGATGCGAACCACGCGGGGTTCTTCGCTCCAATTGACGACGAGCGCTCGCTCGTTGGCCCCGTCATCCACGATCAGTGCGTCCGCTTCCTCGGGTGCGGAGGATTGGGCGGTGTGTGCGCGCGTCATCCCGGCAAGGCCGGCGAAGACATCCCACACCGGGAACCGCTGACCGGGAGTGGAGGGAAAGTTCACCGGATCCGATGAACCCGCGGCACTTTCGATGATTCCCTTCCACCCAACGGCTTCGAAGTACGTGGCGTGGTTGATGGATCCAGCCTGAGCGAGGTACTTGATGCTCATTGCGGTCCAGTGTGCCGCGACGTAGGTCATCTGACGGGCGTCGACATTGCTCGGCAGGGGCGTGTTGCTCACGTCGAGAGCGGGTTCGGTGGCATTCGGGTTGAACCGGGGGCGCAGCGAAATGGGTGACACCGACACGGGTGTCGCTCGGGTAAGTCGGTGTGCGTTGGCGGCGACGACGGACTGGGTCATGGCGTTCTGGATGAGCGTGCGGGTGTCGAATGCATGGACCTGCGGATTCATCGAGAAGTTAAGAACGCTGACCATCGACGGATCGGGGGGCTCGCGGTTGAGTTCGGTGAAATACAGATCCGTCCCGCCACCGAGGGCCACGTCGGAGTACCGCTCGCCGAGGGCTTGTCGTGCGCGCGGGGCCCAGTCGTCGGGTGTGACTTTGTCCTGCTCACTGAAGACGTACCAGCAATCGATGGCGCCGATCACGTCAACGGGGAGTTCTGCGAAGGCGGCCAGTTCCTCGGGTGCACGGCTGACCGAGGCGATGCGCAGTCGTGCACCGATGCGGTCTGCGATTGATGCAGCCTCGACAAGGTGCGCCGTCCCCGCGCTTTCCAGTCCCGCGCTATCCGGCCCCGTGCTATCTGGCACGGAAACGGCAACGCGCAGGTGGTCGAGCCGCAATGACGCGAGGGCCGCGATGTCGGCGTCGGTGATCGGTGGGGAGTCCGGCGCCCATGACAATCCCAGGCGCGGAAGGTCCGTGACCTCGCCGGTTCGTCGGATCTCGATGACGTCATCGGCGATGGGGGTAACAGGGGCCGATGGTTGTGGACCGGCGTCGAAGTCGACCACGATTTCCTGGTCGATGTCATGACCGGGAACGACCTCGACGGGGAAGGGCAGTGAAATCGGTGTGCAGTAGGTCTTGAAAGACGCATCGGTCCAATTGCGGTGATCTTCCATCTCGAAGACCTCACCATCGAAGCGAACACGCGCGTGGCCTCCACCGGGGAGCTCGTGGGTGATGGATCGCATGTCCACGAAGGGTTGGTGCGCGGAGATTTCTGTGGGTAGGTGCGCCTTTGTCGTCGTTCCATCCGTGTGTTCGACAACGACGGCGGAGCCTGCCGCGAGCATCGGGTGTAGGACACACATGCCCAGTCGATTTCGCCAGAAGGGCGCCCGTGTGTGGGCGTGGAATCGATAAGAGACTGCCCGATCGGCGATTCGTGCCACCACGGTCCATTCGAGGGGTTCGGCGTCGAACGAGCCGGTGCCGTGGGCGGTGAACTCAATTGCGCCGTCGATCTCGGTGAGCTCGATGTCACCGATGGTGAAGAGTCGATTCGTCCAGTTGCGGTCCTGGAAGACCGGATAGATACGCCGGATCGCTTCGTGGCCGTGCCAACGAATGTCGCGCAGATCCGCCCCGTCGATGGTGACGGTGACGTCGCCGACTCGAACGGTCTGCGTTGGTGTCACAGCATGCTTCCGACCCGGTACGGCTCCCCGGAGTCGAGGGACTGGTAGGCGCCGAGGGTGAGGTCGAGAACCCGAAGGGTGTCGGCACCGCTGGTTTCCGGGGTCTGGCCGGTTTCAAGGCAGTGGATCCAGTGGTGCTGAACGTTCACCACGCTGTCTTGAATGCAGTTCCACGGCTCAGATGCCCACGAATGCTCGGGGATGACGAGCTGTTCTTCGTGGACTCCAGCGGGGGAGACCACCTGCAGGTGGTAGTCCGGACCCAAGGTGACGGTCCCGTCGGTACCTTCGATGGTCACGAACGTTTGCGGGTACGTGCTGTGATCAGAGGAGGATTCGTAACTCGTATCAACGATGCACGTGGCGCCAGGAAGGCCGAGAACGATGGTGGCCACGTCCTCGCCCTTGATCTTCGGGTTGACCCTGATGGCTTCGCTGAACAGGCGGTCGGGCTCGCCGAGGAAGAAGCGAGTGAGGTCGAACTGATGAACCGACACATCCGCGATGATCATGCGTTCGGCATCCATGCACCATGGCTGCGCGGAGTAGACATCGTGGGCGGTGCGAAAACTGATGCGGCCGAAGAATGGTCGACCGATGCCCCCGCTATCGAGGACCTCTTTGACCTTGCGCATCGGATATTGGAATCGAAAATTCTCGTGGACCATGAACGGGAGATCCGCATCGGCCATGGCGCGAACCATCGCCTGGGCATCATCCATGTCCCAGGCGAGTGGCTTTTGGCAAATGGCGGCCACTCGGTGCTGTGCGGCGAGTTCGACCATCATGCGGTGCGTCGGCGGGGTGGTGGCGATGTCGACGAAGTCGAGTTCTTCCTTGGCGAATAGTTCAGCGGCGTCGGTGTACGGGGTCCCGCCGAACGTTTCGGCCGCGGCCGCGGCGCTGTCGGGATTAATGTCGCAGGTGGCGACGAGTTCGACGTCGGGCATCTCGGCCCACGCCTGCAGGTGGTTTTGAGCGAAGAAGCCACAGCCGATCAGAGCGAAACGATAGGGACGGCTCACAACTCCACCTCACGGCCCGGGTCGACGATCCATTCACTCCACGATCCGACGTACATGCGGGCTCCCGGCAATCCCGCGTGCTCCATGGCGAGGACGTTTTGAGCGGCCGTGACCCCGGAACCGCAGTAGAAGATGATGTCGTCTGCGTCCTGACCGTTGCGGAGGGCGTCGTAGTGAACTCGCAGATCCTCAGGGCTCCGGAAAGTGCCGTCGTCGTCGAGTGTCTCGGCTCGATCGGCCAGGCCCGCTCCCTTGATATGCCCGCGGACGGGGTCGTAGTACTTGCCTTGCCCGTGGTAGCCCTCCGGTCCTCGAGAGTCGAAGACGCGTGTGGGCGTATCGACGCGAACGCGGTCGACTTCGTCGACCTCGGCCAGCAGATGAGGACGCACCGACGCGACAAAGGTCTGCTCCGGCGCGGGGGGTGAGGTCGCCTCAGACGTCATCGAGTAGCCGGCACCTTCCCAGGCCGGCAGGCCGCCATCGAGAACAGCCACCGCGTCGTGACCGATCCAACGCATCATCAGCCACACACGAGATGCCGCCATCAACCCGCGATCGGCGTCGTAGACGACTACCTGAGTGGACGGTCCGATGCCCCAGGATCGAACAGTGCGCTCGAAGTCTGCGGACGCGGGAAAGGGCCGACGGCCGGTAACGCCCTCGATGATCGGACCGCTCAGGTCGGTCGCCAGGCTGGCTCGCTGAGCTCCGGGAATATGTGACTCGGCGAACGCCCGATCCCCCCAGTCTTCGTCGTCGAGATGGAAGCGGGCATCGAGGATGACCACGTCGGTCTCGGCGCGACACAGGTGATCAAGTTCGGATGCGGTGATTAACGTCTGGAATGACACGTGGACGTTCCTACCCTTTCCTCGCTGATGGCAGTGCCCCCGATGATGTCCCTTCCTAGACTACGAGCATGACCTCTCCCGTGCGTATGAAACCCCGCAGCTTTCTGGTGACCGACGGACCCGACCGAGCACCGAACCGGGGAATGCTACGTGCTCTGGGCATGGACGACGACGACTTCACCAAGCCTCAGATCGGAATCGCCAACAGCTATAACCGCATCACACCCTGCAATATGTCGTTGCGCGATGTTGCCGTGTCGGTTGCGCAAGGTGTCGAAGCCGGGGGTGGCTTCCCGATGGAGTTCGGGACGATCACGGTGTCGGACGTGATCTCGATGGGCCATGAGGGGATGCACTTCTCGCTTGTGAGTCGAGAGGTGATCGCAGATTCGGTAGAAACCGTCGTCCAGGCCGAACGTCTCGATGGGATGGTCACGCTGGCGGGATGCGATAAGTCCATTCCGGCCATGATGATGGCGGCCGGCCGACTCGATATCGCATCCGTGCTCTTATACGCGGGCTCGCTACTTCCCGGATACGTGCGTCTGACCGACGGCACCGAAGAGACCGTCAACATCGTGACAGCTTTCGAGGCTGTCGGTGCTCGCGCGCGCGGCTTGATGAACGATGAAGACGTCGATCGAATCGAGCGAGCGGTATGTCCGAGCGCGGGCACGTGCGGTGGCATGTACACCGCCAACACGATGGCAAGTGCGGCCGAAGCGATGGGCCTGGCACTTCCTGGTTCATCCTCACCCCCCGCGGTCGATTCGCGACGGGACACCTTGGCGCGGCGCAGCGGTGAAGCGGTTATCGAGATGTTGCGACAAGACATCACGGCACGAGACATCATCACCAAGCAGTCCCTGGAGAACGCGATAGCCATCGTGATGGCACTCGGTGGTTCGACGAATGCTGTCCTGCACCTTCCAGCGATCGCGCACGAAGTCGGGGTTGATTTGGGAATGGACGATTTCCACCGGATCGGAGCCCGCGTGCCGCACGTTGCGGATCTCAAGCCCTTCGGTGAGTACCTGATGTTCGACCTCGACAAGGTCGGGGGTGTTCCCGTTGTGCTGAAGGCTCTCTTGGAAGTGGGCTTGCTGCACGGTGATTGTCTGACGGTGACCGGCCGGACGATGGCCGAGAACCTCGCGGACATTGAGATCCCCGAACCTGACGGCACCGTCGTTCGACCGATCTCGTCACCGCTCGGGTCTACCGGGGGGATCACCATTCTCGGCGGCTCGCTGGCTCCCGAGGGTGCGGTCGTGAAGAACGCGGGTGTTCCCGTGGAGGTTTTTGAGGGGGTGGCGCGTGTGTTCGATCGTGAGCAGGCAGCCATGGATGCGCTCGAGGACGGCACCATCCAGGCTGGTGACGTTGTCGTCATTCGATATGAAGGCCCCAAGGGTGGTCCGGGTATGCGCGAGATGTTGATGATCACTGGAGCTATCAAGGGTGCGGGCTTGGGTAAGGACGTGCTGTTGATCACCGATGGGCGCTTCTCCGGTGGCACGACGGGTTTGTGTGTCGGTCACGTCTCCCCGGAGGCCGTCGACGGTGGCCCCATCGGGCTGCTGCGTGATGGTGACCGCATCATGATCGATATCCCCAACAGGACGCTCGATGTGCTCGTCGATCCGGCAGAGATGAGCGAACGCCACGCGTCGTTCGAACCGTTACCTCCGCGCTATAACCGAGGCGTGCTCGCGAAGTACGCCAAGTTGGTGGGTAGCGCCTCGAAGGGAGCCATCACGGGGTAAGCACCGAGAGTGCTGACCGGCCGTTGAATCCTCAGGGTGCGGCGTCAACTATCGCGTCGATCCGCTCGGCGAGGGCAATATCGAGTCCGGTGACTCCATGTGCTGAATGTGTCGATAGGCGGAAGGTGAGGTTCCTCCATCGGATGTCGATATCCGGATGGTGGTCTATCTCCTCGGCTACATGGGCGATGGCGGTGACGTCGTCAATGCCGTGGAGGAAGGTCGAAGCCTCCACCTGGGCCACGAGGGCAGTGCCGTCGTAGCTCCAGCGGGGGTGCAGGCGGCAGAAGTCGTCGATGTGGTCATCGTCCAACAGGTCGGCAGATGGTTCGGGCACGAAACGAGCCTCCTCGACGGGCGGTTCCTCAGTTTGTACCCGAGCCTGCCGGATCGCCCTGGCGGCCGCACGTGTTCGGGCTGACCGGGCTGACCGGGCGCCAGGGGTTGACGGGTGTCAGAGGTGGGGGCTACGGTCGTGTCTGGTTCGAACAGGTGTTCGAATACCTGGTAGGTCGGTTTGCTCGACACGAGGGTTATTCGGGCACATGCCTCATCGGACCAAGCACCTCGGATTCGCGGCCGAGGTGGGAGTTCTGTGGAACTCAACGAAACGGGCCCGTAGGCCGCTGAGGTTGCCTCGACCCCAGCCCCAGCGGCCGGGGTCCGTTTTGGAGCAGTGCACGTGGGTCGAGCACGTGGGTCGAGCACGTGGGTCGAGAAAACCAGCACACGCATAGAGAAGGGATCTTCGCGATGAACTCGACCCGCCCTGGGACCCGCCCTGGGACCCATTCTGGTGATGCGCTCCCCGCATCGAATCTCCGTGAGTTGACTATGACGCCGGTTGCCGCGGACGACTTGATCCACAGTGCTCAGCGCAGTTTGGCTCGTGCCGCGCTAGCGGGCACCCCGCACGAGCGATACGCCGCCGCACACCTTGCGGCCTTACGAGCTGCTGCCGCGGTTATCGCTGTTGTTGCCTCCCGGTCTTCTCAGGTGCGCGCCAACCGACCGGTGCGTCAGCAAGTGCGGAGCGCGTGGGTGGTGCTACGTGAGGTGTGTCCGCCGCTGTCGGAGTGGGCGGATTTCTTTGCCGCTGGCGCCCAGACCCGTGCCGCTGCCGAAGCCGGAATCCCGTGCGTCGGTGCGCGGGCAGCAGACGATCTCGTTCGCGATGCGCAGACGTTCCTGGCTCGAGTCTGTGACGTACTGGAGTTGGCCCATCAGCCAGCGCTCGATCTACGGCTGCGTGCCGTCGGTTAGGCGTGGGAGTCGTTTCACCACCGTTCGCCCATTTGCACGTAGCTTCCAGCCACTCACTTCGGTATGGCGCCACCTTGCCGGAGTTACTCGTGCAACGCAGTGCCGAACTTGGTCAGTCAATCGTCGCTCTTACCGACCGAGACGGCTTGTACGCGGCGGTCCGGTGGGTACGTGAGTGTTCCCGGCTGGGCATACAACCGGTACTCGGAGTGGATATCGCGGTCGAGGCAACCCAGGTGGCGCGGGTGCATCCGGACGTGCAGGCACGGACACCGGCGCGCGGGGGTCGGTGGATTGATGAGACACGTCCGCGAGTCCTTTTGCTCGCGACGGGTTCGCGAGGGTGGGCATCACTATGTCGCCTTGTGAGCGCTGCACACATCGGCGATCACACCGCGCGCGGTGAACCGTGGGTGCCGTGGTCGGCGTTGCGCGAACACAGCGAGGGGATAGTCGTCATTCTCGGTGCGGACTCCGAGGTTGGTCGGTATCTCGCAGATGAGCGAGCGACTCTCGCTGAGGCGGCGACGCGGCCGTGGCGTGCGGTATTCGATCGGTATCTCGCTATCGGTGTCACGTCCCATCGGCAGCCGGGTTTTCCGCTGCGTCGTCGACATCGGTACTCAACAGCGACAGCAGCGCGCATGCTGGGATGGGCGCGCGAGCAACGGTTGCCTGCTGTTGTGACCAACGCGGTGCGATACGCCCATCCCGATCAAGCCGGTATCGCCGAGGTGCTAGACGCCTCTCGATTGCTTGTGCCGTTGAGTTCGCCACGGCTCGAGCGCCAGCAGGGAGCTCACGCGTACGTGAAATCAGGGCAAGAAATGGCGGAGATCGCAGCGGAGATCGCCCACGCGTCAGGGGGACAAGACGAGCGCGGCGGGCAACGCCTATTAGAAGACACGTGGCATCTCGCGCAGTACTGCGCACTCGACTCCGGGCGAGATCTGGGCCTGGGGGAGGTTTTCGTTCCCGAACTCGACGTGCTTCTGGGAAGGGAGATTCCCGACCCGGTTGCAGAGGCTGCGACTTTATTGCGCCACCGATGTGCCGCAGCGATACCCGACCGCTACTCGAAAGACGAAAGAAGCCAAGCCGAGCATCGACTCGACGCCGAACTGAGAACCATCACGAGTCTCGGTTTCTCCGGGTATTTCCTCACCGTCGCCGAGGTGGTCGACATGGTTCGAGATAGAGGAATACGGGTGGCTGCGCGTGGCTCCGGCGCTGGAAGTCTCGTTACCCATCTCTTGGGGATCAGTGGCGTTGATCCCATTCGGCACGGATTGTTGATGGAGCGGTTCTTGTCACCGCTTCGGCGAGTGCTCCCGGATATCGATATCGACGTCGAATCAGCCCGACGATTGGAGGTCTACGACCTCATTCGCGATCGATTCGGTGACGGGCGGGTCGCAAGCGTCTCGATGATGGAGACCTATCGCGTGCGGCATGCCGTTCGAGATGTTGGTGCCGCACTCGGTATGGACGTGGGGGAAGTCGATGCATTCGCAAAGGCGTTTCCGCATGTTCGTGCTCGACAAGCCCGCAGTGCGCTGAGCGATCTTCCTGAGTTGCGAAACTCTCATATAGGACAACTCGCGAATGATGGACAGCTCGATCATTTCCTCGACCTCGTCGAAGGCCTCGATGGGTTACCCCGAGATATCGCCATGCACCCGTGTGGTGTGGTCCTCTCCGATGCCACGCTGCTCGATCGAACCCCCGTGGAGAGCAGTGCCGCGGGCTATCACATGAGTCATTTCGATAAACACGATGTCGAGCACATGGGTCTACTCAAACTCGATGTTCTTGGGGTTCGAATGCAGTCGGCGATCGCGCACGCAATCACCGAGGCCGAGAACAACACGGGGGAGAGCATCGAACTCGATGATCGTCAGCTCGATGATCCGAAAACATTTGAGCTCATCCGATCGACCAAGACCTTGGGGTGCTTCCAAATTGAGTCACCGGGTCAACGTGAACTTCTTGGCAAGTTCGCACCCGATCGTTTCTCTGATCTGATCATCGACATATCACTGTTTCGCCCAGGACCGGTCAAATCAGACATGGTGACGCCATTCCTTATGGCTCGGCAGGGGTGGTGTGCTCCGGAGTACCCGCACTCCGATCTTGAATCGATATTGCATGAGACCTATGGAGTGGTGGTATTCCACGAACAAGTGCTGCGCATCATCGCAACGATGACGGGATGTTCTCTCGCTGAAGCCGATGAATGCCGACGCAGTATGGGGTCACCGGACGGGCAAGACGATGTCCGGGCGTGGTTCTACCCGACCGCCATCAACCACGGTTACGACGTCCCGACTGTCGAGCGAGTGTGGGAGATTCTTCGGGCATTCGCGTCCTTCGGCTTCTGCAAGGCGCACGCAGCAGCCTTCGCGCTCCCCACGTATCAATCTGCATGGCTCAAGGCGCATTATCCAGCAGCCTTCTATTGCGGAATATTGACGCACGATCCGGGTATGTATCCCAAAAGGCTCTTACTCGACGACGCACGAGTGCATGGAATCCGAGTGCTAGGTATCGACGTCAATATTTCGGGTGACGCCTATCGAGTGGAGGGAGCGGACGCACAAGCTATTCGGGTTCCCCTGACCGAAGTAGCGGGTATTAGTGAGCATGAAGTCCAAAGGCTGATCGATCGGCGCCCTTTCTCCTCGCTCTCCGACGCGATAGGGCGAGCAGAGTTGTCACGACCCGTGGCGGAAAACCTGGTGGTGACAGGGGCATTCGACGCATTGCATCCCGCCCCCGTTACTCGACGGGATCTGTTGCTGCAGGTTGCCGATATCGACAGGCACACACGGTCGACGGGTATCGATACGCAGTTGTCATTCGATCTCCTCGGATCAACAGCTGAATTCGTTCCGATTACGGGGCTACCGGAAATGAAAGCAAGTGACCGAGTTCGATCGGAGATGTCGGTCCTGGGTTTGGACGTCAGCGCCCATGTGGTGGATTTCTACAAGGATCTATTGAGCGAGATGCGCGCCACTGCTGCCTGCGATCTACTGAAGCAAAGATCCGGTAGCGACGTATGGGTCGCCGGTGTCAAAGTCGCAATTCAAAGTCCCCCCGTGCGTAGTGGGCGGCGAGTGATCTTCGTAACCCTTGATGACTCCACGGGCCCCATCGATGCGGCCTTCTTCGATGATGTTCAAGAGAACTACGCATCGACGTTGTTCAATTCCTGGTTGCTCATCATTCGTGGGCGCCTTCGGCGATCCGGGCCGCGAGGAGTGTCGATGCGCGCCACTGGTTGCTGGGATCTGGGGGATGTGCGGCGACTGTGGAAAGACGAAGGAATGGATGCTGTTCGCTCGTTACTGACCTATGACCCTGCTTCAGAGCAGGCCCCAGATGTTCACGCAGGACCACGGAAGGTGCTGGTGCATGCAAGTGGTTTCCAGCAATCGCCTTACGCCGACATCACTCCCGCCGGAGCTTCCGTGAATCGTCCGCCGGGGAAGTTTTGGCATTCCAGTCCTGGTGTCTCCGGCTGGTAGAAGCGACAGGAAGGGATGATGCGGGTATGAGCCGTAGCCAGGTTCGCCGGCCTCAAGGGTTGGGCAACTTCGGTGATGACGACACCGGAACGACGATCCTGCACGTGGATATGGATGCTTTCTACGCGTCCGTCGAATTACTTAATCATCCGGAACTTGCGGGTACGCCCGTCGTCGTGGGGGCCAGCACCGGAAATCGAGGAGTCGTTCTTTCCGCCACCTATGAGGCCCGAGCACTGGGAATTCACTCCGCGATGCCTATTTCTCGAGCACGACGTCTGGCACCGCAGGCAACATTTATCCCTCCGCACCACGATCAATACGCGCAGGCGTCGCGAGAAGTGATGGACATCTTCGGATCCATCACCCCGATCGTTGAGCCACTGTCTCTTGACGAAGCCTTTCTCGATGTCGCCGGGGCAATTCGTCGCCTGGGGCGACCCGTTGCCATCGCCACGCTCATTCGGAATCGAGTCCGTGACGAGGTCGGCATCACGTGCTCGGTCGGGGTGGCGTCAAGCAAGTTCGTCGCCAAGCTCGCCTCCACGCACAGCAAGCCGGACGGACTGCTCCTCATTCCGCATGCCAAGGTCATCGAATTCCTTCACCCACTCCCCGTCGGTGCCTTATGGGGCGTGGGAGAGCGAACCGAAGAGCAATTGGTGCGCCTCGGACTGGAAACCGTGGGCGACATCGCCGAGACACCCGTGGCCACCTTGGAGCGAGCCCTCGGCGCGGCACAGGGTCGTCATCTTCACGATCTCTCCTGGGGCACAGATCCTCGGGCCGTCATTCCCAATGAGCCGGAGAAAAGCATCGGGAACGAGGAGACATTCGATTCGGACACCGATGATCACGAGTGGGTTCGCTCGCGGATCGCCGGACTCTCCGACCAGGTAGCGCGTCGCCTGCGGGCTTCCCAATCGGTTGCTCGGACCGTAGGTCTGAAAGTGCGTTTCGCAGATTTCACCACCATCACCCGGTCTCGGACCCTCGATGTGTCCACTGATGTTGGTGCCGATATCTATGCCACAGCCTGGTCACTGTTCGGCGCACTGGGTCTTCAGCGAGCGAGAATCCGACTGGTTGGGGTGCGAGTGGAGGGCCTGACGCCCACCGATGAGACCCCCACTCAACTTGCCCTGGACACCCCCGACCGTGGTCATCGCGACGCCGAGGTAGCCATGGATCGACTGCGGCAGCGCTACGGCCCCGGAGCGGTTCGTCCAGGTCGGGTCCACTGATGGCCGTCTCTACCGGGGTGCGGGTTTCCCTCGAAGTCGATTGCCACTTATCCTGAGAGTGACGGCCAAGAAGCGTGGTCGGGGACCGTGGGGCACAATGACCCAAGACATGACCACGAGACGTCGAAAGGGGGCCCGCCATGCCGCTGTCAGAGCATGAGCAACGTCTGCTTGAGCAGATGGAAAAAGCCCTCTACGCCGAAGACCCGAAGTTCGCGACGAGTCTGCAGTCTCGTGGCGGGGCCGCCAGTCGGTCCCGAGCAGCGCTGGGCGTTCTCGCGATTCTCGGTGGTCTCGGCATTGTGCTCGCCGGGATGGCCATTCCCCTCGCGATCCTCGGCGTGGTGGGCTTCGCGGTCATGCTGGCCGGGGCCGTACTCATTTACTTCGCCTTCACCCGGCGGTCATCGACCGCCGCCGAGGACGGCGACGCAGGCACCGACGACGCCTCCGCTGCGGCCCCGCCCGCCGCTGACGGCAAGCAAGGTGGACGCTCAACCGGTTTCATGGATCGGATGGAAGAGCGCTGGCGCAAGCGCGCCGACGGCGATCGCTGACATGATGGGGCGATGAGCAACATCGTTCCCGCCCAACTCGGCCGCTTCTTCGAAGACTTCGAGGTCGGTACCACGTACCAGCACCCCTTCGGTCGGACCATCTCCGAAGCGGACTCCACGTGGTTCACCCTGCTGACCTGCAACACGAATCAGAACCACTTCAACGCCGATCTCGCCCAGAGCAACCCCATCACCGAAGGGCGGATCATCGTGAACTCGGGGCTTACCGTGGCCCTGGTTCTCGGCTTGTCGGTGATCGACATGAGTCAAAACGCCGTGGCCAACCTGGGTTGGACCGACATCAAGCTCACCCACCCTGTCTATATCGGGGACACGATCTACGCCGAGAGCCTGTGCTTGGAGGCACGCGAGTCGTCGTCGCGACCTGAGATGGGCATCATCCGCATGAAGACTCGGGGTTTGAATCAGGACGGAGACGAGGTTGTTTCGTGGTTCCGCTCCGTCATGGTTCCCAAGCGGGCCAGTGGCATCGGACAGGATTACTTCCCCGAAGCCACGAACGGCCCTTTGACGGAGTAACGAGCCTGGATCATGGTGGCTATGTCCGATCGCGAAGTGGTCGTTGTTTCCCGACCCTACGAGCCCGAGGGCGATTCGCTGTCGCTTGCTCGTGATTTGGCGGCAAGCACCTTCGGCCTCGTGGTCTACAGCACCCAGACCGCTGTTGCCTTGACTGAGGCAACCATGCGTTCCGTCGTCGGATCGGTTCTCGACAAAACCGTTCCTGCCATCGCCGACGCCATCATCTCAAGGATTGATCTCACCGACATTGTCGTGCGGCAAGTGGATCTGCAATCGATCATTCTTCGCGCTCTAGACGAGATCGACATAACCCAAATCGTGATCGACCGAGTGGATGTCGACGAGATCGTCGGAAAGACCGACCTTGACGCCGTGATCGATCGGATTCCGATGCTGCAGATCGCGGACTACATCATCGAGGAGGTCGACCTTCCACAGATCATCCGCGAGAGCACGGGCGGCGTCGCCCTCGACGCCTTCACCACTACCCGTGTTTCGGCTATCCGGGCAGACGAGATCATCTCGACGATGGTGGACACCGTCCTGTTGCGACGGTTGCGTCAACGTGAACGCAAACTCACGGTCTCCGATCCTGAGCCCGATCCGCAAGAAGAAACAACCGAAGAGCCTGGGCGATGACGTCTTTTCAGCAATACCGCGATCATCACGATGCGCAGGGACCGGTCGTCCTGGAAACCGTCCCTGCTGCCGGACGTCGCTATCAAGGTGATCGTGCCGGATTCGTCATCAGGGCGATCGCCGCTGTCTTGGACGTCGTTTTTGTCGGCATCATCGTTGTGCTCTTGTGGATTGGGGTGTGGTTATTCCTTCTGATCTTCAACCCCCTCATCGACCCCGATCTCACAGTAGAAGTCACTCCACCGTCGGGCTACTTCCTGCTCGCTGGATACCTCCTCATGTGGTTGTACTGGACATGGATGTGGGCGACGAACGGCCGAAGCTTGGGTCAGTACCTGATGGGGTTGCGGGTGGTCGGACGTCAAGGCCGTCGTTTCGGGTGGAAGCTGGCGATGCTGCGGTCTGGATTCTGCGCGGTCTTTCCGCCGGGGTTGGTGTGGGCGATCATCAGTCCACGCAATAGGTCCGTCCAAGACGTCATGCTCCGCACCAGCGTGATTCACGACTGGTCATCTTCATCATCGGCGTCGACGCCTGAGTCGACGCCTGAGTCATCACCCACGCCAACATCCGCTCCGACTACATCACCGTCGGACGCCGGTGAATAGAACGCGCCGTCATCGCACGGCGACTGCGGCCGTGGCGTGTATCGCTGCGTGTGTGTGCGTCTTGTTCGGCGTGCCCGCTCACGCGGACATCGTCCAAAGCCCCGTCGGATCCACGGCGTCGGTGCAGGTGTCGGTGACACTGGACAACGATTGGCAGTTCGCCAACGCCGAGTGTCTTTTCATTCCGTTGCTGGTGACGTACGGCCGCGCTGATGACACGTCGATCTTGGGAGAGACGACAGTGACCAAAGTCGGTAGCGAGAGTGTTCGTAACGAAGGCACCTTTCTGGTGCTGCCGGGAGACGCTGTCTCGGGGCAGCTGTTGGACGAGATATTCGTCTGCCCCGCCGACGGCACGGGGGAGTATCGACTCTCGACGGTTATTCGCGCGATCGGGCCGGCAAGCGAGGACAGCGTCGAATTGAAGCCCTTGACCTTCTGGGTGCGTCCGGCGTCGTCCCAGATCAGCCGCGTGACAGCCGTTTCCGTCCACGAGGGAACGCGCGTTCGTGGTCGCGCGACGGCGGGCGATTCGATCGATAAGACGGCGGCCACCGGGGTGGTGGAAATTCGGTTCGCCAAGAACCGTCGCTGGGGTGCTCCGTACTACGCAACCGTCACCGACGGGCGTTTCGACCAGGTGGTCCCACAGTCGATCGCCCGGGGAACGCGCGTGAAGGTGACGCTCACCCGATGCTCGTGGTGCTCACGGGCATCGCGAACGGCCCGGGTGCGGTAAGGCGAGCGCGACGGGACGAGCGCGATAGGACGAGCGCGGTAGGACGGATGCGGTAGCGGCATGTGACGGCACGTACAGTGCTGTGGTGTTCTCTCCGGGCTCGCAGGCGCCGCTGATGATGGCGCGTCGCTGCGTGCGGATGTTGTCCGCGGCGTGTGTGCTGCTACTGGTTGCCGTGGGCGCCTCACCCGCCTTCGCCGCGGATGTCGTCGCTGGTGCACGGACGTATCAACGAGCCGCCACCGTTCTGGGAAGCGATGTCGCGGTATGGCGTCCGACCTACACCGCAGGCTTGCCACGGCGCGGACCGATCGACGTGATCGCGTATGGCAAGTCGTCCAATCGAGCGACCTTCGCTGGCGCTACCTACGGCAAGAGGATGCCGAGCTTCACGATCGCCCAGAAGGGCGCCGCCGATCGCTGGGCGGCGCGACCTGTCGACCGTGCGGAGCAGGGTCTGGTGGAGACGGTCGCGGTGCGGATAGGGGCCCCGGGGAGCAAGCGGGTTGTTCGGGCACGGGTCTTCGCGGACTGTCGGGGTCAAGACCCGTCCAACAGCGATCAACGCCGTTGTGATCGCCGAGACGTGGTGCGCTTCGGGGGGAGCGTGGAATTGCTTGCTCGCACGATGAGTTCTGGTGAACCGCTCGCTTCCAGTATCCGCATCGATAGTCAAGGGTTGACGTACGCCCAATTGGTCCGGGTCGCGTCCGGATTAGTGCCCGTCACCAAGTGAAATGTCAGTCAGTCTCGCTAACCTGACCACACCGATGCGGAAGGGGCGATGGTGACGGATATAGGCCTGGGTGTTGTGGTGGCGGTAGGAGTTCTTCTGGGGCTTGTCGTCGGCATGGTCGTGGGCTGGATCGCCTCCCGGCGGATGGGTCGCAAGGATTTTGCACTTCAATCCGAGGCTATTCGTGCCGAGTCTGAGTCCGCAGTTGCCCGCTTGAATGCCGAACTCATCGAGGCGCAGGGGCAAATTCGGGTGTTGGAGACCGATCGTGCCTCGTTGCAGGGGGAGAAGTCCTCGGCGAAATCACTGGAGGACCGCCTGGAGCCGGTGCGCGAGGCACTCGAAGGACTTCGACGTACGACCCAGCAGGCCGAGGTCGAACGAGCGAAATCCGCCGCGGAGTTGCGCACGCAGATCGACGGCGTTCAGCGCAATTACACGTCATTGGAGTCAGCAACAAAGCAACTCGTCGCTGCAATGAGCTCAGGTCAATCCCGTGGTCAGTGGGGAGAGATGCAACTCGAGCAACTGCTCGAGCATTCGGGTCTTGTCGAGGGAGTTCACTTTCGACGTCAGGACTCGCGCATGACCGAGGCCGGCGGTGCCCGCCCGGACGTTGTGGTCGATCTGCCGGGAGGCGGCGAGATTCTCATTGACGCGAAGTTTCCCTTCGACGCCTATTGGCGGGCGATCAAAGCGGACAACGAAGTGGAAATTGACGCTCACCTGCACAAACATGCGGAGGACGTCCTGGCTCGAGCCAAGGAACTGTCGTCCAAGCGTTACTGGGAATCCAACATCAGCCCAGACTTCGTTGTCATGTTTCTTCCGCTGGAGTCGTTGCTCTCGAGTGCTCTGGAGACCAACGGCTTGCTACTGGAGGAGGTCTTTGCCCGAAACGTTGTCTTGGCGACGCCAACGACCATTCTCGGGATGTTGCGAACAATTCAATTCGGCTACCAACGCAAGTTGATGGCGGACAACGCTGAGGAGATCCGGGCCGCGGGTGCGGAGATGTTGACCAGGCTTGAGAAAGCCGTCGATCACCTCGGAACCTTGCGGAAAGGCTTGATGAGCGCCGTGAAGGGCTACAACGAGTTCATCGGGTCGATGGACAGCAGGGTGATGGTTCAGGCCCGCAGAATGAAGGAACTCGGCGTCGCGTCCTCGACGGACTTGGAACTACCGTCCGATGTGACGGAGACTCTGCGAGAGTCGAGGTCGTCGGAGTAGAAGATCGATGATCCAGGTGTCGTTGTGCGTTGCCGGTTCGCCTATCGCGGTCCACCTATCGCGGTTCACCCATGACGGTCCGCCGATCACAGCACGCGAAGGACGTGAAGATCCTTCGTAGCCCGGGTGGCCGCTACGTAGATGTCTGCCCCTCGTGGGTGTTGAGAGCTCAGGGCATCGGGATCCACCACGATGACGCAATCGAACTCGAGTCCCTTGGCCTGTTGGGCTGAGAGCACGGCGATGGGGGCATCGAGCGCTGCGCTGCCGAAACCGAAGCGCGGCTCGGGCAGCAGCTCGCGCAAATGGGGCAGCAGTGCGTCGGGTGCGATTACGGCGCTGCGTCCGTCCTCGGAAGCAACTGATTGCGCGTATTGCGGCAACTCGGATAGCGGCAGAGATGCCTCGACTACCTCCGATCCGTCGCGGATGGGGGTCAGTACGGGTGGATCACCCCCCGCTTCCAGCAGCAGACGCGTGGCTACTTCCGCGATCTGACGGGTGATTCGGTAGGTCACCGTCAGCGTGTGCAGAGCCGTCTTGCTGCGAGCCCAGGGAAGTGCCTCCTCCCAGGTGCGTGGACCGGCAGGGTGAGACGACTGTTGGAGATCGCCCACCACGGTCATCGATCGGCGGGACGCTCGCCGGCGGATAGCGCGCCAGGCCATTGCGCTCAACTCTTGAGCTTCATCAACGATCACGTGCCCGTAGATCCATTCCCGGTCGTCAATGGCTCGCTCGGCCAAGGACCCCGCATTGCCGCCGGAGTGTGACGGTCGAATGCGGTAGGCATCGGAGGCCTGCAACTCTCGGTAGTCCGGGACATCAGGGGGTGCAGCCGAGGGCGGCTCCCATGGCCCCAATGCGTTTGCTGCTTCGTCCAGTAGCGGCAGATCATCGGTTGTCCAGGGAGCGTCCGGTGAGCGCACCAGTGCTGCTCGCTCGTCGGCCGTGAGGATGCCTGTCGCGGCTTCATTGAGGATCGATGCATCGGTGAGCAGATCGCCGATGATGCGCTCGGCGGTTGTCGGAAGCCACATCAAGTTGAATTCCCGGCGGACTGTCGAGTCCTCGACCATCGACGCAATCAGATCGTCGCAGTACTCCTGGTCTTCGGGATCGTGACCGGTGTCGCGCGCGACATTGCGTGCTGCTTGCTGGAGCACGCGCCGCAGGAATGGATCGCGACCGTCGTGGAAACGTCGACTGCGGGAGATACCTTTGCTCGCCTGCTCGATTTCCTCTGAGGACAGTCGTACCCGCATGCCCGTGTGTGTCGTCAGCGTCACTCCTGTGCGAGGAATGCGTACGCGAGCGGTGACGGCCCGCGCTATCACCCGTGCCATGCGATCCGAGCCTTTGATGCGTGCCACGTCATGAGCATCGTCTGCGGTCGGTCGCACGTCCGGATACAACTGTCGAGGTGTCAGAAGAACAACATCTGTTTCACCCAAACTAGGAAGAACTTGATCGATGTAGTGAAGAAAAACGTTGCTGGGTCCAACGATCAGCACCCCGTCGCGTGCGAGTTGTTCGCGATGCGTATAAAGCAACCATGCGGCTCGGTGAAGTGCGACGACGGTCTTGCCAGTCCCGGGGCCTCCTTGCACGATGGTGACCTGGTCAAGATCGCTGCGAATAATGGCGTCTTGATCCGATGCGATGGTGGCAAGAATGTCTGCCATCCGTCCCGAGCGCGGCGCTTCCATTGCCGACAGACTCGGGTCAACGGCTTCGTGGATTCCATCGAAGGTTTCGTCATCCACGTGAGTAACGTGCGGCCCTCGCGGTGAGGGACGTGTGGCGATGCGCCGCCGCAGCACGACATCCATCGGATTCTTGTTTGTGGCCTGATAAAACGGCGCGGCTTGGGGGGCTCGCCAGTCGATCAGAAGAATGTCGCCGGCCTCATCGCGCATGCCGATTCGCCCGATGTGGTGATCGTCACCTCCGTCGAATCGCAGTCGCCCGAAGCACATTCGAGGGCGCGCCGCCTCGGCGGCGTGTAGTTGAAGGCGCAGATTGTCCAGGAGTGCTTCGCGTTCGAGTTCATCTTGGCCGGTGCCCGTACTCGGAGCACTCGTAGTGTTGCTGATGCGTGACCGGAGGTGGTCGATGTGCTGGTCGAGGTGCGAGTGAGCATGGTCGATGAATGTTTGCTCATCCTCGATGCTGCTGGGCACAGGCTCCTCCTGCTTTCTTCCCAGATTGGGCAGTAGAGAAGTCTTTCATGCAACTGTCTGTCGCGCACTACCGGAACGCGTAATACTGCGCCGATGGTGGTGCCGTCGCAGTGGCCGTGCCCGATCGACGACATCGTGATCTGGTCGTTTGCCTTTGACGATGGCGAGGACGTCGTCGAGGGCGCCCACGAGGCCTTGATTGACGGAGGCCTTGCGGACGGAGTCACCGAAGACTGGCAGCAGTTGTCCGAGAGTGGCGATGTGCCGCCAACGGGCAGCCCGCGGTGGGCTGAATGGGCTTTGGGGAGAGGCGCCGTGCGTCAGGCGGCGACTGCTGTCGGGCTCACGGACGTTCGATTGGAGCGATCACCTGAGGGTGCTCCCTTTATCGCGGACTCGGCATGGGGCGTGTCTATCGCGCATACCTCGGGGTTGGTCCTCGGCGCGGTAGGGCCGGGCCGTATTGGTGTGGATGTCGAGAGAGCCGATCGGGACGTCACGCGACTTGTGCGCGCACTCTTGCCCAGTGAGCGCGAACTCACTGTCTCATTGAGCGCGATCTCCATCATGGTGGCGAAAGAGGCGGCTGCGAAGGCGACAGGGCAGGGGCTCGGGGGCTCTTTGGCGCGCTGGCCAGTGGTTGATGTTGAACTGTCCGGAATCGCGCCTTGTGTCGGCGTCGCCAGCGCCGCGGCTCGGGTCATTGATGTCCGAATCTACGAGCATTCTGGATACGTCACCGGGGTTGCGAGTTATCCCGACGACTGACGCTCCGTGAAAGTTGTCCACGACGACCGGCGTCCCGACGTGTCGATGGATAGCGACGCTGGCATCATGAAACGGTGAGCGACCCCGACGCACTGTTCGCCGTGTATGAGGAGGCGCTGGTGACGGCGCAAGACCCATCGAGCGGGGAGTGGGTGGACCCGTCTTTCGAATGTCTTGCACGGACAGACGTCGCTGCAGTTCTTACGGCCTATAACCCGGGATCGGAACGACGGAGTTGGGCGCAGAACGAGGCAGCGAATGCCCAACTGCGCGATGTATTGCAGGCGGCCTACACCGACGTGTGGCGCGCCGATGGCTTCTCGCCGGATGGCACCTGGCGAGAGCCGGGGTGGTTGGTGTGGGGGATGCCCGTGGACGTCGCAGTTGCGATTGCTGCCGACTTTCACCAAATTGCCATCTACCACTACGACACCCACGGTGTTCGGTCCGTTGTTCCCTGCTCACCGGGTGATGGCTCGTCGGCTTAGTTCGAGCTCGCTTACTCCGATTCCGCTGGGTCTGACGCTGATTCCTGAGACGTGTCGAGGTCTTTCGGTGACGGCGGGGTGGGGAAGAGCGTGGCGGCGGCGTTGCGATTGGCGAGAACGATCCACTGCTGTCCGGGCTTGAACGCCAAGACCTGCCCCTGACCGTCGGTAAAGGTGGTACCGGATTCGGCGTCCGGGCGCGACCACTTCGCCTGATACATGAGCCCGTCGCGCAGCACAAGGGCATCGCCCTTGCCGATGGTGATCGCGTGGGGAGTGTTGCCGCCGCCCTTGTCGAAGAAGCGTGAGGGTTCCTGCTTCACGTACTGGATCACGACCGTTGCTGCACGTTGACCGTCGGGGGTTTCCTCCGCTTCAGCGGTTCGGCCATTGAGTGACACGCGGTAGAGACGGCTGGCCTGGTCGTAGGTGAATTCAGCCGACGAGGCAGACCATTCGTAACGTGCTGACAAGCCGACCGATCCGTTCGGGGGAGGAGTGGAGCTGAAGCTCAGTCCGATGTCGCGGGCTTGCGATGCGTCCGGCGCAGCCGTGAGGCCCTCGGGACCGTCAAGGAAATAGTTGTACGGGGCCCGACGACTGAAGTCTCGTTGGTAGGCGAATGCAGCCTTGTTGGGCGAGATGTCGATCAACGATGAGTTAGCGATCACCGGCCACATCTTGCGCTGGGCGCCGGAGAAGCTGAAGGCGGGAGATCCGTACTGAGCCAGAAGATCGATGTCGGTGATCCGGGCCGAACGCACCGGCCCGATCCGCTCGGGAACATCGGAGGAGAAAACGGCGGCGAGGCGGGTGATGCCGTACTCGACTTCCTCGATATAGACGATGTCGGCCCGGTCCAGCCCCGCGTGCGGTTGAGCAAACCGGGTGTTGTCGAGTTTCACGACGAGAACGGGTGACGGTTCGCCCTGATCGGGCTGGGGCAGGCCGTTCAGTGGAAATGTCGGCGTGGGTGTCGGCGTGGGTGTCGGCGTGGGTGTCGGCGTGGGTGTCGGTGTCGGTGTCGGCGTCGGTGTCGGCGTCGGCGTGGCCTGGGGAGACGGGCGTGCGCTGGCTTCCGCCGATGGGGTGCCGGCGGCGTTGGGAGATGGGGTGGAGCAGCCGGCCACAGCACAGGCGGCGGCAATCGCCAGAGCCGCGAGGGCCCGAGGGGTGGTCACGAGGGAACTGTAGGCAAGCGGTGGAGGCCCAGGGGGGTTCGGCTCGCGGGGGAGCCGCCGTGGAATCAAAGGGAAATTCTTGGTGAAAGGGGGTTGACGGTGGAGTAGAATGGAGTACATTGGAGGCACTTGGGGTTATCACAGTGGCTAATGGGGCCAGAGTGGTGTGAGAGGGAAAGGGCAGCCAATGTTTCTGGGCACCCACGCTCCTCGATTGGACGACAAGGGCCGCCTCGTTCTCCCGGCGAAATTTCGTGAGCAATTGGCCGCCGGCCTAGTTCTGACCAAGGGTCAAGACCGATCGATCGTCGTGTGGCCGGCCGCGGAGTTCTCCGCCTACTCCGAGCGCCTGAATGAGGCGTCGCGGTCCGACGCTCGTGTCCGGGCCTACCTCAGGGTGCTTTTTTCTGGTGCCTCGGATGAAATTCCCGACCGTCAGGGGCGGATCACGATGCCGACGTCCCTTCGCGAGTACGCGGGTCTGGATCGCGACGTGATCGTGGTGGGCAACGGAACCACCGCCGAGATTTGGGATTCCTCGACCTGGGAGTCCTACCTGGGCAGCCAGGAGGACGACTTCTCCGGAATAGACGAGGAGGTGATTCCGGGCGTGATGTGACACAGGCGGTGAGGCCTCCTCCCGCTGGGCACCCCCTGGCACCCCTTCCCCGGTGGCAGGAAGTGCAAAGCGGGCGGGGACCTGACCGACCTGGTCCCTTTCAACACCACACCGAGCAAGCAGAACCAACCAACATCCGAATCAACGTTCATCTCAACCGCGAACAAGGAGAAGGACATGGCAGCAATCGATGAAATTCCCGACGTAACATCGACGTTCCACCCCGTCCGCACGGGTGTGGCCGTCATGGTTGCCGGTGTCGCCACCGGAACAGTCCTCTATGTGGTTTCCGTAGTCGTGGCGGGTTGGGCCTAGACCCCCGCTCGGGACACACGTCCCGGTCGATGGGGAAGTCGACTCGTGACATCACCACTCGTTCACCACACGCCCGTTGCAAGCGAGCGCGTCCTCGCTTTGCTGGCACCTGCCCTGACCGAGCCAGGTGCCGTCCTCGTTGATGCAACGGTTGGGCTCGGTGGTCACTTGCGGATGGCCCTCGATCGATTCCCCGCTATTCGCGTCATCGGCATCGATCGAGACCCCGAGGCTCTCGAGATCGCCGCAGAGCGACTATCCGCGAGTCGGGAGCGAGTGCACCTGGTGCATGCCGTGTTTGACGAGATCCCGTCCATCCTTGCCGATCAGGGCATCGCGTGCGCTGATGGCGTGCTGTTCGACCTGGGGGTCTCCTCCATGCAATTGGACGAGGTGCGGCGGGGATTTTCGTACGCGCAGGATTCTGAGCTGGACATGCGGATGAACCCCGGGGACGCCCTGACGGCGGCGGATGTCGTGAACGACTACGCCGAAGAAGATCTTGTTCGCATCCTTCGGCAATTCGGCGAGGAGAAGTTCGCACCCCGCATCGCACGCGGAATCGTTCGCGCCCGGGAAGGCCACCGAGTGTCCCGATCGTCGGAGTTGGCGTCGATCGTCAAGGAGGCCATCCCCGCTGCAGCGAGGCGCCGAGGGGGAAATCCAGCCAAGCGCACCTTCCAGGCCTTGCGTATTGAGGTCAACGCAGAACTGACGGTGCTGCGCAGAGCCCTTCCCCGAGCGCTTGATGTCCTCAGCGTGGGCGGCCGCATCGTCGTGATGTCCTACCAGTCGCTCGAAGACCGAATCGTCAAGTCAGAGTTCGTGGCGCGCACATCCATCGATGCTCCACCGGACCTTCCTGTTGTTCCTCAGGACATGCAGCCGTCCTTCAGGTTGGTCACGCGGGGGGCCGAAATGGCGTCGGACGCGGAAGTGGAAGCCAACTCGCGGGCAGCCTCGGTTCGATTGCGCGCCGTCGAACGGGTGGCGGCATGAGCGTTACGTCGTCCGCTGCCGAATCGCCTCTGGCGGACCCATCCGCGCTTTCGCTGCCGTCGGAAAGCACCGAGTTCGCCACCCAGGGGGCCGGACGCCGACTGCGAAGCGATCGCCCCCACTTGCGATTGGTCGCTCCGCTGCGACCGGAACGGGCGAGTCGAGGGCTCTTCGCGGTAGTGGTCACCATCGGGTTGGCGTTGGGGCTCATCGTCATGTTGCTGATCAATACGTCCGTCGCGCAGACAGCTTTCGTCGTGAGTGAGTTGCAGTCGAAGCAACGTGAGCTCGCGCGGACCGAAGCTTCGTTGACTCAAGCGATCGCTGCTGTGGCGGCTCCGCCGGAACTTGAATCGAAGGCTCGTGCGTTGGGCATGGTTCCGGCCACGCGCCCGGTATTCCTCACCGTTCCTAGCGGCAAGGTTCGGGGAAAAGCCAAACCTGCTCCCGGTGATCGCAGTCGGACGTTAAATCTCGCAGGCTCCTTGACGGCGACGCTCATCGATCCTCTTCCCGTCAACGGGCGCGGAGAAAAATTGCCTCCCGCGCAGCGACGGCAGGTCGGGGATGGCGCGGTTCTTGTCGATGCTGCTGCTCAGCCCACCGGCGACGCGGCGACGCAGCAGGCGCGTCGGAATGAAGAACGTCAGGCCTTGCGTCAAACGGCGACGACCGACGGGGCTGTTCTGGTGGGCCCTGACGCGCCGCGCGCGGGAGAAGTCGATGGCGCTGAGCTGGGACAGGCGGGGCAGTGATGGCTACCGGCTACCCAACGAAGCAGGCCCAGAGTCGACGACCACGCCGAGCGACGTCTGGTGGACGTGGCTCCGGGGGAGACCATCACACACCGGGTGATTTCCGTCGAGGGAACGCTCGGCGCCGAGGCACCGCGCTAGTCCTGGCCACGGCCGTCGTCGCTTCTGTTTTCGCAGCGCGTCTAGTGGACCTCCAGGCGGTACGAGGCGAGGCTCTTGCGGATGCCGCGCTCAGCCAGCGCCTGCGAACTCTGGAGATTCCGGCCTATCGCGGCAGCATTCTGGATCGAACTGGCCAAGCGCTGGCGGTAACGGTCGAAGCCCGTGACGTCACCGCGGATCAAACCTTGATCGAGGATCCCGCTGCACTCGCGGTGGAACTTGCGCCGATCCTTGAAGTTCCACAAGACGTTCTCGCCGATCGACTTACCGGCGACAAACGCTTCATGTACGTGGCGAAAGGAGTGGCACCCGAAACGTGGGACCGAATCAGCTCCCTTCGGCTGCCGGGCATCTTCAGTGAAGAAACCTCCCAGCGCACGTACCCGGCAGGCGACCTGGCCTCGCACATCGTGGGTTTCGTGCAAGGAGACGGATCGGGTGGCGGTGGAATCGAGTCGGCCTTCAACGACATCCTCACCGGTACCCCGGGACAGCAGACCTACGAGCGCGGTCCAGGCGGCCGGGTGATTCCGACCCAGAACCAATCGTCCACCGCGGCGGTCGCTGGATCGGACGTCCAGCTGACCATCGATCGCGACGTTCAATTCGTCGCCCAAGAAGCCCTTCAGGGAGTGGTGCAACGATCGGGCGCATCGAGCGCGACCGCGGTCGTGATGGACATTCGCACCGGCGAGATCCTCGCGATGGCA
The DNA here is from genome assembly GCA_012103605.1 of Candidatus Nanopelagicales bacterium. Lineage (GTDB taxonomy): Bacteria > Actinomycetota > Actinomycetes > S36-B12 > S36-B12 > S36-B12. The sequence goes on from WLWL01000002.1 coordinate 64,654, forward strand.
ACGGCACCGGACTTCGACCCCAACCGTTTCACACAATCGACCCAAGATGATCGTCGGAACCGAGCCATCACCGATATCTTCGAGCCAGGCTCGACGGGAAAGGTGATTACCGCAGCGGCGGTCATCAACGAGGGTGTCGTCGATCCGCTGACACCCATCAAGGTGCCGGGAAAATTGGAACGCGCTGGCAAGAAGTTCAATGACTACTGGGAGCACGGCACACTGCGATTAACGATGACCGGTGCGTTCGCCAAGTCCAGCAACATCGGCATGATCCTGGCCGCGGAGAAGATGCCCAAGCGACAGCTGGCCCGTTACATGGAGAAGTTCGGGATCACGCAGCGAACCGATCTAGGGCTCCCGGGTGAATCTGCAGGCCTGATGCTGCAACCAGAGAACTGGTACGGCACGACATTCCCGACAATGGCCTTTGGTCAGGGTTACTCGGTGACGGCCGTGCAGATGACAGATGTCTTCGCGACCATCGCGAACGGTGGCGTTCGGGTGAAGCCATCGATCATCGACGCCACGATTGACGCGGACGGAACTGTCGCGAAGACCCCTGATGCCGAACGCGATCGAGTCGTCCGTCAGGAAACCGCACGACAAGTAATGGCGATGATGGAAGCCGTCACCGCGGAAGGCGGCACCGCTCCGCAGGCACGAATTCCCGGTTACCGCGTTGCCGGAAAGACTGGTACGGCCCAGTTTGTCGATCCCGATTGCCGGTGCTACGCAGGTGACGTCACGGCCTCATTCATCGGCGTGGCTCCAGCCGATGCTCCGCGTCTCGCTGTCGGAGTCTTCGTCCATCAACCCAAGCGCGGACGTGGCGGTGGTGAGTTGGCAGGTCCGGTGTTCAAGGAGATCACCACCTATGCTCTCCAGGCAATGCAGATTCCTCCGTCCGGCAAGCGAGCTCCACGGCTCTCGTTGACCACCGGATAGTCCATGCGTCTCGCCGAGGTGCTTCGTGACGCCGGTCGCGCCCCGATCGCGGACGTGCCACCCATACTCGACGAATCGGTAGCGAACCTCGACCTCGTGGGTATCGCGCTGTCGTCCGACGGGTTGGAACCGGGCTTTGCGTTCGCGGCGCTGCCCGGCCACCATCGTCACGGAGCCGAATTCATCGACGAAGCATGCCGTCGAGGAGCGGTCGCGGTGATCACCGATAGCCAGGGTCAATCAATCATCGCTCGCAGCGCCCACAGTGATATTCCGATCATCGTCCACGATCAACCGCGGCCTCTGGTCGCGCACATTGCAGCCATCCTCGCTGGCTTCCCGACGCGGTCGCTGACGATGGTCGGGGTAACCGGCACAAACGGCAAGACCAGCGTCTGCGCCCTGCTCGCGGCAGCCCTTGACGCCGGAGATGTCAGTTGTGGTGTTATCGGAACCTTGGGCTCGACGTTGAACGGCGATCAACTCGCATCAGGCCCACGCACGACACCCGAAGCCCCCGACATCCAGGCGATGGCCAGGTCGATGGTGGACCGCGGAGCGGAGGCCATCGTCATGGAAGTCTCGAGTATTGCGCTGAGCGAGCATCGAGTCGATGGCGTCGTATTTGACGTGGCCGTTTTCACGGGCCTCAGCCACGATCATCTGGACTATCACGAGACTATGGAGGCCTACTTCGCCGCCAAGGCGGAGCTCTTTACAAAGGAGCGTTCGCGGCGGGGAGTCGTGCTGATCGATGACGAGTGGGGAGAGCGCCTCGCGCGGGAGTCGGTTATTCCTGTCGAGACGGTCAGTACCACCGGTAAAGCGGCCAACTGGAATATGACCGCTGTCGATGGCGGGTGGGTGTTGACCGATGGAGTCGACTCCTGCGACGTGCGAACTCCGGTGGGTGCCGACTTTGTTGTTGCGAATGCCGCCGTGGCAATCGTCGCGGCACTTGGCGTGGGCGTTCCGCTCGTCGTTGCTGCGGACGCAACCGAGACGGCTCGTATCCCAGGACGGATGGAACTCGTCGGACGCGAGAACGGAATCGACTACATCGTGGACTATGCGCACACGCCGGATGCGATCGAGCAGGTCATATCCGCGGCCGCTCGAGAGCGAGCCGCTCGTGGACAAGGACGAGTCATTGTCGTCATCGGTGCCGGGGGAGACCGCGATCCGAAGAAGCGACCGGATATGGGCATGGCTGCCAGTCGGGCGGATGTCGTCATCGTGACCGATGACAACCCGCGATCGGAGAACCCCGCGGACATTCGACGGCAGCTTCTTGAAGGAGTGCAGGGCGGTTGTGAGATTCACGAGTGTGATTCGCGGCGAGACGCCATTGGGCTCGCAGTGGCGACGGCGAGACCAGGTGATGTCGTTCTGGTCCTGGGCAAGGGGCACGAAGCGACACAGGAGTGGTCGGATGGCGTGATTGCGTTCGACGATCGACAGGTGCTGGCATCCTTCATTCACGATCGTCGAGGCGGGGAGTCAGGGAGGGGTGTCGAGTGAAGCCGCTCCCTGTCGATGTCCTCGCGACAGCGATGAACGCGTCGGTCAATGCTGCTCTCGATGCGACGGGAATTCAGGCAACCGGAGTTGCGATCGATTCTCGGGACATCACACCGGGTGACGTGTTCTGCGCCTTAGAGGGGGAGCGGGTCGACGGACACGATTTCGCGGCGGAGGCGATCGCCGCCGGTGCCGTGGCGATCATTTCGAACCGAGATATCGCCGGTGTCCCGTGTTTGGTTACCGACAACTCGTTGGAAGCATTGGGGCGCCTTGCTCATTGGTACCGCACGCACGAACTCTCCGCGACGGTGATCGCCGTTACGGGTTCCTCCGGGAAGACCACAACCAAGGACCTGATCGCCGACGTTCTGCCTGGCGCCGTGGTTGCGGCGCGCGGCTCCTTCAATACCGAAGTCGGCGTTCCACTGACCATCCTCGAGGCAGACCCATCGACGGACTATCTGGTGCTCGAAATGGGGATGCGGGGGATTGGGCACATCGGATACCTCGCCGAGATGGCGGAGCCAGACATCGGGGTCGTTCTGAATGTGGGGCTCGCGCATGTGGGAATGATGAATGGACCCGAGGAGATCGCGCGCGCGAAATCAGAGTTGGTGAGGGCCCTGTCCGCGGAGGACGTCGCCGTGCTGAATTGTGACGACTTCGCGGTCAGCGCCATGGCCGAACAATCGGATGCTCCCGTGGTGTGGTTCGGCGAGAGCGAATCCGCTGGGGTCCGCGCCACAGGTGTCCAAATCGACAACCAGGGGCGGGCCTCATTCGACCTGACGGTGCCCGGGCAAGACAGTGTTGCCGTGCACCTGTCCCTGCACGGCGAACACTTCGTCTCGGCCGCCCTGGCAGCAGCGGCGGTTGGTGCCTCGTGCGGCATGTCGGGCAAGGACATCGCGCGAGAATTGAGCAGTGCCCAGGCCCGAAGTCGCTGGCGCATGGATGTCCAAACGTCGACGCAGGGCGTCACCGTGATCAACGATGCCTACAACGCTAACCCTGATTCCGTTCGCGCTGCGCTCAAGACGCTGCGCGCGATGCAGGGGTCCGGCAGGACGTGGGCCGTTCTCGGCGAAATGTTGGAGTTGGGTGAGAGGTCTACCGACGAGCATGATGCGATCGGACGGCTGGTCGTGCGTCTGGACATCTCCCGCCTGGTGTGTGTGGGGCCGGGCACCAAGGTGATGCACCTGGCAGCGAGCAACGAAGGGTCGTGGGGAGACGAATCCGTCTGGGTGGAGGATCCGCAGGCGGCGATCGAATTATTGGACGAGCAACTCCAGTCCGGGGATGTCGTCCTCGTCAAGGCCTCTCGCGCGGTAGGAATGGAGCGGGTGGCCGAGCATCTTCTCAATACCGGCCCAACGACGCAGGGGAGTGACCGATGAGACTTGTGGTCATCGCCCTCGCGATCGCATCGGTGGTGTCGTTGGTAGGAACGCCGATTCTGATCAAACTCCTGTCTCGACGGGGTCACGCCCAGGCGATTCGCGTCAGCACCGAAAACGAGGCCTACCCCGATCATGAATCGAAGGTGGGTACGCCGTCCATGGGCGGCGTCGCCATTATTCTCGCGGTGCTCGCGGGCTATTTCGGCACGCACCTGCTGACGTGGCGACCGGTCAGCACGTCCGGTTTGCTAGTGCTGTTCTTGATGGTGGGATTGGGTCTGGTCGGCCTGGCCGATGACTACTTAAAGATCTTCAAACAGCGCAGCACGGGTCTGCGGGCGAGAACCAAGTTGATCGGACAGGCTCTGGTCGCGTTCACATTCGCGTACCTGTCGGTCCAGTTCCCCGATGCCGATGGTGAGACCGCAGCTTCCTTGGCGGTTTCCTTCGTCCGCGACACTCCGCTCGTTCTCCCCCTGGGGTTGTTCCTGGTGTGGGTGTGGTTCCTGATCACCGCGACCACCAATGGCGTGAACCTGACAGACGGACTCGACGGATTGGCCGTCGGAGCATCGGTGATGAGCTTCCTGGCCTACGTGCTGCTCGCAATTTGGCAGTACGGACAGAACTGCTCGTTTGTTGATTCTGAATTCTGTTACACCACTCAGAATCCCCTGGACCTCGGAATCGTTGCGGCGTCCGCCGCGGGAGCGTGCTTCGGATTCCTGTGGTGGAACACGGCGCCGGCGCGGATCTTTATGGGCGATACAGGTTCTCTCGCCCTCGGCGGCGGCATCGCCGGGCTCGCCATTCTCAGTCGTACCGAGTTGCTCTTGCCTTTTATTGCTGGGCTCTTCTTGATCACCACGGTGTCGGTCATCTTGCAGGTGGGTTCCTTCCGCCTCACCGGGCGCCGGGTATTTCGCATGGCGCCGTTGCATCACCACTTCGAGATGATCGGCTGGCCCGAGATTCAAATCGTCGTGAGGTTGTGGATTGTTCAAGGACTGTGCATCGGAGCAGGATTAACGCTCTTTTACGCCGAGTGGGTACGTGCGTGACCGAGCACCGGGTGAGTGCACTGCAGCGAGATTCGCAATGGTCCGACCTGTCCGTCTGCGTTGTCGGGCTGGGAGTCGCCGGCTACTCGTGTGCTGACGCATTGATGCAACTTGGTGCATCAGTCACCATCGTGGACGAGTCACCGGGGGACATTCATCAGGAGCGAGCAGAAGTACTCGGATCGCTGGGTGCGGTCATTCGGTTCGGCGAGGCTGCCGAGTTGCCACTCGACAGCGATGTGGTGGTCGCCTCACCGGGGATTCGACCGTCCGCGCCGGTGTTAGCCCCGGCGCTGGCCCGCGAGATTCCGATCTGGGGCGAACTTGAACTGGCGTGGCGGCTTCGCCGCGGTCCATCCGACGCCCCGTGGCTGTGCGTGACGGGGACGAACGGAAAGACGACGGTGACGTTGATGCTGGAGTCGATGCTTACGGCATCGGGAGCTCGGGCGGTATCCGCTGGGAATATTGGCGTTCCTCTCGTTGACGTGATCATGCACGACGATGTCGAGGTCATTGCCGTGGAAGTTGGCGCGCCGCAACTTCCGTTCGTCACATCGATGAGCCCTTACTCGGCCGTATGCCTGAATATCGCCGATGATCACATTGACCACTTCGGTTCCTTCGAGCAATACGCAAGCACCAAGGAACGCATTTACCAAAACACACGCCACTCTGCGATCTATTCGGTCGACGATGACGTCACACGGGAAATGGTCGAACGCGCGGACGTTATCGAGGGTTGTCGGGCTATCGGTTTCACGCTGGGAGTTCCCGACGTCGGAATGGTCGGAGTCGTGGACAACTTGCTGGTGGACCGGGCCTACCTCGAGCAGCGCCGAGATGCAGCCCTCGAGCTAGCGAGCATCAACGATGTTCGGCCTCAGGCTCCTCACAACATCGCCAATGCGCTGGCCGCCGCGGCGCTTGCCAGGTCCTACGGGGTGCACCCGAGCGCGGTGCGGGCAGGCCTTCGTGACTTCCAGCCTGCGCCGCACCGAATAGCCGAGGTTGGCGAGTTCTCGGGCGTCCGATACGTGGACGACTCCAAGGCGACCAATACCCATGCGGCAAAGACGTCGCTTCTGGCGTATCCGTCGGTGGTATGGGTCGCTGGTGGTGTGGCGAAGGGGCAGGAATTCGACGATTTGGTGGTCGAGATCCACGATCGGCTCCGAGGGGTGGTGCTCTTGGGGCGTGACGCGGGGGTAATCCGTGACGCTTTGGCCCGACACGCACCCGATATTCCGGTAATCGTCGTGGAACGCAACGAAACTAGTGTGATGGGTGAGGTTGTTGATGCAGCTGCTGGGCTCGCCCGACCCGGTGACGTCGTTCTCCTCGCCCCCGGGTGCGCCTCGTGGGACATGTTCACCGACTACACCGAACGTGGACGTGCTTTCGCTGATGCTGCGCTGCAGCAGGGCTCGGCGTCATGAGCAGCCAGACGCCGGAGGTATCCGAGCGATCCGCGAGCCCCGGCGAGGGTGAATCGACCTCGCCGCTGGCACTGCTCGCCCGTCACCCCCTGAGTGCGTATTACCTGCTGATGGGTTCGGCGTTGCTCTTGCTTCTCCTCGGCCTGATCATGGTGATGTCGGCGTCGAGCATCGAAAGCGTCCGCGTCTTCGGATCTCCCTACACCCTCGCGCAACGCCAGGCCTTCTTCGCACTTCTCGGCGTCGTTGCGATGTTCTTTGCGGCGCGCACATCCGTGCAGTTCTGGCGTGCCTTCGCGTGGCCGTTGCTGCTCGCCGCCTTCGGATTCCTGGTGGCTGTCCTCATCATCGGCGTCGAAGTCGCCGGACAACGCAACTGGATCGAGATCTTCGGCCCGTTCAGGTTCCAGCCGAGTGAAATCGCGAAACTCGCGCTTGTCGTGTGGGGCGCGGAAGTGCTGTCGCGGCGGTCGCGTCGACTCGATACGTGGCGCGGCCTGCTCATCCCCATCGTTCCGGTGGCAGCCGTAATGATGGTGTTGGTTCTCGCCGAGGGCGACTTCGGGAACACGGTGATGCTGGGAGCCATCCTCGCGGGCATCCTCTTCGCCGCCGGTGCGCCGCTACGGGTTTTCGCCGTCTTCGCCGCGGTGGGGGCCGTAGGAGTGTGGATTCTCTCGTTGGCCGCGCCCTATCGCATGGACCGCATCCTGTCTTGGCTCGATCCAGGCTCGGATCGACTGGGGTTCGGTTGGCAGGTCACCCAAGGGCAATACGCCCTCGGCACTGGAGGCTTTTGGGGAGTGGGGCTCGGTGCCAGTCGAGAAAAGTGGGGGACGTTGCCGGAGGCCCACACAGACTTCATCTATCCCGTGATCGGCGAAGAGCTCGGGCTCCTGGGAACGTTGATCGTGTTGGCGTTGTTCTCACTGCTGGCCTTTGCGGTCTTTCGTCTGAGCCGGAACACCGATGATTCCTTCGTTCGCTACGCCGCCGCCGGGGTCGGGGCGTGGATCGTGGTGCAGGCCGTGGTGAACATCGGCGGGGTCCTCGGGCTACTTCCCGTGGCTGGAGTGACCCTCCCGCTGGTCTCTTACGGAGGGTCATCGCTGATTCCGACTCTGACAGCCATCGGCATGCTCATGGCCTTTGCTCGTCAAGAACCCGGTGCCCGACGTGCGTTGCGACGACGCAGCACGGCCCAGGCCCTACGGCGCCGATAGAGGTCCGTCGCCATGCACGTGGTCTTCGCGGCCGGTGGCACAGCCGGTCACCTCGAACCCGCCCTCACAACGGCGGACGCTCTCGTGCAAAGTGATTCCTCAACGACGATCTCCTTCATCGGGGGCAGCCGGGGCCTTGAAGGCGAACTCGTGGCCGCGCGTGGATACCCGTTGGTGGCAACCACCGCGCAGCCGTTTCCTCGACGCCTCTCTGCGAGCGCGGTCGCGTTCCCGTTCTTGACCATCGAGGGTGTGTGGCAGGCCGCGGCCCATCTGCGGGCGCTGCGGGCGGACGTGGTGGTGGGCTTCGGGGGTTACGCAGCTGTGCCCGGCTACGCGGCTGCGTGGCTGACGCGCACTCCCTTGGTCATTCACGAAGCAAACTCTCGAGCTGGATTCGCCAATGTGCTCGGAGCGAAGTGGACGAAGAACGTCGCGAGCGTCCATTCCGGGGTGCTCGCCCATGCCCGACCTATGGGGCTTCCCCTTCGACCATCGGTGGCAAAACTTGACGTTGCAGAACAACGAAGCGCGGCACGGGGGATGTGGGACCTCCCCGACCAGGGGCCCGTTGTCTTGATTTTCGGCGGAAGCCAAGGAGCCCGGCACCTGAACGATGTCGTCGCCGGCAGCATCCACGCGCTAACGGACGCCGGAGTGAGCGTTCTGCACGCCGTGGGAAGGAACAACGTGCTCCCGGACCCGCACCCGAACTATCGACCCGTCGCATACATCGATCGGATGGATATGGCGTATGCCGCCGCCGATCTTGTTGTGTGTCGGTCCGGAGCGATGACCTGCGCGGAATTGACGGCGATCGGTGTGCCGGCCATCTACGTGCCCCTGCCTATCGGCAACGGCGAGCAAGCAGGAAATTCGCAGCCGATTGTGGACGCGGGTGGGGGATTGCAGGTGGCGGATGAGGCTGTGACATCGGAGTGGCTCACGACGACGGTGCTTTCCCTGGTGGAGGATGAAGGTCGGCTCCGGACGATGGCGTCGGCTGCCCGCTCTCTCGGTGACCGGGACGCTGGCGTGGCGATGGTGCGGTGGATAAGCGATGTCGTCGAGCAGCGGCGGAAGGGTGGGTGATGAACGGGGCGGATCTGGCCGACCTCGGTCGCGTGCACATCGTCGGAATCGGTGGAGCCGGAATGTCGGGAATCGCGAGCATCCTTGCTGCCCGCGGGGTGCACGTCACGGGCAGCGACGCCAAGGAATCGCGGCGAGTGCAGTCTCTGCGGGCTCTAGGAATCGAGGTGTCGGTCGGGCACCAGAAGTCGATAGCCGCGGACACCCTCGTCTACTCGACGGCTATTCCTGAGTCGAATTCCGAGCGTCGGTTCGCACGAGAGCATTCGATCCCCGAGATGTCCCGCGCAACGGCCCTGGCGGCGGTCATGAGTGGTCGACGTGGGGTCGCGGTGTCCGGAACACATGGCAAGACGACGACCACGTCAATGTTGACCGTCACCCTGCAAGCGTGTGGTGCTGATCCATCGTTCGTGATCGGCAGCGAGTTGAACGAATCAGGGTCGAACGCGCACCTGGGGACGGGGGAGCTCTTCGTCGTGGAGGCTGACGAAAGCGATGGTTCGTTCCTCGCCCTGCCGGCGGTTGCGGGGATCGTCACGAACGTCGAACCTGACCACTTGAATCATTGGGAGACCTTCGACGCTCTCGAAAACGCCTTCGACGATTTTGGACGGCAAATCGCGGCTACGGGCGGGTTCGTTGTTATCTGCGCCGACGACCCGGGGGCCCGAGCGATGGGCGAACGTCTTACCGCCGAGGGCATCGATGTTCGAAGTTACGGCGAGAGTGACGATGCCACGGTTCGCATGATCGATCCGATCCAAGACGTAGACGGTTGGAGCTTCACAGTCGCCAAAGACGGGGTGCGACTCGGTCGGATTGCCCTGCAGGTCCCCGGTCGACACAACGCTCTCAACGCCATGGCCGCCTACGTTTCGGCGACGGGGCTCGGATTCGCCGATGTGGATGTTCGGCGAGGGCTCGAATCATTTTCTGGAACTCGTCGACGTTTCGACTTCAAAGGTGAGGTGGCGGGGGTTCGTGTCTATGACGACTACGCCCACCATCCGACGGAAATTGACGCGACCTTGCGAGCGGCCCGCGAGGTGGTCGGCGCCGGCCGGGTCATCGTGGCGTTCCAAGCCCATCACTATTACCGGACGGCAATGTTCGTGCAGGAATTCGGGCAAGCCCTCGGCTTGGCGGACGTGGCGGTAGTCCTTGAAGTATTCGCTCCCGGTGAGGAGCCGATTCCAGGAGCCAGCGGACAAACCCTGGCAGCGAATGTTCCCTTGCCCGAGGGCGACGCGATCTTCGAACCGTCCTGGACCGCTGTCGCCGGGATTCTCGCCGATCGCGCACGTGCCGGTGACATCGTGATGACCCTCGGCGCCGGAGATATCGGCATGCTGGGTACCGAAGTGCTTGATCGCCTCCGGAGTCGGCTATGACGGTGATCGATAACCCGAGCCTCGACGGAGACAGTGTGCCTGCCTTGACGTCGGGACCAGACCCAGAAACCGGCAACGAGCGCGCAGCTGGGCCGGAACGCAAAGTTCGGCGGCGACGATTCCGGTTCACACGCAGGCGCCGTCGGCGTCGCGCGGTCGCCGATCGCTGGGTAGCCCGGGCGCAACGACGGCGGTGGTGGCGACTGGCCAGCGTCGTGCTGGTGGTGGCGCTGATCGGCGGCGCCGTTTGGGCCGCCTGGTTCTCGTCGTTGCTTGCTGTGCATCAGGTCTCGGTCATCGGCTTGAGTGACGAGGGGGAATTGGTGGGCGGCCAGGAGGTTCGGTCGGCGGCATCTATCCCGGCCGGCATGCCGATCGCGCGCCTGGATACCGCTTCGGCCCAGGCTCGCGTTCTCGAGCTGCCGTGGGTGGCATCGGTCGAGGTTCGGCGCGCATGGCCACAAGATGTCGTGATCGCTGTGACCGAACGGTCTCCGGTGGCCGTGGTCATGCAAGGCGAGGAGCGTCGGGGTGTCGATGCCGAGGGGAACATCTTCGATCCCCCCGGAGGATTGTGGCTCACCGATCCGATCATCCGTGGTGATGAAAGTGCCATTGCCGAGGCAGTGAAGGTCGCGTCGTCCCTTCCCGCGGATGTGGAAAAGCGGGTCCGGGTGATCCAGGCGGTGAGCGTCGATGACATTCGTTTGGAACTCGGGAACAAGTCGATCGTGCGCTGGGGGAATTCCCAGGAAGCGGAGTTCAAGGCAGAGGTTCTGCGCTCGTTGTTGCCGCGCCGCGCCCAGGCCTACGACGTCAGCGCGCCATCGCTACCGGCCACTTTTGGCGAAAAGGGCCCCAAGAAATAAAAAAAATCAAAAGTTTCTGCTTTTCGTCTTGCGTCGAAGGCGTTGCACCCCCTACTCTCCCGCCGGCTCAGGGCCAGACGATGTTTCAGCCTGAAGTAAAGGTTGAGACTTCGGCCTCGGGCCGCACGAGTCGATGCGCCCCCTCGCGTCGACGTAGAGGAAAGGACGAGCAGCAGTGGCGGCTCCTCAGAACTACTTGGCAGTAATCAAGGTCGTCGGTATCGGCGGCGGTGGCGTGAATGCGGTCAACCGCATGATCGAGGTCGGCTTGAAGGGCGTGGAGTTCATCGCCATCAACACCGACGCACAGGCGCTCTTGATGAGTGACGCCGACGTCAAGCTCGACATCGGCCGGGAGTTGACGCGAGGCCTCGGGGCTGGCGCGAACCCGGAGGTCGGGCGCAAGGCGGCGGAAGATCACATCGAAGAGATCGAGGAAGTCCTCCAGGGCGCCGACATGGTCTTTGTTACCGCGGGAGAAGGCGGTGGAACCGGCACCGGTGGAGCACCGGTCGTTGCCCAGGTTGCCCGGTCTCTGGGAGCACTCACCATCGGCGTTGTCACGCGTCCGTTCGGCTTCGAAGGTCGCCGTCGGCAAGTGCAGGCCGATCAGGGCGTCGAGGATTTGCGCGCCGAGGTCGACACGCTCATCGTCATTCCGAACGACCGCCTGTTGTCCTTGGCAGATCGCGAGATCAGCGTGATCGACGCGTTCCGGCAAGCCGATCACGTTCTGCTGCAGGGCGTCTCAGGCATTACGGATCTCATCACGACACCCGGATTGATCAACTTGGACTTCGCCGACGTCAAGAGCGTGATGCACGCGGCCGGGTCCGCATTGATGGGCATCGGATCTGCGCGAGGCGAGGACAGGGCAATGCAGGCCGCAGAAAAGGCCATTTCCAGCCCCCTCCTCGAAGCGGGAATCGATGGAGCCCACGGAGTGTTGTTGTCGGTATCCGGCGGTAGTGACCTGGGCCTGTTCGAGATCAACGAAGCCGCTCGACTCGTCAGTGACGCCGCTCACCCCGAGGCGAACATCATCTTCGGTGCTGTGATCGACGACACCTTGGGTGATGAGGTTCGCGTGACGGTCATCGCTGCGGGTTTCGAAGGTGGTGAGCCTCCGGTCCGCAAGGTGGCGGCTCCCGTTCGATCCACCGATGCGACGGGAGATATTCCGGCCGTGCAACAGCCGAAGGCAGCGGTATTCGCCGATTCCGACGACGACTTGGACGTTCCAGACTTCCTGAGGTAATGCGTGGCAACAGACGCGAGTGGCAGTAGGGCCTTCCCCGACCTACGGACACTCGCTGGCACGTGGTCGTGTCCACGTCACGCGTCATCGGGTGCGTCCTGCACGTACGTGATCTCACGTGCCGATGGTGGGCGCAGCGTCGGTGACTTCGCAGCGGGAAATCTCGCCGATCATGTCGGTGATGACGAAGATGCGGTGCGGACCAATCGTCGGCACTTGGCATCGGCACTGAAGGCGCAGGAGGGGCTGGCCTTCATTGCAGCGTCGCACGGCGCTGATGTGGCGTGGGTGACGACCCCGGACACGATCGCTGACGTCGATGCGCTGGTGACCGATAGGAACGACATCGGCTTGGTGGCGTTGGGTGCCGATTGCGCCATCATCGGTCTTCATGGTCATCGGCGCGACGGCTCGCCCGTGCTAGGTGTCGCGCACTGCGGATGGAAAGGGCTCGTGGAAGACGTGATCGGATCGGTAGTCGCAGAGATGACCAACGCTGGAGCGGAGAACATCGGTGCGGTTCTTGGTCCTGCGATCTGTGGTGAGTGCTACCGAGTGGATGCCGAGCGGCACGATGCGGTGCGAGCGGCGCTGAGCGATCGTGTCGCGCACGCGGCTCTGGTAACTGGTGTGCAGCAACCCGTGCATACCCAGTGGGCTCCGCACGAGCAGAAGGATGAGGGGTTGGGCATCGACGTTCGCGCCGGGAGCAAGGAGCGGCTAGTGGAACTGGGTGTCACCATCGACGGGGAAGAACTCCTGCAGGGCAGGCAATGCACGTACGAATCAGCAACATGGTTCAGCTATCGCCGTTCGATGGCACGCGGCCGCGGTGGACGCTCGGGGCGACAGGGACTTGCCGTGGTCTCTGCCTCATCGCATGGTGCGGACGAAGCGTGACGGTCACAAGGCGAGAGGCCCTGGCTCAGCGACTTCATGATGTTCACGAGCGCATCGAAGCTGCGCGGATCGCCGCGGGTCGAACGGAAGACCACGACCAGGTTCAACTTGTCGTTGTGACGAAAACCTTCCCCGCTAGTGATGTTGCATTGCTCGCAGAACTGGGAGTCACCGATGTCGGAGAAAACCGAGATCAGGAGGGGCGAGCCAAACGTGCTGATGTGAGCAGCGATGACCTCCGCTGGCACATGATCGGTCGCTTACAGCGCAACAAGGTGTCGTCCGTTGCCCGATGGGCTGACGTCGTCGAATCGATCGACCGGCACGAACTCATCGCGCCTCTTGCCGGTGCCGTGGAACGATTCGACAGAAATCCGGTGCAGGTCCTGCTGCAGGTGAGTGTGGATCCGGTTCCCGACCCAGGACGCGGGGGAGCCGATCCCGATGATGTCGAATCCCTTGCCGAGGCCGTATCTAGGCACGAGGCTCTGCACCTGGCGGGCGTCATGGCGGTGGCTCCCCACCCGGACACCGGCATGGATCCACGGGCGGCATTCGATCGGTTGCAGGAGATTTCGGCGCGTGTGCGAACGTCCTGGCCGCATGCCCGGGAGATGTCGGCTGGCATGAGTAGCGACCTCGAAGCCGGTGTCGCCGCAGGGGCGACACAGGTGCGTATCGGGGGAGCGATACTCGGGGAACGCCCCCCGGTGCAGTAGCGTCAGAGGGGGAGAGATTCACGGTCGCCGCAGAAGCGTCCGTGACTGCGAAAAACGACATCACGGAGGTGGGCGATGGCTGGCGCAATGCGCAAGATGGCTGTGTACCTCGGGTTGGTGGAGGACGCCTCCGACGAGGATTTTGACGAGTATGACGACTACGAGGAGCCGGCTCGGGAGTCCCGTCGGGATCGCAACAGCCGTCGGAGTTCCCGGGACCGCTACGAGGCCGATGATGATGCGTATGAGGTACGCAGCGTGCGGCCTATCAACGAGCCTCGAGCCGTCCGGACGATCAGGCCAGATTCCGCGGCCGATCGGGCCCCGTCTTCAGCGGCGGTGGGACGCCCCGCGATGGCGGACCTGAGCCGCATTGAAGCCATCCATCCCCGCTCCTACAACGACGCTCGTCGCATTGGTGAGGAATTTCGTGACGGAGTACCGGTCATCATGAACCTGGGCGACATGGACGAGATGGATGCCAAGCGCATTATCGATTTCGCAGCTGGCCTGGTGTACGGCCTACACGGCACGATCGAACGCATTACTGGCAAGGTCTTCCTGCTCTCACCGGCCAATGTTGATCTCGGAGATCAAGCGCGAGCGCAGATAGCTGAGGATGGGTTCTTCAATCAGAGTTGACGACGCCGTTAGAGGAGTGTCAAAGCGGTGAGCATCTTCGGTCAGATCTTGGGCACTGTCCTGTGGCTCTATTGGCTTGTCTTGATTGCCCGCCTGGTCTTGGACTTCGTCCGGATTTTCGCACGATCCTGGCAGCCTCGGGGACCGCTGCTGTTGGTCGCCGAATTCGTGTATTCGATCACGGATCCACCCCTACGCGCCCTTCGACGGGTGATCCCGCCGCTGCGCCTTGGCAGTGTCTCGCTCGATTTGGCATTTCTTATTCTGATACTCGGGGTTCAGATACTCATCAATTTTGTCGTCTTGCTTTAGGGTCGAGATCGTGACCTTGAGCGCACAGGATGTTCGTGACGCCCGATTCGGAACAACACGTATTCGAGCCGGGTACAACATGGCCGAGGTCGATGCGTTCCTCGACCGAGTGGAAGGCACCATCACGCTCACGTCAAGCGAAGGTCAGCGACTCGGTGATGAAGTCGAGGCACTCCGCTCGCAGGTTCAGCAGCTGCAGGGGCGCTTGGCGGCGGCCCAGCGCGAACTCCAGGATGCTCAGTCGACGCCCATCGCTAGTCCTGATGAAGGCCACGCCACTGTCATTACTCCTACCGACGATGGGGCATCAGCAGCCACAGTTCAGAACCTTGATGGTGCGTCGACGACAGAAAACGTCGTTGTTGGTGATGTTTCACCAGTGAACGGAGAGAGTTTGGCTGTGATTCGCGATCGTGTGCGAGAAATGCTCACCCAACAACTTGCCCTCGTCGATGACCTCGACATCGACGCGTCCGCGGAGTCCCCGCGCCCCTAGGAGTTTCGGGCGATCCCGACCAACACCGGTAGGTCGGTTTCCACCGGCGCGTAGTCAGCCGGCATGTCGTTGCGGTCGATAGCCGTGGCGAGAACCTCGGAGGCAATCGCCGCACCATGCTCAGCGAAAGTGGTCTCGATCTCGCTGTCGTGTGAGCTCCACGTCAGTGAGATTCGATCCGAGATGTCGAATCCCAGCGACTTGCGCGTCTCTTGAATTCCCCGGATCAGCTCGCGCGCTAGGCCTGCACGGCGGAGTTCGTCGTCGATATGTAGATCGATGGCGACCGACTCTTCTGCGTCACTGGCGACCGTCCAGCCTTCGCGTGGTGACTCCGTCACGATGATGTCGTCGGCGTAGACCTCCTCGCTCTCGCCGTCCACCGTGATCGAAAAGGAGCCTTCGGCACGTACGCCGTTCGCCAGGGTGGAAGCCTCGACATCGGTTATTGCTTGAGCAACGACCGGCGTCCGCTTCCCGAACCGCTTTCCCAGTTCCCGGAAGTTCGGCTTCACCACGACGTCGACCAACCCGGCTTCCTCACCAAGGACCTCCACTGCTCGCACGTTGAGCTCGTCGGAAACTTCCGCGACGAGTTCGTCAGGGAGTTCTGCCCAGCCGGGTGCGGAAACCAGAGCGCGCGAGAGCGGTTGTCGCGTCTTGACGCTGCTCGCGGCGCGGGCCGCCCGCCCAAGCTCGACGACTCTGCGAACGAGTGCCATGTTGTCGCGAAGACCATCGTCGATAGTCGCCTTCTCCATCGATGGCCACGATGCCAAGTGCACGGATATCGGAGCCTGTTCGTCGGTTGCTCGGAAGAGGTCTTGCCACACGCGTTCGGCGATGAAGGGCGTGTAGGGGGCCAGGCACAAGGTGACGGTGCGCAGAGCCTCGTGGAGGGTGGCTAACGCGGCCGCATCCCCATCCCAGAAGCGTCGGCGTGAGCGGCGCACGTACCAATTGGACAGAACGTCGATGTACTCGGCGAGTATCCGGCCGCCGCGCTGGGTGTCGAAATTGTCCAGGGCGTCGTCCACATCCCGCGCGACCCGCGCGGCTTCTGACAGCACCCATTGGTCAATGAGCGGTCGCTCCTCGGTCGGAGGGGCTCCTATCGAGGGAGACCATTCGGCGGTTCTCGCGTACAGCGATTGGAAGGAAACGGTGTTCCAGTACGTCAAGAGGGTGCGACGAACAACATCGGCGATGGCCGCGTGACCCACGCGGCGGGCTTGCCATGGTGAACCGGAGGCCAACATGAACCAGCGCACCGCGTCGGCCCCGTGCGTGTCCATCAGGGGGATGGGTTCGAGCACGTTGCCGAGGTGCTTACTCATCTTGCGACCGTCTTCGTCCAGGATGTGGCCGAGGCAAACGACGTTCTTGTACGACGATTCTCCGAAGACAAGGGTCCCGATGGCCATTAAGGAATAGAACCAACCGCGGGTTTGATCGATCGCCTCGCAAATGAAGTCGGCGGGGTACTGCTGCGCGAACTCTGCTGCATTCTTGCGCGGGTACCCCAGTGCGGCGAACGGCATGGCGCCGGAGTCGTACCAGCAGTCGATGACCTCCGGCACACGATTCGCCGTGTTCTCGCACTCTGGACACTGAATCGCGACATCGTCGACGAACGGGCGGTGCGGATCAAGATCGTCGACGTCCCTACCGGCCCGCGACGACAGCTCCTCGAGCGATCCGATGGCCGTGAGGTGTCCCGCTTCGCATCGCCAAATAGGTAAGGGCGTTCCCCAGTACCTGTTGCGAGACAAGGCCCAGTCCACGTTGTTGGTGAGCCAGTCGCCGTAGCGGCCCCACTTAATGGTCGGCGGGTACCAGTTGGTCTGCTCGTTTTGCGTCAGAAGTGCTTCCTTGACCGCTGTCGTCTTGACATACCAGGACGGCTGCGCGTAGTACAGAAGCGGCGTGTGGCATCGCCAGCAGTGAGGGTAGGAGTGCTCGTAGGGGTTTCGGCGAAAGAGCAGACCCCGCTCGTCGAGATCGGCTACGAGTACGTCGTCGGCGGTCTTGAAGAACATTCCGCCCACCAGCGGCGTCTCGTCGACGAAGGTCCCGTCTGGATTGATCGGGTTGACGACGGGGAGACCGTAGCTGCGACAACTCGCGAGGTCGTCTGCGCCGAAGGCCGGCGCCTGGTGAACCAGCCCTGTTCCATCGTCTGTCGTGACGTAGTCGGCGAGGATGACGTAGTGGGAGTCAGGGATGTCTACGAGGTCGAAGGGACGCCGGTATCGAGTGCGCTCAAGGTGCGACCCAGCGAACTCCTCGACAATCTCGACGTCACTGTCGCCGAAGACGTGTGACACGAGCTCCTGTGCGACAACGAGATGTTCATTGTCCGCAGTTTTCACGACCACGTATGTGGCGTCTGGTCGGACGGCTACCGCTGTATTCGACACCAGCGTCCACGGCGTCGTCGTCCACACCAAGAGGGCCGCGGATGGGTAACGCTCCTGGAGGGGTCCGTCGTCGATAGGGAAGCGAACGTAGACCGACGGGTCGACCACCGTTTCGTAGCCTTGGGCGAGCTCGTGGTCGCTCAGTCCGGTCCCGCACCGTGGACAGTACGGCGCGACACGGTGGTCTTGCACGAGCAAACCTGCGTCGAAGATCTCTTTCAACGACCACCAGACGCTTTGGACGTAGTCCCGATCCATCGTCCAGTAAGCAGAGTCGGTGTCCACCCAAAACGCCATCCGCTTGCTCATGTGGGTGAACTCGTCAACGTGGCGGAGAACGGATTCGCGACACCGTTCATTGAATTCGGCGATCCCGTAGTTCTCGATGTCCTGCTTGCCGCTGAAACCGAGTTCCCTCTCGACCGCGAGTTCGACGGGCAATCCGTGGCAGTCCCACCCTGCTTGGCGGGGCACGAAGTACCCCTTCATCGTGCGATAGCGAGGGAAGATGTCTTTAAAGACACGTGCTTCCACGTGGTGGGCTCCGGGGGTGCCGTTGGCCGTAGGAGGACCCTCGTAGAAGGTCCACAGGGGGCGCCCCTCGGCCTGCGCCAGGGAGCGCTCGAACACCGATTCTTGATCCCACAGATCCAGAATCTGGTGTTCCATGGCCGGCAGATCGATCTGCACGGGCACGGCCTTGTACATGGCGCCTCCTGTCCGAACGGGCAGGATAGTCGTGTCGGTCGGCGTGCCGGTGACCCGTGACCGTGAAGCCACCCCTACCATTCCTGAACGCAGCGGTGCGTCGGCTTGAGGGAAACGTCTTGGTGGGCGCAGGCGGGCAGCGGAACGGCAACTGAGGAGATCGCGATGGCGGCCACGAAGAAGGCTCCCGCCAAGAAGGCGGCCCCCACGAAGGCGGCCCCCAAGAAGGCTCCCGCCAAGAAGGCGGCCCCCAAGAAGTCGTCTGCGAAGAAGGCTCCCGCCAAGAAGGCAGGCCCTAAGAAGGCTGCTGCGAAGAAGGCTCCCGCCAAGAAGGTTGCTACGAAGAAGGCGGCCCCCAAGAAGGCTGC